>JBJYXS010000209.1:0-5089 GCA_046260075.1 Anaerolineales bacterium | reverse complement strand
AAAACGGAAAGATATCGGGCACGAATAAATTGGACAATATCATAGTAAGGAATGCAAGCCGCAAAAACCGCATTAACTTCAGGGGGTGGTTTCGTCCGCCTTTTCCAACGATCTTCCCCCGTTCTGATCAGGCGCCGGGCGGTTGCCCGTGCCCGCCGGCGGCCTTTTCCGGAACGCGGACCGGCGCGGAGATCGTTTTCCAATTCGCCGCCAGCATGATCACCCCGTAGACGCCAGACAGAAAAAGGATCCCGTCTTCATAACATTGGTACATTCCCAACGCCTTCGGCAGCGCGAGCAGCGCCCAGGGCGGCAGCAGGATGAACAACGCCCGGCTGACCTTCGGAACGGCGGCCGCCAGCAGAGCGATGGAGACGGCCGTCAGGGGGCACGGATCCATCGGAGCGCAGACCCGGGGAAACACGCGGCCGAAAATCATGCCGCTAAGGGGATACAACAGCCAGGCCGAAATACAGAACGGCGCCGCCGGTCCGGGCCGCCGGTGGATACCCGATATCCCGGCGGCCAGACTGCCCGCCCGGTTGGCGGATAAAATGGTCGCCGGTTTGTGGAGCCGGACGGAATAGGGCTGGCGGAGGGCGAACGGCGCATGCCGCGTGTGCCGCCGTCCCCCGCCAAGCCGCACGGAGGCGGCCCCGCGACGGTTGCCCGCGCCCGGATGTTCGACGGCCGGTGGACGCGCTGCGCCGTTTTCGCATATCATACACGGTACATGCGGGAAAGCTTGTCACCCGTCGCGGAATCCGGCATCCAATAGACAGGCGGTGCGGCATGGCCATTCATATCGTCACCGACAGCACCTGCGATCTCCCGCAGGAGGTCATCCGCCGGCACGGGATCGCCGTTATTCCGCTGGCGATCCATGCCGGGGGAAAAACGTACCGGGACGGGGTGGACCTTTCGCGGCGGGAGTTCTACGAGCGGCTGCCCGGCTTCCGCCCGGCGGCGACGACGGCCGTCCCCGGCATCGAGGTCTTCCGCGCCGCGTACGGGCGCGCGGCCGCCGAGGGGGCGTCGGAAATTCTGTCGATACACATTTCTTCAAGCCTAAGCGGCATGGTCGACGTCGCCCGCCGGGCGGCGGAGGAGACCGACGCCGTACCGGTGACGGTGTTCGATTCGCGGCAGCTCAGCCTGGGGATGGGCTTCGAGGTGCAGACCGCGGCCGAGGAGGCCGCCCGGGGACGCCCGCTGGAGCACATCCTGGGGATGCTCCGGGAGCAGATCGCCCGTACGCATGTCTTCGCCGCGCTGGATACGCTCGAATTCCTCCGGCGGAGCGGCCGCATGCATGCCGCTCTGGCCGCCTTCGGCACGCTGCTGAAGATCAAACCGTTTCTGAAAATGTACGACGGCAACCCGACCGCCGAGCGGGTCCGCACCCGCGGCGGCGCCGTACAGCGGATGGTCGGATTGCTGAAGGAATTCGGCCCGTTCGAGCGGGCGGCCTTGCTGCACTCGGCGGCGGACCGGCGGGCGCGGGACCTTCTGGAGAGGGTCCGCCCCCTGCTGCCGGCGGGCGACATCTGGCTGGAAGAAATCAATCCGGTCATCGGCGCGCACATCGGGCCCGGTGTGATCGGATTCGCGGGCATCTCCGCACGATAGAAACGGGAGGGCGCCATGGATTGGATCGCCGCGTACGGGACCGGGCTGCTCGTCGTCGTCCTCGGCATGACTGCGCTGTGGCTGCTGAGCCTGTACCTTAAAAACGCCAGCATCGTTGATATCTTCTGGGGGACCGGGTTCGTCGGCCTCCAATGGGTGTATTTCGCGCTTTCCCCCGACGGATACCTTCCGCGGCGCTTGCTGGCCGGACTCCTGGTCACCGTCTGGGGATTGCGGCTCTCGATCCACATCCTGCTGCGCAATTGGAGGAAAGGGGAGGATTTCCGCTACCGCAAATGGCGCGAGGAAAACGGCCCGCGCTGGCGTTGGCGGAGCTTCTTCCAGGTGTTTCTCCTCCAGGGGATCCTGATGTGGATCATCTCGGCCCCGCTGCTGGCCATGCAGTACGGCGCTTCCCCGGACCGGCTGACTCCATTGGATGCCGCGGGAGTGTTCGTCTGGGCGGTCGGTTTCTTCTTTGAGGCCGTCGGCGACGCCCAGCTTGCCCGCTTCAAGGCCGATCCCGCCAACCGCGGCAGGGTGTTGGACCGCGGCGTCTGGCGCTGCACCCGCCACCCGAATTATTTCGGCGATTCCGCCCAGTGGTGGGGATACTACCTGATCGCCGCCGCGGCGGGCGGGTGGTGGACGGTCTTCAGCCCGGCGGTCATGACCCTGCTCCTGCTGCGCGTTTCGGGAGTGGCGCTGCTGGAAAAAACGCTCGAAACCCGGCCGGGGTACAAGGAATACGCCGAGCGGACGAGCGCCTTCATTCCGTGGATCCCGAAGAAGCAGTAGGCCCGCGCGGCCTGCGCCGCCCCGCCGCGGACGGATCCGGGGCGCAAATCGGCCGCTTTCGGAAAGGAGAACCCATGAAAACCGCGAAAGCCGTCGCCTTGCTCGGACTGGCGGCCATGACGGGTGTGCTGGTGTACGGTTTCGCCCGGGGGGATTTTTCCGGCGAGGGCGCCCGGCTCCTGGCGATGCCGTGGGGGATCGTCTCGCTGGTGGATCTGTACGTGGGCTTCGCCCTGTTCTCCTGCTGGATCGTCTTCCGCGAGAAGGCCCTGCTGCCCTCGGTCTTCTGGGTGGCGCTGATGATGGTCCTGGGGTTCTGGGCCGGCGCGCTGTACGCCTTCCTGGCCCTGCAATCGAGCGGCGGCGATTGGAAACGGTTCTGGTACGGCAAACGGGCGTAGAGAGGAGGTTTCCCCATGGATATTCTGCTCATCCTCAAGGCGGTGTGCGCGCTGGCGACTGTCGCGACGGGGCTTATCTCCCTGTTCGCCCCGCGGGCGATCAGGGGATTCACCGGCCTCGAAGCGGCCGGTCCGCGCGGAATCACCGAGATCCGCGCCGTGATGGGCGGCCTGTTCGTCGGGCTGGGCATCGCGCCGTTCGTTCTGGGGGCGCCGCAGGTGTACCAGGCGATCGGGATCATGTACCTGGCGATCGCGGCCGTGCGCGCCGTCTCGATGGTCCTCGACCGCTCGGTGATGCAATCCAATAACATCAGCCTGGCCGTGGAAATCGTGTTCGGCGTGCTTCTGGTTCTGTGAACGCGGATCCGGCGGTCCCGGCAGTCATTCCCGTGCGCTCCCCGGTACAGGGGACGGGCCGCGGCCAAGGGCGGGCCGATTTGCCTTGCACGGCTTTCTCCTATATTCTTTGGGACGGAAAAGCCGACGGGGGCGGGAAAATCGAAGACATCATCCTTCTCTCTCATCCTCCCCGAAGCGGGGGGATCATCCACACACCCTTTCTTCCCTCCTCCCCGGATAGGGGATGACGGGAAAGGGGCAAGGAGGAGATCATGGCAAGCAGAAAAACCGCAAAAAAGAGCACCGCAAGGAGGAAGACCGCGGGGAAGAAGACCGCAAGGGGGACGACGGCCAAGACCGTACGGAGAATGTCCGCAAGCAAACCGGCCGTGGCGGCCGTCGCCGCGGATCCGGCATCCGAACGGACCTTCACGGGGTTGCGCAATTTCAACGCCGTCATGGGCGTGCTGCACCTGATCCAGGGCATCTTCATGTGGGCGATCAGCAACGACACCACCTACCCGGTGTTCACCAACTTCCTGCGCTTCGACACCGCCGCCCGGTCGCTGGTCCCCGATCCGCAGCAGGCCTTCGAACTGCGCTTCGGGCCGGCGGTGGCGGTCTTCCTGCTGATCTCGGCCGCGGCCCACTTCTACCTCTCCACCGTCGGCTACCGCTGGTACGTGGCCAAGCTCAAGAGCGGGATGAACCCGGCTCGGTTCTACGAGTACGCGCTGTCCTCTTCGCTGATGATCGTCCTGATCGGCATGCTGGTCGGCGTCACCGACCTGGGCGCGCTGATCCTGCTGTTCGGGATCAACGCGATGATGAACCTGTTCGGGATCATGATGGAACTGCACAACCAGACGACCGCCAAGACCGACTGGACGGCGTTCATCTACGGCTGCATCGCGGGGATCATCCCCTGGATCGTGATCTTCGTCTCGTTCTACGGGGCGCTCGGATCCTCCGACGCCAAGCCGCCGTCCTTCGTCTACGCCATCGTCCCGACGATCTTCGTGTTCTTCAACATCTTCGCGGTCAACATGGTCCTGCAATACCGGAAGGTGGGGCCGTGGAAGGATTACCTCTTCGGCGAGCGGGTCTACATCATCCTGAGCCTGCTGGCCAAGACGGCCCTGGCCTGGCAGATCTGGGCGGGAACGCTGCGGCCGTAGCGGCGGATCTTCCCGAGGGTTGCCGGCCTTTACGTCCACGCCGGGATGAATCCCGGCGCTGGAATACGATGCCCCCGTGGTTTTTAACGGGGGCTTCTATTTTCCTGTAAGGGGAGGTTTTCCAGCGGTCTTTTGTTTCTGCGCCTGCGTTGCGAATTTTCCCCAACGGAGAACAACCGGGGGCTTACCCGTTGTTACTTAGAAGACAATCCAAAAGTGGCTGTCCGATTCCTTATGGATGATTGTGGATATCGCCGCACGATGGATATCGTATAAAAAGATATTCCCATCCTTGATGGAAATCCAATTGCCATCCGGTGAAAATTCCATCCCCTCAATGTACCAATTGTGATCATCGGGAAGGGCGATTTGCCCGTCCAATTCCAATGTTTCCGGATTAAAGAAGGAAATGTCACGTTCGTTTTTCAGCGCCACCGCCATCCGATTGTCGGAAGTCCATGATACCGCGGCCATATCCCTCTGCGCTTTAAAATCCCCGGCGGTCCTTGCGGTTTTGCCGCACGTATTGTTTTGTATGCAGGTGATATCCACAATATAGGGGCCAAAGTACACCAATCCCATGCCGGATGGGTCTTCCCTTGCCGCCATGAAGGCGATCCATTTTCCATCGGGCGACCATCGGGGGCGCATAAGTTCGTTCACAAATACGGAAGGATTATTCTCCGGCGCGGCAATTATCGGTGAAGAGAAATAACCGTCGATTGTTCCTTTTTCCAAATT
>JBJYXS010000208.1:0-9152 GCA_046260075.1 Anaerolineales bacterium | reverse complement strand
TGGAACGCGGCGACGATCATCACCAGGCCGAGGCGATGTTCAAGGCTTTCGGCCGAGCGCTGGACCGCGCGACGCAGATCGATCCGCGCCGCCCCACCGGGATACCTTCGACAAAGGGAGTAATTTAGGACCTCCTCACCCCCAACCCCTCTCCCAGCACAAGCTGGGAGAGGGGAGCCGGTGCTTTTCCTGCGGGGTGAGGGATAAGACACCCTTGGCGTACGCTGCGCCTCTGCGGTAAAAATTTTGTACAAAGGATATTTTTATGAATATGATGAATGGAATCACGGAATTCGTGATATACCCCGCGATCGACCTGCGCGGAGGAAGGGTAGTCCGATTGGCTCAGGGCGATCCCAATCGTGAGACGGTCTACAGCGACGATCCGTTGGAAACCGCCCGGCGCTGGGAAAGCGAAGGCGCTGTCTGGCTGCACGTCGTCAACCTTGACGGTGCCTTCGGCGAAGCCACGGCCGCCAACGGGCTTGCCCTGGCGGAGATTCTGCGAGTCGGGCTTAAAGTCCAACTCGGCGGCGGAATGCGCAATATCGATGGAATCAGCCGCGCTCTGGATTCCGGCGTCTCCCGAATCGTAATCGGCACCGCTGCGATAGAAAATCCCAAGCTCGTCGATGTGGCTATGCGCAAATTTGGGCCGGAGAAAATCGCCGCCGGGATCGATGCCCGCGGCGGGAAGGCCAATATCCGCGGCTGGACGGCCAGTTCTTCCGTTTCCGCGGTCGATCTGGGCAAACGTCTTGCCGAACAGGGCGTGCGCTGGTGCGTCTTCACCGATATCGAACGCGATGGGGTCTCGGCTGGCGTGAACATTCCGGCAACGGTGGATCTGGCCGAACAAACCGGCCTCCAGGTGATCGCCTCCGGCGGAGTCTCTTCCGCGGAAGACGTTGCGGCCGCCGCCCGGGCCGGCTTGCCCGGCATCATCATCGGCCGGGCGCTATATGAGGGTTCGCTCACCCTGCAGGCCGCATTGGAGACGCTGCGTTAATTCCCGCGGGCCGTCGCCGCCATACAGGGAACCCATACCGCACCGACCCGTACATCGAAAGGACGTCATGATCTGCATCGTCGATTACAAAGCCGGCAACATCACTTCCGTCCAGCGCGCGCTGAACCATCTGGGCGTCGATTCGGAAATCACGCCGGATCCCGAGGTACTGCTGCGCGCCGAAAAGGTGATCTTTCCGGGTGTCGGCCAAGCCGGAAGCGCGATGGACGCCTTGCGGTCGCGCGGGCTCGATCAAGCGCTGCGCAAGGCCTTCGCCCGCAGCACGCCGATCCTGGGAATCTGCCTGGGAGCGCAGATCGTGATGACGCATTCCGAGGAGAACGACACCGCCTGCCTGGATCTCATCCCGGGCGAATGCCGGCGGTTCGAACCGACCGACCCGGCGTTGAAGATCCCGCACATGGGCTGGGACGCGATCCGGATCCGGCGGCAGCACCCGTTCCTTAAGGGCCTTCGTCCGGATCAGGAGTTCTATTTCGTCCACTCGTACTACCCGCAGCCGGCGGACGGCGGGTGCGTGGCCGCGGAATGCGAGTACGGCGGGATGTTCCCGGCGGTAATCGGCCGCGCCAACCTGGTCGCGGCCCAGTTCCATCCCGAAAAAAGCGGGCCGGCCGGGTTGAATCTTCTGAAGAATTTTCTCGCCTGGGACGGCAGTGGAGGATTCGGAACATGCTGAGCAAACGGATCATCGCCTGCCTCGACGTGCGCGACGGAAAGCTGGCCAAGAGTGTTAAGTTCGTAAACACCAAGGATATCGGCGATCCGGTCGAAACCGCCCGCCGCTATTACGAAGCCGGGATCGACGAACTGGTCTTCTACGATATCACCGCCTCCAGCGACCGACGGGCGATCCTGCTCGATACGGTCTCGGCCGTCGCCGCGCAGGTGTTCATCCCGTTTTCGGTGGGCGGCGGGCTGCGGACGGTGGAGGATTGCAGCGCCGTCCTGCTGGCCGGCGCCGAGAAGGTAAACGTCAACACCGCCGCGGTGGCCGATCCGCAGCTCATCGCCGAAGCCTCGCGTGCTTTCGGGGCGCAATGCGTCGTGCTCTCGATGGACGTGCTGGCGGTCCCGCGTTCGGAAGCCGTCCCGTCGGGGTACGAGATCGTCACCTTCGGCGGGCGCAACCGCACCGGAATCGACGCGCTGGAGTGGGCGCGGCGCGGCGAGCAACTGGGCGCCGGGGAGCTGGTGGTCAACTCGATCGACGCCGACGGCACCCGGGAAGGGTACGAAATCACCCTCACCCGCCTCGTCGCCGAAGCGGTCGGCATACCGGTCATCGCCTCCGGCGGCGGCGGAAAACCCGAGCACCTCCACCGCGTGCTCACCGAAGGCAAGGCCGACGCCGCGCTGGTCGCCTCCCTGCTCCACTACGGGCTGACGACCGTCGCGGAGTTGAAGGGTTATTTGGATCAAGAGGGAGTAAAGGTACGGCTGACCTAACCCCCTCGCCCCGTAGGGGCGCAGCACCGCTGCGCCCCTACGGGGGCGAGGGGAGGACCGGGAGAACGCATGGAACCCAACTACAACGATCAAGGCTTGGTCCCCGCCATCGCCCAGGATTCCCGCACCGGCGAAGTGCTGATGCTGGCCTGGATGAACGCCGATGCGTGGCGCAAGACGCTCGAAAGCCGCGAGGCGCACTTTTGGAGCCGCAGCCGCCGGGCGCCCTGGCACAAAGGGGAGACCTCCGGAAACACCCTCAGGGTCGAGCAGGTCTTCCTCGACTGCGATTGCGACGTCGTCCTCTTGAAGGTCGTGCCGGCCGGCCCGGCCTGCCACACGGGTGCGCGGTCGTGCTTTTTCAACACCGTGCTGGGCGGGGAAAAGCGATCCGCATCCGGATTCCTCGGCTTGCTGGATTCGGTCATCGCCGGACGCAAGGCGGATCCGCAGGAGGGCTCCTACACCAACCGTCTGCTGGATGAAGGTCTGGAGAAAATCTCCCAGAAGGTAGGCGAGGAATCCACCGAGACGATCGTCGCCGCACTCGGACAAAGCGACGAACAACTGGTCGGTGAAGCGTCCGACCTGATCTACCACACACTGGTGCTGCTGGCCGCGCGCGGCTTGAGCCTGGCGGATGTGGAAGCCGAACTGGAGCGGCGGCATCGATGAACATCTGGCTGTTCGATCTCGACGGCGTGCTGGTCCATCCGGGCGGATACCGGGAAGCCCTGCGCCGGACGGTGGCCCATTTCTCACGCCGGGCGGGGTACCCCGATTCGCCTTTGGCGGAATCCGTCATCGAGGCCTTCGAAGCCCATGGGATCACCTGCGAGTGGGACATCGCCGGAATATGCCTCATGGCCGAGGTGCTCGACGCCTGGCGGGCTGATCCATCCCTGCGTCTGCCCGCCGACCTCGACGGCTGTCTGCAGGCGATCCGGGAATCCGGCGTCCCCCGCCGGCAGCCGGATTTCGCCCGCTGGGCGCGCCTGGCCGGCGCCATGGGCGGGGAGACGCCCTCCGAATCGTCCGTCAGGCTGTTTGCGCAGGAAGCCGGGCACACGGATGCGGAGACTGCGCGGCTGGACGAATTCCGCGCCGTGTTGAAGGCGGTGTTGGGTCACCCCCGCGAATTCGCGCGCTCGCCCGTGATGCGGTTCTTCCAACAATACACGCTCGGCAGCCGCGCCTATGCAGAGCATTACCGGACCGAGCCGGCCATCGACACCCCGTCGCTGCTGGCCGAACGCGACCGGCCGGGATTATCGGAAGGTCCGCGCGACCGGATCCTGCAATCGGTGCGCGAAGGGGACATCCGCGCCGCGGTCATCACCGCTCGGCCCTGCCGGCCGCAAAGCGCCGCGGACGACCTGACGGATTACCCGCCCGAGGCCGAAATCGCTCTGGAGGTGGCCGGCGTGAAGGCGCTGCCGCTGGCCGGCGCCGGCCACATGCAATGGCTGGCCCGGCGGCACGGCCAGGCCGTGGACGGTTATTTAAAACCCAGCCCGGTGCACTCCCTGGCGGCGATCGCCTTTGCGCTGGGCAGCGGCGAAGTCGACGCCCTGGAGGCGGCCCGGTCCTTCGTCGAGGAAGGGCAGTTGCTGCCGGCGCTTGCAGACCTGAAAACGGAACCGTCGACGGTCACTGTGTTCGAGGATTCGCCCACCGGAGTGATCGGCACGCAGAGCGCGGTGGACCTGCTGCGGCGGGCCCGGATCGACATCCGCCTGCGGATCTTCGGCGTCGCCTCCGGCGAAGAAAAGCGCGCGGCCCTGGAATCCCTCGGCGCGGGTGTGTTTGCAACAACCGACGAGGCGCTCGAAGCGGCCTGGAAAGAAGATTAATACCGAGTCGGTCTTAAGACCGACTCGGTATTATTGACAAATTCATTTTTCCCGATACAATTCATCATCTCATGCCGGAGTGGCGGAACTGGCAGACGCGCTGCGTTCAGGGCGCAGTGGCCGCAAGGCCATCTGGGTTCAACTCCCAGCTTCGGCACTGGCCCGGGTTTCCGGGCTTTTTTTCTGATATATCCCGTCCTCTCCGTTTCAGCCTTCGAGGTAGGATGCCCAAGCCCGATCCTTCCGATTCCTCCCCGTCGCCGTCCCGCCGCCGGCAGGATCATGAATACCCCGCCGCCATCGCACGGGACGGCTGGCGGTTTCATCACCTGGGAATTCCCACCCGCCGAAAGCGGCCGGAGGAAAAATACCTCCCCCGGTACGGGATGTACGTCTCCGGTTTCGATACCAGCCCCTACGGCGTGGAATGGATGCGGTTCGAGGAAGATTGCCCGCTTCCGGAACTGGTGAAAAACACCCCGCATCTCGCCTTTATCGTCGATGATCTGGATGCGGCCATGTCCGGACGGGAGATCCTGCTTGCCCCCGGAGCGCCTTCCGAAGGGGTCCGCACGGCGATGATCGTCGATGACGGCGCACCGATCGAGCTGATGGAATTCACTTCTCGGGAGGGATGACCGGCTGCCATGAGCAGGCTTCGGACGATCGGGAAAGGCCTGTTGTTCCTGTCCGGCGGCATGCTGCTGGTCGGATGGCCGTGGCTGCTCATCCTGTGGAAAACGCATTCGCGGATCTACCGTTCCGCCGCGGACTCCCCGCCGGCGCCGGTCGCGATCGTCTTTGGAGCCGGCATCTACCGCGACGGCACTGCCACCCCCGTCCTGGCGGACCGGGTCGCCGCGGCGGTCGATCTCTACCGGGCCGGGAAAGTGCGGAAAATCATCCTCACCGGCGACAACCGCTTTCCGGAATACAACGAACCGGCGGCGATGATGGACCTGGCCCTTTCCCTGGGCGTTCCGGAAGACGACCTCGTCCCTGATTACGCCGGGCGCCGGACCTACGACTCCTGCTACCGCGCCCGGTTCGTATTCGACGTACGGCAGGCGATCCTTGTTTCGCAAGCCTTCCACCTGCCGCGCGCGGTCTACCTTTGCGACCAAATGGGGATAGAAGCGGTCGGCGTGTCCGCTGACCGGCGGGAGTACCGGATCTCCTCCCGGATCCTGTGGACCCTCCGCGAGTGGCCGGCTTGTATCTCCGCTATCGTGGAAACACAGATCACGCACCCCCAGCCGGTGTTGGGACCCCTTACGCCGATCGAGTAGCCTTCCGCCCCTTGCGCCGGCCGGATGGAAAGGAAAACCCGCATGCAGCGCGACGAAGCACTTGCCATCGTACGGGAATACATTAAGAACGAAAATCTGATCCGCCACATGCTGGCCGTCGAGGCGGCGATGCGGTTCTACGCCAAGCGGTTCGGAGAGGACAAGGAATTATGGGGCATCGTCGGGTTGCTGCACGATTTCGACTGGGAGATCCATCCGGATCTGGAGCGCCATCCCACGGCGGGCGCGCCGATCCTGCGGGAGCGGAACGTCCCGGAGGAGATCGTGCATGCCGTGCTCTCGCACGCCGACCACACGGGAATCGCCCGGGAGAACCGCATGGAAAAGGCGCTGTTTGCCTGCGACGAATTGACCGGTCTGATCGTCGCCGTAGCGCTGGTGCGGCCCTCCCGTTCGCTGGCCGACCTGACCGCGAAATCGGTGAAGAAAAAGTGGAAAGACCGGTCGTTCGCCGCGGGCGCCAACCGCGAGGAGATCGAACGCGGCGCGCAGGAATTCGGCGTGGAGTTGTGGGAGCACGTCGACAACGTCATCCAGGCGATGCGGCCGATCGCCGCCGAACTCGGGCTGCAGGGGAACCCGCCGGCATCCTCCTGACAGGCTGTTAAAAAACAGTGGTCTCGATACGCCCCTCCGGGGTTAATCGGCCACCTTACATAACCCCTTCCGCGCCCTGTGCCGGATGGACCAGTCCGCCTTACTCCAACTCTATGGCCGCCCGCGCGGGCGCGCCGTCCGAACCCGCCAGCTTCAGCGGCAGGCAATAGAACCTGCAGGCTCCGGCCGGCACCTCCCGCAACGATATCCCCTCGACGAGCACCACCCCGGCTTCCAGCAGCAGCCGGTGCACCGGACCGGTCTGATCCCGGCTGGCCACCGAAAGATAATCGTTGCCCACCAGGCGGATTCCCTTTGAAAGGATCCACTGCGCCCCGCTCTCGTTCAGTCCGGTGAAATCCGATCGGAATTGGGTCTGGGTGTCAAGGAACCGGGAATTCCGTGTTTTCATCAGCAGGCGTTCCGTTCCCCCGGGGATCCCGGCTTTCTCCAAATACTCCGCGCTGATATGCCGCCGGGCGGGGATGTCCGCCACCCATGCCGGGCCGATCAGCACAGCTAGCGGAATCCGATCGACGCTCTCCCCGCCGTCGATGAAATGGAGCGGCGCATCGACGTGGGTTCCGGTGTGCACGCTGCACCGGATCCGCGAAACATTGGCGTGCGCCCCATCCTCCATCTTCTCCGTCCGGCGGAGCTCCACCTCATCGTCCCCCTCCCATACCAGCATTCCCGGGTGGATATCCATCGACACATCGATGATTTTTCCCATGGCCGCTCCTTTCCGCCGTTCCGTCGCGCCGGCCGGCGCAATCCATTATATGGGCTCTCTGGGAAACGGCGAACCGGTCCCTTGACGGCCGTGAATAATGCTATAATCGGAAAACGCCCATCAACATGACGCATGCGAAGCCCTGACCCGGTGGGTGGGGCTTTTCTGTTGCAAAGGAGCCGGATCACAAGGCAAAGAAACGATGACTACCGAGAACGCAAAAGAAGAATCGCCCGGATCCCAAATCATCCTTCCCATCACGCCGGCCGTGCCGCACCGGATCGGCCCGCCGCTGAAGGTCGCGGTGTTGGCCAACCTGAAAAAGAACATCCCCCTGCGTGCGGATGCGCCGCCCGACGACAACGTCGAATATGACCGCGAGGAGACGGTGGAGGCGATCATCGAATCGCTCCGATCGGTCGGCCACAAACCGTTCTTCCTCGAAGCCGACGCCTCCCTGCTCGACAGCATCCGCAAGACCAAACCGCAATTCTGTTTCAACATCTCGGAAGGATTGCGCGGAGACGCGCGCGAATCGCACGTCCCGGCGATCCTCGAAATGCTCGGCATCCCCTACAGCGGATCGCGCATCCTGGCCAACGCCATCTCGCTGGAAAAAGTGATCGCCAAGAGGATCTGGCGGGACCGCGGCCTGCGCACCGTCCCCTTCCAGCTCTTCAACGATCCCGACGCGCCGCTGCGCTCCACGCTCCGCTTCCCGCTGTTCGTCAAACCCGTCCGCGAAGGATCCGGGAAGGGCGTCTCCCCGAGTTCGATCGTCCAGAACGAGGAGGAGATGCGGCGCGAAACCCACCGCATCGTGGAGGATTACCATCAGCCGGCGCTGGTGGAGGGCTTTCTGCCCGGCCGCGAATTCACGGTCGGGATCATCGGCAATCCGGCCAGAAACCGCCGGCGCGCCGATCCCGATCT
The DNA here is from genome assembly GCA_046260075.1 of Anaerolineales bacterium. Classification (GTDB taxonomy): domain Bacteria; phylum Chloroflexota; class Anaerolineae; order Anaerolineales; family RBG-16-64-43; genus JAFGKK01. The sequence continues at coordinate 1,247 of JBJYXS010000208.1, read as the reverse complement.
CTACAAATCCGATGGATTCCACTATTTTCCGGTCCTCGAGATCGATACGAACGTCGGTGTGGGACATGGGGTCTACGGTTCGGAAGCCAAGGGCATCGTCCCCGGCGAGGAGGGCTCGCCGGTCTACACCTGCCCGGCCGATATCACCGACAGCCTGAAAAAGGAAATGTACCGGCTGACCAAATCGGCGACCGTCGCGATCGGCGCCGTCGATTGCAGCCGGGTCGACATCCGCCTGGATTCCGAGGGCCATCCGTACCTGCTGGAGATCAACACGCTGCCCGGCGTGACCCCGGATTTCAGCGATCTCTGCATCATGGCCAAGGCGGAAGGAATGCAATACGCCGTCCTGATCAACGAAATCCTCAACTTGGCGTACGACCGCTACGGACTGCCGCTGGAAGAACAGGCGCCGTCCGCTTCGTAGCCTCCGGTTTCCCCACCGACCCCTCGGCCGGGATCCTTCCGGCCGATTTGTTTGTCACCCTGCGTCCGCCACGATACAATGCGCTTTCCGGGAGGTGGAATGTCGATCACGATCGAGGCAGGCGAAATGGTCCAGCTGGTCGGACGCGATCACAAGTACCGGCTAGTCCGTCTGCAGCCCGGGGCGGAATTGCACACCCACCGCGGGCTGATCAAACACGACGACATGATCGGCAAGCCGTGGGGCTCCCGCGTCGACAGCCACCTGGGAAGGCCCTTTTACCTGCTGCCCCCTTCCCTGCACGACGTACTGCGCGATACCAAACGCAGAAGCCAGATCATCTTCCCCAAGGATATCGGATACATCCTGTTGAAACTGTCGGTCGTGCCGGGTTCCACCGTGATCGAAGCCGGGACCGGTTCAGGCGCGCTGACCACCGCGCTGGCGACGGCGGTCGGCCCGCAGGGACGCGTCATCTCGTATGATTCGCGGGAGGATATGCAAACCCTCGCCCGCCGGAACCTGGAGGCGCTCGGATTGGATTCTCGGGTGGAGCTCCGCCTGCAGGATGTTTCCGAGGGGTTCGGCGAAACCGATGCGCCGGCTCTGTTCCTCGACGTCCCCGTGCCCCACGAGTACATCGCCCAGGTTCGCGCGGCCCTGCGGCCGGGCGGGTTCTTCGGTTCGATCGTGCCGACCGTCAACCAGGTCAGCCTGCTCCTGACCGCTTTGGCACGCCACGATTTCGAATTCGTCGAAGTCAGCGAAATTTCCCTGCGGTATTACAAACCGGTTCCGGAACGGCTGCGCCCCACCGACC
>JBJYXS010000207.1:0-1625 GCA_046260075.1 Anaerolineales bacterium | reverse complement strand
CCCCGGTCGGTGACGGCGCAGGTATGCCGTTCGCCGGCCGAAAGGGCCGTCACCCGGGAAGGCGGCGGTTCGGAAGCGGTCGGGGAAGCCGTTTGCGACGCCGTGACGGCCGCAGGGTGCGTCGCACTGGAAGCGGGGACGGTTTCGGCCGGCCGGGGGGATTCGGACGGTGCGGTTTCGGATTCGGAGCCGGCCGGCGTCCACCCGTATTCCACGTCGATCTTCAAGGTGCCGCAGCCGGCCAGGAGCATGCTGAAAAACAATGAGGGCAGGAAAGGTTTTCGCATATCATCCTTCCAAATCCGCTTCATCCAGAGCGGCCGGATGGAGCGCTTCTTCCAGCATGGCCCGGATCGCATCCGGCTTCGGCAGCAGGACCATCGCCCCCTGGGGGGTTATCCAATTGCTGCACTCGCCCGGGTAGGTGATCCGGAACCGGCGCAGGGAGGAAAGCGGAAGCGAGGCCGCCAGCTCGGCGTAGGGCGTGATGTCTTCGAGGGTCAGATCGCTCTCGAAATACCGCATGAAGGTGTTGAAAAATCCCGGCAAGTTGGGGATCGCGCGCAGGTCCAGCAGGCGCTGGGCGATCGCCATAATGACCTCCTGCTGGCGGCGGGCGCGGTCGAAATCGCTGGTGGTCTTGCGGGCGCGCGTGTACCACAACGCCAATGATCCGTCCATGTGGGTGACCCCGGAGGGGATCTTCCAGGTTCCGTACCCGAAGCGGTAGTCGCTGAGCGGTTTTTCGGCGTCTACGTCGATTCCGCCCAGCCGGTCGATCATCTCCTTGAAGCCCTGGAAGTTCATCATGGCGTAACGGTCCACGCGGATGCCGAAGTTGTAGGCCATCGTATCCCGGAACAGGGCGAACCCGCCGCCCGGGTAGTGGATTTCCGAAGCCTGTCCGAAGGCGATGTTGACCCGCTGCATGCCGTAAGCCGGTATGTAGACGAACAGATCCCGCGGGAAGGAGATCAGCGCGGCGGTCATATTTTCCCGGTCCAGCGAGAGGATCATGATCGCGTCGGTCCGGTAGGGAGGCTCCGTTTCGCTCTTATCGATTCCCAGAAACGCGATGTTCAGCGTCTGATCGCCCTGCGGGATCTCCGCCTCGGGGGTCGGGATGGGAGTCGGCGAGGGGTTGACCGGCCCGGCGTAGGGCGCCCACGGCGGAACCTCGCCGGACGGCGTGGGCGAAAGGAGCCGCAGCGGGAGGGCGGCGGTTTCGGTCGGCGTGCGGGTGGCGTACGGATGGCGCGCCGTGGGAGTTTCCGCGGCGGGTCCGAAAGGCGTCGCCGAAGCCGTCGGCTCCGCCCGCGGGGCGGCGGGCGCGTACGACCGTATCCCGAGCCACGCCCCGATGCACAGCAAGCCCAGGAAGGACGCCGCCGCGAAGACCAGGGCGCACGAGCGTATCGCTTTTTTCCCCTTTATGCTGGATTCCGGCTTCTCATTCATAAGATTTTTCCCAATATTTATGCTGATTCTAACAAAAACAGGTTACGGCGCTGGGTCGGCAATGTTACAGTTCTGATACTTCTCTGCGGCCGCCGGAAGGGGTCCCGCGGACGGCCTGTTCCCCATCAATAAACCACGAAAAAGAGAGTCTACTCAGACACCCGTTA
>JBJYXS010000206.1:0-5951 GCA_046260075.1 Anaerolineales bacterium | reverse complement strand
CCCCGTCCCGGCGATCCCTCTGCGCAATCCTGCCCGTTGTTCATGGACGATATTCTAATCCTACAGCGGCCGACATCAAGGCATCTCCCCAGCCAAGGTATCCATTTCTACTCCGTCCGACGGACGGGAAATCCCAGCAGATATGTCAATGGAATTCCGAGCATCACAGTGCCCGATTCCCAGACATATTCCGCGCTTTGCAGGGTATCGGTCAATTGCTTTAATTCCCGAATCGTGTACGGCCGCAGAAAAGAAACCACGCCGTCCCACACTGTAACGGCGGGGACGATCGGTAATAGGTAGGTCCAAAGAAACCGCTGGATTGTGCGCGGCCTGATGAACGGCGTCATTAACCAATAACTGAAGAACACCAGCAAAGGGGTGACCGGAAGTAACAGCAGCAACAACAGCATCCCCGCCGGAGTCCGCAGACTCGGCGGATCGAATATCCCTATCGGAACCCTTTTTTCATACGCATCCCGCAGGATGTTCCCGGCCTGGTCGGGCGGAAAATGATGAAAACCCGCGAAGAGCGTCCGCATGCCCTTCAACTCGGCGGGGACGTTTGCAGCATCCACGGGTTCTTTCCGGTAAGTAATACCGTTTCGCATCTCCGGCGGCCATTGATCCAACGCCTTCGGATTCGGATATTTATCCGTAAGTGTGACGGTCAAATCCAGGCCGGCCTGCCGGAATTGGCCCTTCAACCGTATCCATGAGCCCGTGCCTCCGGAGCAGAGATCAACGATCTCTCTGGTCTCGGTGTGATGAAAGGCCTTGCGGAAAATCGGGATCAGAGCGTCGATCCCCATAAGGAGGGTGGCAACATATTGCGTAAATTGCAGATAATCGGTTTGTATGCAACGAAACGATTGCGGATACCACGGCGCATCAAGAAATTCAAACCCGTGAATGCGTTTCATGGATGCCGTCCGTATTACTATCGGAGAGGCGGAGGGAGAGTCGATTTTCCCCGGATGCCTATCCTACCGCCCCGGGTTCCAGTTTGCGGAACATGGCCGGATCGGCGGGCGCATCGGGCAGCTGGACGGCGTATTCGGTCGTCCCGGCCGGCCCCATCAGGTCGAAGGAATGCCATGGGTTGTGGGTCGGCGGGCCGAAGCAGATATCCAGCTTCATGTCCTGCAGATCGAAGACGCCCGCCCATAGCGTGCCCATGAAATCGCTGTAGTGAGGACAACAGGTTCCGTTCGGATAGGGATCCGAGAGAATGCCACGGAGGGTCTCGAACGACACCTTGGGTGCGGCGGCCGCCAGCCGCTTCCGAATGGTGCGGTATCGGACCAGCGAGTTCCACATGCGGCCCAGATCGTAGGGCTTCATCCCGGGCAGGTTATAGTGGTTGGTGGAAACCAGGAACTGCTCGGCGGATTGGGAATCGATCCGCGTGACCGCCCGGTGCGAACAGGCGATCTCCATCAGCGCGGCCCGGCCGGAGGAATCCGCCAGCAATAGGTTGAAGTTGAAGGATACCGGGATGGTCCCGACCAGTTCTACGGCTTCCTCCACGTTGGCGCAGCGGTCGAGCACCGTGCGGACCACGGCCCAGTACATGCAGCCGCCCGGTTCGGTGGGCGCCATGGGCGCGCCGGCCGATATGGTGGCGCACAGTCCGTGCTCGTTAAGGCCGTCGTCGCGGCCGAACAGCACTTCGGAAAAACCGATCTGGGCCGGCCGGCCGTCGATCCGCGCGGTGACCAGGCGCAAGTCCGACATTTCGTGGCTGAATTCGTAGCTTCGCCCGATACGCAGGTGGCCGTCGGCGGAAACATTCGGCATCACGGCGAAGTGGCTGCAGCGTCCGTCGCCCGGGTAGGTTACGGCGTAGTAGACCGCTTGCTCGGGGATTGCGCCCAGAGCCTTGGCGAAACCCGCCATTTCTTCTCCCAGGCCGGGGCAGTGCTTTTCGAAGAAAGACACGGCGGTGTCGATTTCCTTCGGGGTTAGCGGCTCGCGGTTGGGCGGCGGCGAAGTGAAGAATTCGACCGCCTTTGGCGATCGCTCGGCGAGTTGTTCGCCCTGCATCCTTCCGACCTCGTAGGCGCTGCCCTCCAATACGCTGTGCGTATAGGTGACATTGCGGACCGTCGCTTGATTCGCCATGCATTTCTCCTTCCATGCCGTATGGATTTTCCAATGCGATTATTATACGGAGGACAGCGAAGGTTTTCCTTTTATTTTCCATCTTCTGCCGAGCCATTACTCACCCCCTTCCGGTGCGGATCGGAATTCGTAAAGCACCGGTTTTTGGTCGAAATCGATCCCGACCGGTAAACGGCGGCTGCGCCGCAACCCTGAACAACACATGCGGCGCAACCGCTTTTTGATTTTCCCCACTCCGGAAGTGGGCGCCACTTTCCGGGGTGGCCTTTACCGCACCCGTCTAGATGACCCTCGCTGCGCCGGGAATTTTCCGGACGACGAACGCTACGGCAAAGCAGACCGGCATCGCGATGATCGACACCAGGCCGAATTTCATCAGAGGTTCAAGTTGGATTCCCTTCATTGCGACGGCGATGAACACCACGGCCGGAACATGGATGATATAGACGGCATAGCTGTGTTGCGAGAGGAACTTGCCGAACCTTCCCGGCCGGTTGAAAAACCGGCGGAAGAGCGTCAGCGCTCCCAGGCACAATCCGACCGCCAGGATCGAATCCCAAAGCGCGTACACAGCCGATTGCCAATGCCCGTTGCCGACAAACGGCGCGGGGTCGGCGATCTGCAAGGAAAACATCCGCCCGCTGAAGGCAAGCGGAAACAGCAAAATGCTCGCCGCCGCGGCGGCCGTAAAACCCGCGATGCCCGCCGATCCGGGCAGAGTCCGGAACATATCGCGCCGCGCGGCCGCGGCACCCACGGCGAACAGGGCAATATATTGCGGAAGATAGGAAAGGGTCGGGAAGCCGATCACGTACTCTCCCATCGGTACGGCCGTGCGCATCAGGTAACTTGCCAGGGCCAGCGCCAGTACGAACACGCCGATCGCGAGATAGCCGGGCGGCGAAGCGTTCGCCGGATTTGCGGTTTTCCGCTTTGCCGTCAGCATCCGCCAGACGGCGTATCCGAGGTCGAACACGAGCAGCATCGCGGCGAACCACATCGGCCCCATTCCCAGCAGACGGGGATAGGCCCCCCATGTCAACGGGGCGGTGATCCCGGTCAGCTCGGCCGGCATCTGCCAGTAGCCGATGGACGCAAGCGGATGGAGCACGAAATAGAAAAAGATCAATGGAACGCCCAGCCGCAACAGCCGGCCTTTTATGAAACCGCCCGGCCCCTTCCGGTCGTAGGATGCGGGCGTGAAGCAGCCGGCCAACAGAAAGAAGGCTCCCATGAACCAGGCTTGGTTGAACAGGATGAACACCAGCAGCGTCCGATACGCCGCGGGATCGGTCAACGGCGGTTCCGCGTAATAGAACGGCGCGCCCGCCCCGTAGACCAGCGCAACATGATGCAGCACCACAAGGATCACCAGCGCGGCGCGCAGGTGGTCGAGGAAGAACAGGCGGGCGGATTTTCCGGATGACGCTTGCAGAGGATTTTCTGTCGAGGACCGTGTGCTCATGCTGTTTACTTTCACTCTTCCGGAATTTTTCTTTTTCATTCGCGTCAACCTCCCCGGCTATTCGCCGCAAGGTTTCTTTGGATCGGAATTTTTCCATACTTGATGATAACAGTTATTCGTATGTAATTGGATTTTCTTTGATGATTGTAAACCTTGGCAATTATCCAATGCTTCAACAATAACGCCCCTTAATGTTACTCTCTCCCTTTACCGCCAGCTTCATCCTAATATGGGAGACGCCCGTTTTTTCCGATGTTAAGACTTCGCCTTCCTGATGGAAGCCCGCCCGCTCATACAAGGAAGCAGCGGGCAGGCGCGCGCTCAGCAGCACCAATTCGGCGCCGGCTTTTTTTGCGTTTATTATCAAACAACCCAGAAGCTTGCTCCCTATTCCCTTCCCCCGGTGATGCGGCGCAACCACCATCTGCGATATATAAAATTGCCCGTCTCCCAGGTCGTTGAGCCTGCCGTAACCGACGACGGCGCCGGAATGCACGGCCACCAGATGCGAACCTTTCACTTCTTGGCCGTCATCCATGACGGATTCCGGCAAGCCCGACTCGCGATAAAAGGCCGCATAGCGAAGCGCCCTGGCTTCCCTCCATTCCGCACTGCCGTATTCCACGAATCGTATGTCCATTTTTCTCTATAGATTGACAGTCAGCACGAATCGCCGCCCGTCTTCTTGGCGGGCTTCTCTTGACCGTGTTTACTCGCTGGTTGCCGCACAATCTGACTCACGACACCCGAAAGGGCGATCGATTCCGCGCAGTAACAGTGGCTTTCCATGCGAGTCAGTATACTCCCGGAATCAGTTTATATTTCACTCTCGACTGATAATCTGCATACCCCTCCATCCCCTTGAGGAGCATTTCCTCTTCAAACTGGATGCGAATGGCTAAACCGGCACAAGCCAGCAAGGCCAAAGGCAGGCCCCACAATGATCCCAACGCAACCGGCCAGAACAGAATCATGACGATAAATCCGGAATATATGGGATGGCGCACCCTACCGTACAGCCCGGTATCGACCAGCACCTGTCCCTTGTTGATATCCAGGATTTTCGAGGCATGCGCGTTCTGGTTCTGGGCGGCCTGCAGCAACAAGGCGCCCAGGTTCACCATCAGGGATCCCAACACGGCCGCGGCGAAGGGCAGGCTGTACCAGCCAAGGCGATGCCCCCATGCGGCAAGAAGAATCGCGCCCAGTCCGCCGACCGCCGTCATCGGCATGATGAAACGATCCGAAGCGGCGGGTTTTTCGGTAGCCCGGGTCAGGCCTTCCTTCTTCAAGCGGCTGCGGTTTCGCAGCACGCGCGGATTCTTTTGGTTGATGATTGCCGTACCGACAGCAATATTGAGCGAAAGGGTCAGGACGAAGATCCAACCCTCCGGCCAGGCCCAATCGCCGGCCAAGGGGAAGATCATGAGCGACAGAAAGGCCGCGACAAACAGGGGAACAAAGAGAAGGAACCAGATGGAGAAAGGCTGGTCGAGTTTATACGCCCCTGTCTGCTTTTCCATCATCTTTTTTCTCCTACGCGCTTCCTCTATTCTATATGAAAAGGGTGCATCCTGTGGCGGTCGTGAAGCCTCTCGCTCATTGTCTTTATGTCAAGGTTTTTCTTTCATGGTTTGCCATGGCAGCTCTTCCAAAAAGGCCGGGCCGGTCGCCGTCGAGATCGGAAGGCATTACTTCTTCTTGATGACAAGCACTTCATTTCCTCCGCGTTGAAACTCATAATTCACCCTCCGGATTTCCGCCTCGCACTCCTGGAGAGCATCGATTATTTTCGACACATAGGGCGATCTTTGTCCCGTCATATCCAAAACGGGAAAAATCCGCGCCTCCCGGGAAACCCGAAGCATCTCCCGTATCGCCGCCTGATGAAATGCTTCCGATAAATGATCGGAATACAAGAACAAGAAATGCGAACACAGGGCAACATCAAACTGCCGATCGCTAAAAGGCAAACTCGGCAGTGCGCCGGCGACATACCAACCCTCCCGGCCGGGCGACACATAATCGGCCAAAAAGACATTCATCGCCTTCATGCGAATACGGCCCAGTTCTTCCACCGTCGGTATCGCATCCCATCGGAACTTATCCCGATTTGCCTTCGTCTGTTCCAGGACATCCGAATAGGTGTCTTCAATCCGTTGACGAATATCGTCGGCGGTGAATTGATACAACGGATCGACGGAAACCGTCTTCCCGCCCAATCGGCGGCTTTCACAATTGAAGCTGGCCGGCCCGTCTCCGCAGCCCAAAATCCGCGTTTGCAGATCTTGTTCCCGCAAATCAAACATGCGGACATATTCATCGTAATTCCTGCCCCAGGGGACGATTTCTTTGTATTCCA
>JBJYXS010000205.1:11529-14345 GCA_046260075.1 Anaerolineales bacterium | reverse complement strand
CCTGCAGGATGCGGTTCCTGTCCGGCTGGGACAGGAGTTCGGAGGATATGCCGTGGCCGTGGCTCGGGATACGAGCCGTTTGGAAGCGGCGGCCCGGCCGCTTCACCGACTGGGTATCGGCGGCACGGCAACCGGCACCGGATTGAATGCCCACCCCGAGTTCACCGTACGGATGGCGCGGCGGCTGTCGGAACTATCCGGCTGGGATCTCACCCCCTCCGAAAACCTGTTCGAATCCATGCAATCCATGGCCGATATCGCCCAATTCTCAGGCACGATCAGAACCCTGGCCCTTACACTGACGCGAATCGCCAACGACTTGCGGCTGCTGTGTTCCGGACCCGCCAGCGGACTGGATGAGATACATTTTTCGCCGTTGCAGCCGGGATCGTCGATCATGCCGGGCAAGGTCAATCCGGTGATGGCGGAAATGCTGAACATGGCCATGTATCATGTCATCGGGCTGGATACGGCGGTCGCGATGGCTTCCCAGGCGGGTCAATTGGAATTGAACGTCATGATGCCCGTCATCGCCAACGACATTTTCGAAATGATGCACGTGTCCATCGGATCCATCAACGCCTTTACCAAAAAGGGGATAAGGAATCTGGAAGCCAATCCGGAAAAAGCGGAGACCGGACTGGCGCGGAACGCCGCGGTGGCAACCGCGCTCAATCCATTAATCGGATATTCGGCGGCGGCCGAACTGGTGAAACAGGCAATCGGACAAAACCGCTCCATCCGCGAAGTAGCCCTTGAGAAAGCCCGCCAGGGGAAGCTGCCGCACAAGGACCGGTCGCGGCCGGTCACCCCCGAGGAAGTGGAAGCGGCGATGGGCAACATCCGGAAAATGACGGAAGGCGGGATTCTGTAGTTACGGAATTCTGATTTCACGGCCGGTCCCTTGAAGAAGAAAATTTATCGGGATGACAAACACTTGTCATCCCGAGGAGTGTTCTTCTCCGGGGGACCGGTTTGTATTTCTACTCCTCCGCCAGCAGACCGATCGAGCCGTCGGGTAACTGCCAGGGGATAACATCATCCATGATGCGGAAATCCACCGATCCTTTTAAATAAGGACCCCGTATACGGCATTCGGAAACCAATTGGGAAGGCGGCAGGGAGGAAAGGTAATGTTCCGGCTGCAGACCTGCCAGGGCCGAATCATTTAAACACGGACCGGCCGAGAACATGGAACGGACGATCCGTAATTGCAACCGCAGAGCGGCGATCGGATCCGTCCCGCCGGCCGCCAATTGCTCCGCAAGTTCACCGCCACTCCAGTATGTTCCGTCGATCGGCACGCCGCCGGAGCGGTTGACCACGATGACAAACCCCTCGAGGTCGAACTCCACCACCGTGGACGGCTGCGGTATGGCGGTAATCTGCATGACGCGGGCCGGCGCACCGGCGGGGTCGGAGAGGAAATCGCGCAACACGGCGGGCTGCCCCAGCGACGTCGTCACCACCAAGGCCGGCGATATCCCAATGAACTGTGCGCCGCCGTTTCCGTCCAGCTCCAGAATCCAGATAGCCCTCAGGACCGCAGGGGGCGGCAGCGATTCATATCCCAGGAAGACCAGGCGGAGGGGCGCCTGTTTGGGTTCGGCCGTGGAGGCGGTACGTCCGCCGGTCAACGCACCTAGTATGATTCCGGTCACCAGGCAGACGGCGATCACCAGGAGGAACGGGACGATCCGGTTCCCGGTCTTTGACGCTCCATAGGTTTCCGTACTTTCGGAATGCAAAGCCGCTCCTTGCCGTCGCAATACCCTCACACCGAAACGCGCCGGACATTCGCACCCAACGCGTTCAGCTTTTCGTCGATCCGTTCATACCCCCTGTCGATCTGGGAGATGTTCCGAATGGTGGATGGACCCTTTGCGGCCAGCGCGGCAATGATCAGGGACATTCCGGCGCGGATGTCGGGACTTTCTAATTGTTCCCCGACCAATTCGCTTTTTCCCTGGACGATCGCCCGATGCGGATCGCACAGAATGATCCGCGCGCCCATGCTTACCAGCTTGTCGGTGAAGTACATCCGTCCGGGGAACATCCAGTCATGGAACAGCACCGTGCCCTGGGCCTGGGTGGCGACGGTGATCGCGATGCTCGTCAGATCCGTCGGAAACGCCGGCCAGACATTGGTTTTTATCTCCGGTATCGCTCCGCCCAGATCTTGTTGAATGACCATCCGCTGCCGGGAGGGTACGAGGATATCCTCACCGTCGATCTTCCATTCGATGCCCAACCGGCGGAAGACCAGCCGGCTCATCGTCAACTGCTCCGGCTGGGCGTTTCGGATGCGGATCTCGCCCCCGGTCACTGCCGCGGCTCCGATCAGACTGGCCGTCTCCAGGTAATCCGTTCCGAGTGTGTATTCCCCGCCATGCAAACCCTCCACTCCCTCAACGAGTAATACATTGGATCCGATGTGCCGGATGCGGGCCCCCAGTGCATTCAGGAAATGGCAGAGATCTTGGACATGGGGTTCGGAAGCGGCGTTGTGCAGAACGGTTTTTCCCCGGGCCAGCACAGCCGCCAGAATGGTGTTCTCCGTGGCGGTGACGCTGGCTTCGTCGAGCAGGATGTCGGTGCCCGTTAATTGGTCGGCCTTCATATCGAACTTCCGCTGATAGGCCACTTTCGCTCCCAGCGCTTGCAATGCCAAGATGTGGGTGTCGACGCGTCGCCGTCCGATCACGTCGCCTCCCGGGGTGGGCAGCCGGACTTTCCCCGCACGAGCCAGCATCGGGCCGGCAAGCAGGATCGACGCTCGGATCCGCCGGCAGATGTCCGGATCCAATTCCTTCGTA
>JBJYXS010000205.1:9786-11429 GCA_046260075.1 Anaerolineales bacterium | reverse complement strand
ACCGGTGACGGCAGCGCCGAACCCAACCGGCGTAGTTCTGTTCCCTGGGCCAGCCGGGCGGCTGCCGGCGCAAAAAGGTCGCGGCCGTGGAAGGTATTGCTGATCAGTCCCTTAACGATCCGCCGCGGGTCGAGTGCGACGGCTTGGAACGCCGGGTAACGGTTCATCAGGAACGTCGCAACGCCGTTGTCGGGGCAAACCACGGTGCACGTCGGGAAGGAAAAGGCGGCCGCCGCCCGGGATCCGCCCACGCCGGGATCCACGACGACAAGAAAAACAGTCCGCTGGGGGAAGGCGGGCTGCACCTCCCAGAGAAGAATCGCCGCACGGCGGATATCGCCCGGCGGAATTTCGTGTGAGACATCTACGATCGGGCGGCCCGGAAGGCTTTTCGCCAGCGTCCCGCGCAAGGCGCCGGCATAATAATCCGCGGAGCCGAAATCGGTGATACAAGCAACAACGGCCGGTGTTCCCACGCAAGGGATTGTATTCGCAGAGGGACAATAGGGCAAGATGACGCATGCCCTCCGCTGTTGCGATGAATGGACGAAGAACGGTGATGGCCGCCCTTGACCGTCCCATGAGTAGACGTACATCGTTTCCCCGAACCCGTAGCCCAGACGTGAAACCGCCGATATCCGGTGGTTTTCCGGCCGAAAAGGAGTTGGGGCCGCCGGAATCCAGCAATACACCGGATGAATTTTGATTATGCATTTGGTATAATTTTTTTCTATGGATAAACTCACCATCGATGGGCCGAAGACACCCATCGGACTTATGGCCTCATTATGGAAAGGCATAGAATACGTAAATGCGCATCTCGGCATCCTGGTGCTTCCGGTGCTGCTGGATGTCTTTCTGTGGTTTGGCCCGCGTCTTTCGGTCGTGACGATATCGAAGCCTTTGTTTGAGTGGATGGCATCCAACGCGCCGGCGGATCCGCAGGCGCAGGCGTCGATTGATGTCATTATCGCCGCGGTCAAGGATTTCAACCTGTTCAACCTCCTGTCGCTCATACCGCTCTATCCGCCCAGCATTATGGCCGACATCACGCCCACTGCCAGCCCGCTGGGAACGCCGGAGGTCTTTTCCATTTCCGGAGGGATGCAATTTATTCTCCTGACGGCGGGGATTGTGCTATTCTCCATGGTGTTCGGATCGACCTATTGGATGACTGCCGGTTGGTCGTTGAAGATCGGCGCCGGTTCCTTCCGCGAAGGTTTGGCGCGATGGATCCGCACGGTGGCCGTGGTGGTGTTCTTGTGCGCCGCCTTCCTGTTTACGGTGATTGCAGTCGGCGTTCCGTTGTTATTGATCCTCCAGGAAGTCCCCGGGATTTCGGCGGACATTAAGGCCGGAATCGCCCAAGTGATCATCATCCTGGGCGGCAGTCTTCTCTTCTGGTTGGTCCTCTTCGTCCTGTTCTCCGTGCATGGAACCATTTTATATGGAGACGGAGTGCGATCTGCGATCTGGAACAGCGTCAACACCTCGCGCTGGCTCTACCCGGTCTCGGTTTGGATCCCGATTCTGTTGATCATGCTGAATCTTCTCTTGTCGATGGTCTGGTCGCTTGCGCCGGCCGACAACTGGACCGGGGCGATCGGCGTTTTGGGAAACGCCTACACCGGTTCGGTCATTGT
>JBJYXS010000205.1:0-9686 GCA_046260075.1 Anaerolineales bacterium | reverse complement strand
CCGTCATCATCCACCCCGACAGCAGTGTGACGGTGGAAGACAACGGACGCGGCATTCCGGTGGACATCCACCCGGAAAAGAAAAAACCGGCCCTGGAAGTGGTGATGACCACCCTTCATGCCGGTGGAAAATTCGGCGGCGGATCCTACAAGGTGTCCGGCGGCCTGCACGGCGTGGGGGTGAGCGCGGTGAACGCCCTGTCGGCCTGGTGCGAAGTGGAGGTGCGCCGCGGGGGAAAGCGGCATTTCCAACGGTATGAGCGCGGGAAGCCCAAGGGCGCCGTTCAGGTGATCGGCAGGGCGCCCAGCGGGCAGACGGGAACCAAGACCACCTTCCTGTTCGATAAAACCATCTTTAAGGGGGAAGAGACCTACCGGTTCGAAACCGTCGCCCAACGCTTCCGCGAAATGGCCTTCGTCACGCGCGGTGTGACCATCACCCTGCAGGACGAGCGCACGAATCAGGAAACCGCCTTCTACTTCGAGGGTGGAATCCTCTCCTTCGTCCGTTACCTCAACCGGAACCGGGAAACACTGCATCCGGTGGTGTACGCCAACAAAGAAGTGGACGAAATCGGCGTGGACGTGGCCGTGCAATACACCGGCGCCTATGCCGAATCGGTGTATTCCTTCGCCAACACCATCAATACGGTGGACGGCGGAACCCATCTGACGGGATTGCGGGCCGCGCTGACCCGTACGATCAACGACTATGCCCGTAAGGCCGGGCTGTTGAAGGAGCACGACCCGAATTTCTCCGGCGACGACACCCGCGAAGGCCTCACCGCCATCGTCTCGATCAAGCACCGGGACCCGCAATTCGAAAGCCAGACCAAAGTGAAATTGATGAACCCCGAGGTGCAGACCATCGTCCAGCAGGTGGTCAGCGACGCGTTCGGAGCGTTCCTGGAGGAAAATCCGCGCGAAGGCCGCCATATCGTGGAAAAATGCCTGACCTCGGCTCGCGCCCGCGACGCCGCCAAGAAGGCGCGCGATCTCGTCATCCGGAAATCCGCGCTGGAAAGCATGACCTTGCCCGGGAAGTTAGCGGATTGTTCGGAACGGGAATCCGCCAAAGCCGAACTGTACATCGTCGAGGGCGACAGCGCCGGCGGCTCGGCCAAACAAGGGCGCGACCGGCACTTCCAGGCGATCCTTCCCCTGCGCGGAAAGGTGATGAACACCGAACGGGCCCGCCTTGACAAGATCCTTGGCAACAATGAATTCCGGGCGCTCGTTTCCGCGATGGGCACCGGGATCGGCGATTCGTTCGACCTGTCCGGCCTGCGGTACGGACGGATCATCATCATGACCGACGCCGATGTCGACGGCTCCCACATCCGGACTCTGCTGCTGACGTTCTTCTTCCGCTACATGCAGCCGCTGATCGAAGAAGGACACCTCTATATCGCGCAGCCGCCGCTGTACCGCGTCGAAGCCAAGGGGAAAAAGGGGCCGGCGGCCAAGGAACGGTATGTGTACACCGAAGGCGAACGCGAACGGACCGTGAAGGAATACGGGGGACAGGAGAAGATCACCCTCCAGCGGTACAAAGGGCTGGGCGAGATGAATCCCCAGCAGTTGTGGGATACGACGATGGATCCGGAAACCCGCACCTTGTTGCAGGTGTCGATCGAAGACGCGGCTGAAGCCGACCGCACGTTCGATATGCTGATGGGTGCGGCCGTTCCTCCGCGACGGCGGTTCATCCAGACCCACGCGAAGGATGTAAAGAACCTCGATATTTAGTTCCGGGAAGCATCTCGAGGCCGCCGGCGGAATTGACCGCCGGCGAATTTCTTTATCGTTCCTCCCTGACACGGGGCAGGGGTATTCCGACGGCGGGACCGAGCCGTAAACGGATGATACCGATGACCCATACCCGAACGGCAAAATCCGATAATTCGCTCCGCAGCCTGCTCGGCCGGATGGGCGGGATGTTGCTGGAATACGGACCGGCTCCCTTGGCCGATGCGGAAACGGCGAACCGGCGGCGGGTACGGCTGTTTCTGACCAGCTTTGTCCTGTTGTATGTTGAATTGATCTGCATCCGGTGGATTCCTTCGTATGTGCGCTACCTGAGCTACTTCACCAATTTCATCTTGTTGGCGGCGTTCCTGGGCATCGGAATCGGCATTCTTCTCTCGGACCGCAAGCGCCTGTTGATGCCGAAAATCCCGGTCATGCTGTTTTTGCTGATATGCGTCGGCGCCCTGACCCGGCTGCAATTGCGCATTCCTTCCACCCAAGTCCTCTATTATGGGGCGGGGGAGGAAACCGCCCGAGCGGAGCATTGGATCGTCCTGCCGGTCATCTTTACGCTGGTGACGCTGACCTTCATCCAACTGGCCCGCCCGCTGGGGCGGCTCCTGACGGCTCTGCCGCCCCTGGAAGCATACGCCATAGATATCCTCGGCAGCCTGGCCGGCACCGCCGGCTTCTTCGTGATGTCGTACCTTTCCCTGCCGCCCCTGGCATGGATGGCCCTCTTGTTTCTGGCGCTGTTTTTTCTCCTCCCCAAATCGGATTCGCTGCAGACCTCGCCGTTCATTCTCGGCACGCTGATACTGGTGTATCTCCTGGGCCGCGGCAACGTCTGGTCGCCGTATTACCGGATCCAGGTCACGCCGAACGACTTCGGCGGATATATGGTCAATGTCAACAACGTCAGCCATCAGGAGATCATGCCGTATCCCGACAAGGAAACGTTCTATTTCCGGGTGTACGACCTGTTGGGCGATCCGCCGTTTCGGAATGTGCTGGTTCTGGGTGCCGGGACCGGCGCGGATGTCGAAATCGCCCTGCGCAACGGCGCACTGCACGTCGACGCCGTGGAGATCGATCCGGAAATCTACCGGCTGGGCGTGGAACTCCATCCCGACAAGCCGTATGACGACCCGCGGGTCAGCGTGTACGTGGACGATGGGAGGGCGTTCCTGCGCAACACCGACGGCCGATACGATCTGATCGTATTCGCCTTGCCCGATTCGTTGACGCTGACTTCCAGTTTCGCCAGCGTGCGGTTGGAGAGCTTCTTGCTGACGACCGATGCGTTTGAATCGGCACGCGGACACCTGACCTCCGACGGCGCCGTGGTGTTGTACAACTACTACCGTGAGGAATGGCTGGTCCGCAAGCTGGCCGCCATGCTCGACGAGGTGTTCGACTCTCCGCCGTTCATCACCACATACGGACTGTGGGGACGGGCGTCTGTTTTAATCGAAGGACCGCGCCTGCAGGGCTTGGATCCGGCATATGATGTTTCCTATGCCGAATCGGAGGATTTGCCGTCCGACGGACGCGGTATTCCGATGCCCCTGATCGGCCAGGGACGCATGGGCGGCGATTCCCAGCAATCGCTCGCCACCGACGATTGGCCGTTCGTGTACATGCCCGTCCCGACGATCCCCACCGTGTATCTGGCCGCTCTGGGCGTTGCGCTGGCGGTAGCCGTGGGATTCATCGCCGTTGCCGTACCCAGAGCCGTCCGGCGGCGGTTCAATTGGCACTTCTTCTTTCTTGGTGCGGCCTTCATGCTGCTCGAAACCCGCAGCCTGATAACCTTCGCACTGCTGTTCGGTACCACCTGGATGGTGAATTCCCTGGTGTTTTTCGCCATTCTCTGCAGCGTTTTGCTGGCCGTCCTGTGCAATGCCCGGTTCAAACTTAAACGGATCGGACCGCTGTATGCGTTGTTGTTCGGGTTGTTGGCGGTGAATTATTTCCTGCCGTCGCAAACGCTGTTGTCCATCCCGGTGCCGGCTCTGCGCTACACACTGGCCAGCCTGCTGGCGTTTGCGCCGATCTTCCTGGCCAACGTGATCTTTAGCCATTCCTTCCGCGACAGTCTGTCGGCCGATATCGCCTTTGGTTCCAACCTGTTGGGCGCCATGGCCGGGGGCGTATTCGAATATGCGGCGTTGGCAATGGGGTATCAATTCCTGCTGCTTCCCGTGATGGCGTTCTACGCGATGGCGTATTGGCTGCGCCGGCGGGCGACGTGACGGCGCAGGCGGAATTGCATTCACCATTGCCCGGATGGACCGCCTGACGATCACGGTGTATGTCCCCGAAGACCGTATCGGCGATGTGGTGGTCGGCGTGCCGGCGATTCTTGCCGTGGATTCCTTCCCCGATGCCGTGTTCCATGCGACCGTGACCCATCTTTCGGATTATGCGGAGTTCACGCCCCGCAACGTCCAAACGGTGGAGGGACGGCTTGCAACGGTGTTTGCCGTCAAATTGGCGCTGATCGAAGGAGGGGAGAATCTGAAGCCCGGGATGCCCGCGGATGTGACGTTTCAGGAATAAAACGCGTTTCAGACCAAACCGAAAGGTTGAGGGGAGGGGGAAAAGGCCGGTGCCGAACCGGTCTTATTTTTTGGAGCCGTGTGCATCACGGTACGACGCAATATCGATCATCGGGGGCCGTTCCTCTTCGATGATTTCCTCTACGTCCAGATAATAGGTACCCGATGTTTGTCGGACTAATTTCATGGATTTGTTAACGTCTTCCACCATCCGCACGCCGTAGCGGTGTTCCAGTTTGCGCAGGAAGGCTTGCAGGATAATGAAAGACATTTTGCTGAGGGCTTCCAACGGCTGGTTGTGGTGTACCCGCTCCAGCAGATCCACCTGGGCGATGGCGGACAGTCCATAGTGCTCGTAGGCATCGATCAATAAACCCGTCTCGACGCCGTAACTGGAGAAGAAGGGCACTTTTTCGAGAAAACTCCTTCGGGCGCCGTATTCCCCCGACAGCGGCTGGATGATCCCGGAGAGTTCCGGATAGAACAGATTGATCAGCGGACGGGCGATCAGTTCCGTAACCCGTCCCCCGCCGCCGGCCTGCATCTTCCGGCCGACCCGCAGCGGCCGCCGGTAGAATCCTTTTACGAAATGAATGCGCGGATTCTGCAGCAACGGTCCCAGGATGCCGTAGACGAACCGCGGGTGCATGTTGACGATATCGGTATCCACCCACAACAGGATATCCCCTTTGGTGACCAGAAGGCTTTTCCACAATGCCTCGCCCTTTCCATCACGGGGTTTCAGGTTCGGCAAAAGCTGCTGGTGGATGAACACCGGTATCCCCAGGTCGCGGGCGATTTCCCGGGTGTTGTCGGTCGAGTTCGAGTCGATCATGACGATCTCGTCCAGCAGCGGCGTCTCATCCATAAGGGTTTTCTTGATGGATTCGATGACCCGGCCGACGGTATCCTCCTCGTTCAAAGAGGGCAGCGCGAGGCTGATGGTAACCCCCTGGCGTTTCTTCAACGCCATAAGGGCGTTTTGGTCGGCAAATTCGTTCGCATGGTATGTGTTTTCGGCGAACCATTTATCGACCAGAATAGAGATGGCATGGGCGCCGGCGGCTTCGTTGAATATCTCTACCGGCGCCGGACGGCGGTTCTTCACGATCATGACGGCGGCGGATGAATTGCTGAGGATCCTATCGGCGACAGCCCCCAGCGAAACCCCGCTGCGGAGTGGCTGGACCGTCGTACCCATGATGATCAGGTTGAATTCCCGGGATTCTTCCAGAATCGTCAGGCCCGGATCCTGTGTGGTCAGCGAGCGTTTATCCACCTCGGGCAGTTGCGAGAGCACCCGCTCCAGGCCGCGGAAGGGCGCATCGGACTTCGGCTCGGGTTTCTCCCCCGCATGGAGATGCAGCGTGGTGATTTGCCGGTTCTCCATGCTCAATCCCGTCCGCAATGCCAATTCGGCATGCGGTCCGCCGCGGAGCGGAATCAGGATGCGCAACGAATCCGCCGGCAAAGGGCCGCGGATCAATCCGACGTTGCACGGCGGCTGCAGCAGGGCATCCTCCGGCGGAATCCCCATGGCGTTGAAATGATCGTCCCATTCCAGCAGCAATAAATCCGGTTCGCTTTTCGTAATCAACTGGCGGAGGTCGAACCAAGGGTTGTGCGAAACTTTCACGTTCGTCCGGGCGCGGATTTTCTTGCCATCGACCAGCCGCAGCATCCGGTGCCGGACTTTGCGGGCCATCGACGCACCGACGCTCAGCGATTTGCCGGGCGGCACCGGGACGATTCCGACCAGGATGACCTTGGCGGACAACAACCGGGCGACTTCCAGCGTCGACCGTCCGCGGCAACCATAAACCACCGGCACCAAAACCGTTCGGAAGGAGGAGAATTGCGAAGTCTTCATCACCGCACGCCGTCCCCGGCGGATTCCCGCAAAATACTTCTCAGAAAAGGTTCTATCCTCTCGTCGTAAATTCGTTCCCAGAGAAAATCCCGCCGTACCGCCGCCGCCATGTGGAATATCAAACTACCGTCCAGCTGGCCGGCGATCAGCGCGGCGACCCGTTCCGGTGTGTCATCCGGAGAAAAATACCGGACACGATCACCGCCCAGCTCTCGTAAAGCGGGCAGATCGCTGCAGAAGATCGGGCAGTGGCTGGCGCCCGCCTCCAACAAGGGTATGCCGAATCCCTCTTCAAGGCTTGGGAGGAACAGGGCATCGGCCAACCGGTAGAAATCGGCGATCACCGGATCCGGCAGGAATTCCTTCTCAAGTTCCGCCAGAAAATGAGCCGCCGTATCCAGCCCCAGGGCTTTGCGGAGTTGAAGCAACTCGCGCAAATATTCCGCATTATTGGGATTGTGAGCGCCCACCGGTCCGGTAATCACCACAGCGGCATCCGGAAAATCCTTTCGCAGACAGGCCAAGACCCGCAGGGCGAATTCCAAATTCTTTCGGCGCGTAATCCGTACCGGAAGCAGAAGCAGGGGGCCGGCCCGCAGCAGGCCGGTCCGTTCCAGAAGGCCGATCGTTCGCTCCTCAAGGCGCAGGAATTCCTCCAACCGCAAACCGTTGGGGATGACGTGGATTTCCTCCGGCGGTATGTTGTCTAATTCGGACAGCTCACGCTTCCTGAGGTCGGATACGACCACCTGCACCGCGCCGGGCCAGGAGGTGCGCAGCAATTCCCAGGGGAACCCCGGATGCAATTCCGGGAGATAGCGCGGAGTGGTCCAGGCCAAGTCATGGTGCCAGAGAATCAAACGGGGAAAATCCGCCTTCCGGTACATGCGGTGGAGGGCTGCGGTCAGGGCCAGGTTCTTGTTCAACGAACAGACATTGTGGGCGATCAAGAGGTCCATTCCGCTGAAGGCAGATTGCAGATCCTCCGCCAGCCGGCAAACGATGTCTTCGAAAGCGGGGGGCACGCGCCCGGCGTCCAATTCCCGCTTAACGGCCAGAATTTCCGGATGCAGTGAATCGACCAATGGCAGGCGGACAAATTCGATCGCATCCATCCAGCGTTCTCCGCGAGCCGCCACGATGCGCACGTTGTGGCCCGCTGCGGACATCAGGCGGGCGTGGTGAGCCAGAACGCTTTCCACGCCTCCGATGATCGGCGGAGTGGAATGGTGCATCAACGCGATATTCATCCGGATCGCTCCCTGTCCATCACATCCCCAGCTCATGTTCACCCACACAATCCGACAGCAGCAATTCCAGGTGCCGGCGCAAAACGGAGTACGAGAAATGGCGCTGCGCCAGGGCGTAATTCCTCTCGGTCCGTTCCATCGTCTCTTCGGGATGCGTCAACCAGTAATGCGCGCTCTCCAGCGTGGAATCATTGACAAAGCCGAGGAATTCAATCACCGAAAAGCCCTTCGGTTTGATGTCCACCTCGTAGATCGAATAATTGTTGACAATGATCGGCCGCCGGAAATATACGGCTTCGAGGAAGGCATTTCCGAATCCTTCGAAGGTTGAGGGATATGTGACCATATCGCACTGCGGATAAATATCTGCCAGCGAATAGACCGGCCGCCCGTCGGGCGTTTGCCCCCGTGATTCCTGTACGATCTCGGATTCAAAGCCGACCTTCACATCGAGCAGTTTGGAAAATTGGCGCACCCGTCGTTCGTAATCCGAACCTTCGTCGCCGGATGCATGGGTGATGATCAGGCGGGCGGGGATCTCCAGACGGCGGGTCAGTTCGATGGCATGTTCGATCCCCTTGCGTTGAATGATGCGGGTCGGTTGGAGCAGAAACCGCTCATCTTTTTCCACGCCCAAATCCTCGCGGGCGCACAGGGCATAGGAATCCAGCGGTCCGGGCGGATTATCGTAATCCATCACATTGGGGATCACCATGGCCGAAAGGCCGGTCCGGGATGCCAATTGGTGGGCGGCGACCGAATTGATGACTACATGACGGATGGAGGGAAGGTTCGGAGGAAACGCCGCGAGAATGTAATCGCGGACGCAGTTCACCATGAACCGCCGCCGTTCCCAATAGAAGTCGTGATGATGGGCAATGGTAGGGTATCCGGTTTCGGCGATGAACTCGGTGATCGCCAGTCCCAGCGGCAGGTTCAGGGGTATGGTGAGCGCGTTCTCGATGACCAGCAGGTTCAGGGAGAAATCCTTGGCGAAGGCGTACAGATGCTCCTTGAAGGCATGCTTCCAATCGTCGATCTGGCGGCTCAGCTGGGGAGGGCGGACGTAAATCGAGAAGTAATCCTTGTACAGCGAGGATAACTCCGGACGGGCGGCCCGGGCCTGAGCCGCCGTATTCCAACTCCCCGCATACGCTACGCGGTTCATCTCTTCTATGGTGGGATGATGATAGAAGGCTTCCGGAACCGTAAGGCTGCGTTCCGCAGCCCGGTCGCAAAGGCCCGAAAAATAAAAACACGTGTGGCCCATCTGCTCCAGTACGGTGGCCCATTTGGCGGTTTCGAGCGACACCCCGTCGGTCCCCGCGAAACGGGTGGATATAAAACCGATGTGGAGGGGGTGAGTGGAAGAATCGGCGCTCATGCCGGAACGTTCCTTTCCGTCGGATTTTGAGAAGCGCGGTCAGCGGCCGAAAACCAGCAGGTCTGATACGGTTCCAGGGGGAATGCGTTCACGCTCAGCGGGTCGATCCGCGATCCGCTGAGCCCGTCCGTCAATGGACGGCCTTCGGAAAGCAGGATGGAAGAATGCATCGCGTGCAGCGGGATATCCTGCTTCCGATCCGTTACATTTTGCACACAGAGCATCGCTCCGCCGCCTTCCGGAGGGACCCGTTCGATGCAAAACGCCGCACGACCGACGTCCAGCACCCGTTGCGCCGCCTGCGGATCGAAAGCCCGGGAACCGGCCCGCAAACGGATCAACCGGGCCATGCCCTGGAAAACGCGGCTGCGCAGGCTTGACGGATCCTGCAACTCGCGTTCAACGGCCGCCCGTTCGAGCTTCTGACGGTTGATGGCGCGGTTGCTGCCGGTTCGCTCGATTCCCTCCGGCCAACCGCGCGAACCGAAC
Organism: Anaerolineales bacterium; assembly: GCA_046260075.1. Taxonomy (GTDB): domain Bacteria; phylum Chloroflexota; class Anaerolineae; order Anaerolineales; family RBG-16-64-43; genus JAFGKK01. Next base: position 384 of record JBJYXS010000205.1, on the reverse strand, counting down.
AGGCTGTGGAAGTATATCGCAGGCACCCCGGCAAGGGAAAACAGGATTGCGTGGGCGGCCAGGAAACGGCTCACCAAACGATCGGGGGCTTCTCCGCCGGCGGGTTCTGATAGGGCATCGAGAAAATTGACATTTAATTCGTACGGTTGTGTGCCGCCGTCCGGATTGCGTTTCAACGAAATCCTGCCGCCGCACGCCAGGGTCCGCTCGACCATCCGCTGGATGTCGACTTCGGGAAGAATGCCCCGCACAGGATTTAAACCGATCCCATCATGTGATGCGAGGAAATTCAGGAATGCCGTGTGTTTGGACGGCGTGTTCAACCCGACAGCCCAGCGGGTCAGCGGGCCGGAATCGCCGGAGTGAAAGGTATGCAGGATCAAC
>JBJYXS010000204.1:0-6932 GCA_046260075.1 Anaerolineales bacterium | reverse complement strand
AAGATGGATGGAGAAAATATCCGGAACATCCAGAAAACGTTCTGGCATGGACGGAACGAGACCCCTCCGATGAAAAAAGATGTCATGCCGACAATAGCGTGTAGAAAAACAATAGGAATAATAGCCTGATCTTCATTATATAGTGGTTTTCCACGGTAAACCACTTTTCCTTCCCCGGCCCTGCCGTTCCCTATCGGAGCGCGGCAGGCTATGCCCATCCGCGCATACGGATCGCTTCCGCCACCCGGCTTACGGCGACGATATACGCACCCATCCGGTTGTTGGTTCTATACTTTCGGGCTGTCTCATGAACCGCATGGAAAGCGGTGGTCATTTTCTTGTCGAGCCGCCGCTGAACGCGCTCCTCGTCCCAATAATAATCGTAGGCATTTTGCACCATTTCAAAATAGGAAACGGTTACGCCGCCCGCATTGCAGAGGAAATCGGGGATGACATAGCAGCCGTTCTTGTGCAGGATGGCGTCGGCCTCGGGGGTGGTGGGGCCGTTGGCCAGTTCGGCGACCAGCTTGGCTTTTACGCGCGGAGCATTCTCTTCCGTGATCTCGCCGTCCAAGGCCGCCGGTGTCAGTACGGTCACATCCAGTTCGAGAATTTCTCTGTTGCTGACCGGTTTGGAACCCGGGAAACCGACGACCGAACCGGTTTTCTTTTTGTGATCCATCACTTTCTCGTAATCCAATCCGTCGGGTTGGTAGATGCCGCCCCGGGAATCGCTCACGGCGACGGTCTTCATCCCCAGGATCTCACCGCCCAGTTTGTGGGCGAAGGTGCCGGCGTTGCCGTATCCCTGAATCGCCTGGGTTGCCCCCGTAAGCCGGATTCCCAATACGTTCTGGGCTTCGCGCAGGCAGTATACTCCGCCGCGCGCGGTCGCGTCGCTGCGTCCCTGCGATCCGCCGAGAGCCAGCGGCTTGCCGGTGATGACGCCGAATTCGTTGTATCCCTGCATCATTGAGAATTCATCCGCCATCCAAGCCATGATCTGCGGCGTGGTATACACATCGGGGGCTGGAATGTCTTTCTCCATTCCGATGATCCGGCCGACTTGGCGGATATACGCGCGGCTCAGGCGCTCCAGTTCACCCGGTGACATGGCCTTGGGATTGCAGATGATGCCGCCTTTCGCTCCGCCGAGGGGAATATCCATCACGGCCGTCTTCCAAGTCATCCAAGCCGCCAGGGCGCGGACGGTGTCCGCCGTCTCGGCAATGTGATAGCGGATGCCGCCCTTCGTCGGTCCGCGGGCGTCGTTGTATTGAATCCGGAAACCATGGAAGATTTTTGTCGTGCCGTCATCCATCTTTACCGGCAGGGTGACGCGCAATTCACGGAGGGGCCACCGCAGAAGTTCGTGGATGGCGGAATCGAGCTTCATAATGGCGGCCGCCTCATCCAGTTGACGCTGTGCCATCTCGAAGGGATTCGGCCGTACGGTCTGGGGGTCACTCATGGGTCGTCCTCCTTCCGGAGTGGCGGGATGCCCCGGGCTATGGGCCGTCCATTTTCAAATTCCAAGGTTCTCTTCCGGGGACCGAAGCACGCAGATCGGCCCGCCGATTATGTTCCGCCCGCTCGCGATGCGGTGCAGTTTCTTTTTAAGTGGGGAACGGATTGCGAAAGAGTGCCTTTCCGTGCGCTAATCGGGCGGATTTTACCATCCCATGGTATGCATCAAACTGGGTCAAATGACCCATCTTTTCCACTCCGGATCATGTTCGGAGGGCTTGGGAAGCGGATTAACGGCGTGAGGAACTTCGCAAGCAGCCGCAGTCTACCCGCTGTACAACCCCATTTCCGGGATATCCGGCAGGTCGGTTTCGTACAACCAGCTCCTGAAGAAATCCGTCAGGTCCATGCCGCTGATCTCTTCGGCGACGGCGATGAAATCATCGGTCGCGGCATTTCCGTCGCGGTATGTTTCATAGTATGTCCGTAATATCCGGAAGAATACTTCGTCCCCCACCGTCAATCGTAAGGCGTGCAGGGTCAGCGCTCCGCGGGCATACACCACCGGATCGAACAAACGGTCGGGGCCGGGATCCCCAAGAAGGATTTTCTCCGATTCGGGGAGATCGGCGTTGAACCGGTATCGCCGGGAGATATCCTCCGCCAACCCCTCCGGCCCCTCGGTGTGTTCCCACCATAGACCCTCGGCATAGGAAGCAAATCCCTCGTTGAGCCAGATGTCTTTCCATGCGGCGACGCTGACGCTGTCACCGAACCATTGATGCGCCGTTTCATGCACCACAACGATCTCGTAGACGAAGGTATACCCCATGACGATCAAGGTCTGGTTTTCCAAGGCAAAGGGGATCTCCAGTGAATGGACGACCACCCCACAGGTGTCGAACGGGTATGGTCCGAACAGCGAGGTGAAATAATCCATTGCCTCGGGCAAAACGTCGATGTATTCCTCAACCTTGCTGCGAATCTTGGCGTCCACATAATTGCGATACGGGAGTCCCCCCGCCGATATCCCCTCCAGCAGATCGAAATTACTGATCGCCAGCGTCGCCAAGTAACTTGCCATCGGGTTATTCATCGCAAAATCGTACGTCCGTGTTCCGTCTCCGTTCTCTGTTGTTTCCGTTAATACGCCGTTTGCCGCGGCGATGTATGGCTTGGGGGCGGTGACGTGAAAAGCATAGGTTGCCTTATCGAGGGGGTGGTTGTTGGAGGGGAACCAGGTCTCGGCTCCGGTGGGCTCTCCGGCCACGATGACGCCCTGTGGATAAAAATTCCAGCCCTCCAGGAAATCGATCCCGCCGAATGCCGTCCCCGCAGCCGGCCGGCCGCCATACTTCACCCTCACAGTGAAATCCGTATCGTTCGGGATCGCAACGGCGGGCATGATCATTATTTTCCCCCCGCCTTGGGAGTAGACCGCCGCTTCGCCGTTTACCTCTATGGAATCGATCCGCAGGTCCCCTAAATCCATAAAAAAACGGTCCAGAGTTCGCAACGACCGGATCTCGATCGTCGCAACGGCTTCGATTTCTTCCACCGACATGTCCACAGAGATGTCCAGGTCGTAATGCTGTACGTCGTACCCGCCGTTGCCCATCAGAGGAAAATATGGATCGCCAATTCCCACCAAAGTACCCTCGGGATCCGCTGCGATGATCCCGTCGGCCGTCTGTGTGGCAGATCGGAATACCGTGGGGGTCGGCATCGGCGTATAGAGCTGTGTACGCATGATACCCGAAGGATTCCGCAGATTCCTACTGTCTATCACCAGCCCCGCGACGATCAAGCATAGACATGCCGCAGTGACCCCCGCCGCGACGGCCAGTACCCACCAGAAACCTTTTGTCGGTGATTCCATCATCGCTTTCCCTTTGCCAAGCGGTTCATTCGATAGCCGGACGGACCCCGATGGGCTTATCTGCCGGCGGCCAGGAATCGACCAGACCGTGATACCGCCGGATTACCTCGCTGTCGAGCGCATTCCAGAACACGTTCGCTTCCTTGTCGAAGGTTGCCGCAATCCGCCGTTCGATTTCCTCCTGCCCAAGCCGTTCGCGCAGCAGTTCCCTCAGCAAGCCCGGCCGGACGTCTTCCAGGAACCGGGTCCTCCAATATCCGCGCGCGTATACGCGTAGGGCCGCTTCCGCCTTGCGCAGACGGATGCGTTCCCTGCCGCGCCCTTCACCGCCGTGGACCGGGGCTTTAAGCTGAAGTAGGGTCGCCGGCTGAACAGTGGGCTTTCCTGCCAGACGATCCGTCATCAGCATCGGCAATCCTTCCATCAACCATGTCGGCAATCCCAAGGCGTCGATGACGGCATGGGTTAATTCATGACAAGCGACATGACGCGCTTTTTCCCGGAAATCTTCTTCCGGAAGGAAGATTCGCCCCCCGATGCTCCGATCGCTGACAGCCAGCAGGCGCGGCGGTTTGACGCCGACGGCATACCGCCGGCCGAATCGCTGTTCCCATCCGCCGATGTAGGGCCACATGCCGATCACGCGGACCATCCACAATGGCGCGGCCAGGACGAGCAGGATTTTCCACAATCCGGGCGGCGCATGGAACATGAATTGACTCCAGGAGGCCATGACATATACACGGCACTCGGCCGGCGGCTCCAATGCGAACCCTTCCCGCAATAGAACCAACGTGTTCCGGCAGGCATCGGCAATCAATTCGGCCGCTTCTTCGTCCGCCGCGTCATAATACAGTTCAATTCCGTGAAGGATCTTTTTTTGCATGCCACCTCGCCGGATCTACCGATGATTCATTGTACAGCATCCCGGATAACCCCGATAAAGCCTTTTCCAGCGATCAAGTAAAAAAAACCGAACCCCGAAGGTACCTATGCCATCTTTCTTGCCCATCTGACCGTCCCTCCAGCTCGAGCCCCTTCCCGCCCGTTATTTTCCCGCCGGAAGATCGGTGTTCCACAGAATGGATTTCGTCATATAATTGCGCGAACCGAAAGCATACCGCATGCTCACCAAAGTAAAAGAACTTCTTATCGGCCCACCCCTTCCCACGCATTCCATTTTGCGCAGGCAGTTGAGCAACATCCAGGCATTGGCCGCCTTTTCGCCGGGCGCGTTGGCCTCGATCGCCTACGCCAACCAGGAAATCTACCTTGGGTTGGCGGTCGCCGGAAGTGCCGGCCTGGCCTTTACGTTTCCGATGGGATTGGCGATCGCCGGCCTGATGCTGGTCGTGGCGCTTTCCTATTATCAGATTATTTTTCAGTATCCCTCCGGCGGTGGATCGTACGAGGTCGCACGTAAGAACCTGGGGGAAATACCCGGTTTATTGGCGGCGGCGGCGCTGATCGTGGATTATCTGGTGAATGTCGCCGTCAGCCTGACCTCCGGCGTGGCGGCGTTGGCCTCCGCCTTCCCCGCTCTCTGGCCGCATCGCGTCGCCGTGGCGCTGATTCTGCTTCTGGTGATCACGTTGATCAATCTCCGCGGGATGCAGGAAGCCGGATCGGTCGTTGCCGCGCCCGTATATGCATTCCTGGCATCGTTTTTCTGCATGTTGTTGTATGGCCTCTTCCGCTTGATTTCCTCCGGCGTCCAACCACTCCCGGCCGCCGCACCGCCGGCCGTTGAACCTGTCACTCTGTTTTTAATCCTGCATACATTCGCCGCAGGCACCACCGCCCTGACCGGCGTCGAGGTGATCAGCAACGGCGTCCCCGCCTTCCGTACCCCGAAGGCCCGCAATGCGGGAAAAACACTGATCGTGATGGCCGTGCTGATGGGCTCCCTCTTCCTGGGAAGCAACGGATTGACTCAATACCTCGGGGTCGCCGCCGGTCCGCAGGAAACCATCCTCTCCGCCTTGGCCCGCCACTTGTTCGGCAACGGCGTCTTCTATTACTTCATACAATTCGCCACGTTGGGGATTCTGACCGTTGCCGCCAACACCAGTTTTGCGGGCTTTCCGCGGTTGACCTCGATTCTGGCTAAGGATGGATTCCTGCAGCGGCAATTCACCAGCCTGGGGGACCGGTTGGTGTTTTCCAACGGAATCCTGTTGCTGGGAGGCGCGTCCGCCGGGCTCATTGTGCTGTTCGCCGGCGATACGCACGCGCTGATCCCTTTGTTTGTCGTCGTCGCATTTCTGGCATTCACCCTCTCACAGACCGCCATGATCGCCCATTGGTGGCGGAACCGCAGCGCCGGTTGGTGGTGGAAATGCGGGATCAACGGCGTCGGAGCGTTGGTCACCGGAACGACATTCATCATTGTATGTATCAGCAAATTCGCGGAAGGCGCGTGGCTGTCCGTCATCCTCATCCCTCCATTAGTGCTGTTTTTCCAGAGGATTTCCGCCCATTACCAGGTGGTCCGCCGTCAACTTTCCCTGCGCGGATTGCCGCCGTCGTTGAAACCGGCGCCGCCCACCCGGGTGGTCATCCCCATTTCCGGAGTCCATCGGGGAATGATCGGCGCGGTGGCCTTCGCCCAATCCATTTCCTCGCACGTGACGGCGGTATATGTGGAATTGGAACCGGGATCCAGCGAGCGGATCAAGAAGGATTGGACGAAATGGTGGCCGGAAATACCTCTGGCAGTGGTTCCCTCCCCCTTCCGGTCGATGATCCGTCCCCTGATGAAATTCCTCAACGAAACAGACGAGCAGCAAAACGATGGGCAATTGGCAACCGTCGTGCTGCCGGAATTCATTCCCAATCATTGGTGGGAGAGTCTGCTCCACAATCAAACCGCCTGGCTGATCAAAGCCGCCCTGTTATACGGAAACCGATTCCGCAACCTGGAAAGGGTGGTGATCAACGTGCCGTTTCACCTGGAGGGATGATCCCCGCTATTCTTTTTCCTTGATGGGAATCCGTAACGGGGCCGGCCGGGTTAATGGCACATCTTGGCCGAAGGCCACCCGCGGCGGATTAGTCTGAGGATCGACTGTTTTGCTTCCGGCACGAAGAACGACTCCGGGCAGATCCTCTTCCAGCCCTCATAGAAGCCGAAATCCACATGGCAATCCGGCCCGGTGTATGGCAGAAGGCCGATCACGTCCCCTTGGTCGACGGGTTGCCCCGCCTGCACCTGTATATTTTCCAACTGCCGTTCCCCATCCGACCGGACCGCCGTCATGGGCTCAAAAGCATAAATGGCAGAGTACCGTTCGTTGCAGACCAACCGGACGCTTACTTGCCAGTTGAGCGTCGTCTCCAGCTGCCACAAGTCCACCTTTTCCAACGATCCAGCGCAGACCGCCTGAAAGGCCCGCAGGTCTCCACCGGGCATAAAATCGATTCCCGTGTGCTCGAATCCCCACGGCGAATCGGCGCTCCGGCTGGAGCCCATTGCCTTTATCATGTCGGTTTCTTCGACGTATGGTGCGATCAAATAGCGGAGGATCGGTGTGTCCGGTCGGCGTGGCCGACGGCGTACGCGACGGCTCGGTCTCCGGCGAAGGTG
>JBJYXS010000203.1:23391-31773 GCA_046260075.1 Anaerolineales bacterium | reverse complement strand
TATTTTAAAGAAGAAAGGTGCCTGTGCGACGGCGGACGGTATTGTAAATGACGGAAGGGGGGTTGTCAAAGTGGAGGGGGAAAGGCCGGTACGAGGGCACCGGAAACATGTGGGGATGATTGGCCGGGAACGCGCGGGGGTGTGACGGCATTTTCTCCGAATCCGCCGTCCTCCCGCCCTACTGCAAAACGTACAGCGTATACCCGTCACCGAACCGTTCGGCGAGGGGCAAGGCTTCGAGCAGGCATTCGAGCTGCTCCCAATCCGAGGGCGGGTATTCGCTGCGCGTGGCGCGCTCGAATTCGGCACCGGCGTCGAACACCAGCAGGTGGGTCCATCCTTCTCCGCGCCATTCGGCGAGGATTTCCTCCGCCGTCCAACCCGACCGCATCAGCAGGTACCAGCGGTCGATGGTGACATCCTCCCGGCAGACCTCCCCGCAATACAGGCCGCGCGGTTCCCACAGCATCAATACGCGAGAATCCCCGGGAAGCGAAACCGCGGCATCCATCGCCCGCATGTACCACCCCAGGTTGTCCTCCAGGTATTCCCGCCGGGAAAGCGAACCGGCGAGGTAATTCGGCGCCCCGGATTCGATCCAGCTTTGCGCGAAGGAGACGGCCTGGACGCCCATCACCAGTACGGTCATGACGGCCGCGACCGCGCCGAGGCGGACCTTCGCCAGGCGGACGCTCCACAGCCGCTCGAATCCGTATGCGGAAAGCATCGCCCATCCCGGGAAGAGGGCCATGTAGAGGCGCGGTTGGACCAGATGCAATGCCGTCAACCCGCCGATGCCCGTGCAAACCCAATAGACGACCGCGCCGATCCAGAACATCCGCCAAAGGAAAGCGCCGGAGGCGGATTCCCCCTTGCGCCGCAGCAGCGCCCCCGGCAGCAGTGCGATCAGCAACGGGCCGATCGTCATATCAAACGGGAAGCCGCCCTCGCGTCCGACCGCCGATTGCAGGAACGGCATCGGGGCGGCCAGCAGCCAGGCGTTTTCCAGCGGCCGGCGGCGGACGAAATCCATGGCATACGCGGCCAGCGGGCCGGCATCCATAAGCGGCGGAAGCGGATTCCCCCAGAAGACCAGCCCCCGCGCGATCCACGGCCCAAAGGCCAGAAGGAACCCGCCAAGCAGGAGCGCCGCTTCCCGCATGAACCGTTTACCATCCCGGACGGTAAGCACCGCCAGCAATAACACGCCGAGCACGATCCCGGCCGTATATTTCGTTCCCGCAGCGAATCCGGCAAATCCCCCCGCCAGAAGCGTCCATCGCGCCCCGGATTCTTTTTGGGAAAGCGAACACCACGCGGCGAATCCGAAGAGTGCAGCCGCCCAATCCACGTATCCCCATCCCATCGACCGGGCCAGCGTATCCCCAGCCAGCAGCAGCGCCGCCGGCAGGAGCGCATGCCGCAATCCCCACCGGCGGGCGGCGCCCGTCATTCCAAGCAGCGCCAGCAGACCGGCCGCCCACCCGACAACCGCCGCGGTCTCGGGCCGGCCGGTCAATCCGATCGCCGCGGTATACAGCATCCCCGCCAATTGGGGCATTTCCCATAACAGGGAATCGTGGGGAAGGGATAGGGACTGAGCCGAGAGGATCTGCTGCGGGAACCGGAACTGATAGACCAGCGCGTCCCAGGCGGCCGGCGGCGCCAGCGCGATTCCCAGCGAGAGAATCAGCGATACGGCGAGGAACAGCGCCAGGAATGCGGAGAACGCCCCCAACGGCGGGCTTTCCCGGCGGCGGCCCTTGAGGAATGCCGCGATATCACGGATCAGCGGGACCGATACCGGCAGGGTCAGCGCGGCAAAAAGAAAGACGATCACCCCGGCGGAAAGCAACCCGGCCCAGGCAATTCCCAGAAACACCAAGCCGAGCGCGCCCAATCCCAATCCGCCGGAAAGGGCGGTCCTTTCCCATCCGGTTAGGCTTCCCCCGCGCAAAATGGGGCGGCCGATCCCGATCGATACCCACACGATCCATCCGGCCGCCGCCAGGTCGATCCACGCATCCCGGACGCGTTCGAGGGCCTCCGGCGGCAGGGGTTTGTGGAACGCATAGAAGACGGCGATCGCGAGGAACAACCAGAGGAGCACAGCGGTGAAGACGAGGACGCCCAACCGCGAGGCGGACGTTCCGGCCGTGGAATCCGGCGGCTTTCCCGGGGAGCGGGTTTCCGGACGATCCTTCATGGCGTCGGCTGTTACCTCCCTGCCGCCGGGACGGTTGACGGCCAAGTCATTATATGAACCGCTCTTCCGCCTGTCAAAAAGGGAGGAGGTCCGCCGGAAGCCGGCCGGCGTCAACGGCCGGGATCCGAGAGGCTTTCCGGATCGTCCATTCGCCGTATTCCACGCGATCCGCCGGCAAACGCAGCCTGCCGCTCGCAGCCGATACGGCCCTTCCGTGATATCCTGTTGCGAGATCGCACGCCGGCCCGGCGTCACATCGCACCCAAGGAGGTGTCCGGATGTTGAATTCCATTCGCCGCGGATTCGGGTTCCTCAGCCAGTCGATCGGTATGGCGGCCAAGGATCCCGACCTGCTTAAGCCCTCGGTCTACGCCCTGATCGTCGGCGGCGTCGCCACCGTGATCATGGCCGTTCCCATGGCGGCGCTGGCCTTCCTGTTCGGCGATCAGGATATCGGCCAATTCATCCTGTTCGTACTCGGCGCCTGCATATTGTTTGTGCAATACGCGGTTTCGTACGTCTTCGCCGGGATGACCGTCCGCCTGGTGCACGATTACCTCACCCAGGGCGACGGGCGGATGGACCAGGCCTGGGCCACGGTGCGTCGGGATATCTTCGACATTCTGACCCTGGCCGCGGTATCCGTCTTGGTCAAGCTCGTGGAAGGATTCCTGCGCGGGCGGAAGGGCAGGAAACGGAATCCCCTCGGGGAGATGCTGGCCGGCATCCTCGATACAGTCTGGACGGTTGCCACGTACTTCATCCTGCCGGCGATGATCATCGAGGATCTCGACCTCGGCAAGGCGCTGAAGCGGGCGACGCAGATCATCAAAGACAATCTCCTGCTGGTGGCCGTGACGGAAATCGGCGTCGGAACCGTCGTCGGGCTGATCGGATTCCTGCTCTTCCTGCTGGCCCTTGCGCTGGGCGGCGGGACGTTCTACCTGATCGGCGTGCTGACCGAGTGGAGCACGGCGGGGATCGTGGCCGGGGTCGGCACCGGCGTGCTCCTGGCCGGCGCGATCCTGATCGTCGTCACCGTGTTGTCCTCCTACGTGACGACGGCGTACCACACCTGCCTGTTCCTCTGGGCGCGGCAGGTGGAGCAGGCCCGTGCGCGCGGCGCGGCCGATGCCAGCGTAGCCGCCCCCGAACCGCTGGCGGCGCTGGTGTAGGCAAAGCGAAAAAGCATCGTACCATCCGTCACCTTCGTTCTCGCCCCGCGAAGAGCGCAGGTTCGCACCTGTTCTCTGAACCTGCGCGATTTCGCAGCAGGGGCCGCCCCCGAACCGCTGGCGGCGCTGGTCTGAACGGGGGGGAAAACGCGCGGAGGATGGCCGCCGCTTTCTTAAGGCCATGGTCTTTGCTATCCTCCCTTCGGCAAAGATCCGCCGTCCGTCTGAAGCGCCGGTCCCGGCATTCCGAACCGGGAGGGCGTCTCCGCGGTTTGGCTTTCGGACTTCCCACGGTCCGGTATGTGGAGGTTTTTCGAATGGCTCGCACCACACGGGGAAACGGGCTCCTGGAACCGCTTCTGGCATACCTGCGGGCGCGCAAGGCAAATGTATTGATCCCGCCTTCCCTGCGCTCCGGTTCCATTTTGGATATCGGCTGCGGAACCTATCCGTATTTCCTCGCTCACACCTCCTTTAAAAGGAAATTCGCCATCGACCAAGTAGCCCCCTCCCAACAGGCCATGGAAACATTGCAGATCGCGTGCTACTCGCTGAATTTGGAGCATGAACCGAGGCTGCCGTTTGCGGATGAGTATTTCGACGTCATCACGATGCTGGCGGTGATCGAGCACTTGAATCCGCCCAACATGGCGTTGCTCTTCAAGGAAACCTACCGGACACTCAAGCCGGGAGGGCGGGTCATCTTAACCACGCCCGCCATCTGGTCCAACGGCGTGCTGAAGGCTTTCTCGCGGATAAACCTCGTCAGCAAGGCGGAGATCGACGAACACGTCTATGCCTACACCTTGCCGATCATCGGCTGGTACTTCGGACAGGCGGGATTTGAAATGAACAACATCCGCTTTGGATATTTTGAAGCCTTCCTGAACATGTGGGCGTACGCGGAAAAATGAGCCGCCGCGCGGCAAGCGGCGCTTTTCAAAAAAAATCATCCCGGAAAGAAAACTTTCGGGTTTTTCCCCGGGATGCTCATCGGATAGTCCCACGGACCGGCGCGGTTTCCGATCCCGCATTCCCGGCCGTTCGGATGCCGGAGAAGAAGCCCCGCCGGTCCCAGCCCGCTCAATCCATCCATCCCGCCTGTCCCCCGCACCGCTCGTATTCGCCGTTGACGGAAACCACCAGCCATCCGCGGTCCTGATAAACAGGATATTCCTCCGCCACGCCGCTGGCCCGCAGCAGCCTCAGGGCTTCCGCAACCGGCCATAGATAGGATTGCCAGGCGTCGCGCGGATTTTGCTCCATAACCATCAAACGGCAGGAGAGATCGGCCCCGATCCGGTCACGCTCGAGGGATGATGCGCCGTCGTACAGCTGCAGCAGCTCCGGTACGGCGTCCGCGGACAGTTCCACGAAATACGCCGTGTCCAGCTCCGTCGATCGGCGGTCGCCGGCGCCGTCCGCCAAGACATCGGAACGCAAACCGTTCGACCGGACGATGGCGGCATCGACATTGACGACAGCCAGGGTCAGGGCGAACCCGAACGCCACCGCGATCGCCGCCGCGCTGAAGTGACGGATGCGCCCGGCGAATTCCAACCCGGTCACCGCCACCAGCAGCACACCCAACCAGAGGATGAACACATGGGTGTACATCCGCAGGCGGGTGAAACCGTAGGCGTCCTCGTACAGAGTCAGCCGCCGGTACGAGGAAACGAGCATCACCACCACCATCGCCACCAGCAAGATGCTGAGAACCGAAAATATGCGCCGCTCCGTCCCACCCTCCCGCCGGGTCAGCGATCCAAGGCCCAACAGCAACAACAGACTGCCGCAAGCGACCGCGACCAGCTCGCCGAATCCCCGGCGCGCGTACTCGGCGTAGGTGAACCCTTCGGCGGTGATGTTCTCCACCCCGCCGAAGAAATACCGGAACTGGATGGCGACGAACACGGCGAACAGCGCCCCGACGCTCCCCAGCACGACCGCCGCTTCGATGAAACCGATGAAGGGCTTTATGCGCTGCGCATCCGTCGCCGCCGGCTGCTCCGCGCGGCTGGATATCGCAGCGTACAGGAACACGCCCGCCAGCAGATACATCCCGATCAGCACGTAGCACAGGCGGAAGATGTATTCCGGCAAGCGTTGGATGTCGAACACGTACTGCAGCGCCTTTTCGAACACCGGATCGGCCGCCGAGAGCAGGGCTGCGAACACCAGGACGATCGGAAGCGCCAAGGCCAACCCGCGCAATACCGGCGGGATCCAGCGCCGCCAAGCCGGCCGGCGGCCGGGTGATTCCCTCGCGTTTTTCTTCTCCGGCGGCAGCAATGCCGGATGCAGCGCGGCCGCCGATACCAAGCGGAAGGCGGCGATCAGATGGTCGACGATCCCATACAACGGCCACTGCCCGCCGCGATAGGTGTATGCCAGAATCATCATCAATCCCAGCGCGAGGGCTCCGCCGCAGAAGGCCGTGAAAGGCTCGGTCCGCAGAAACGTAACCGCCGCGGAAGCCAGGATGCATGGAATGAGAATCGCGCTTTTTCCATTCGGCGCCACGCCGGAGGCCGCCGCCGACAGGATTCCCGCCGCCAGGCAGACGACGACGAACACGAAGAAGGAAATGCCCGGCGTATGCCCCCAAAACAAGTAATCGAAAGCGGCCGCAGCCGCCAGGGCTATCCACCAGATCCAATTGCGTCTGATCATTCCGCCTCCCGATATCGTTTCCGACACTATAGCAGAGCCTTCGGCCGCCATCCAGCACCCGGGTGCCGGAACGGACGCCTTCGGATGCAGCCCCGGAATGCTCCGGATTCAGCTCATTTTTCCCGTTCGGCGCAAATACACCCCGCCGATACACCTTCCGAACCATGACAATGCACCCCTTTTCGGAACATCATAGATCCGTCATCCGCCGAACAGAGAATGCAGGAAGTTGCCGCATGCGTGCGGCACCTCTCCCTGCGGAACAACCGCCGTCGATTGGATCCTTTGGGGTGCGATACCGGCCGGTTGCGGATTTTGTTCCGGAGAAATGAAGGAATGATGGAACGCGGAAGAAAAGGCGCCGCTCCCCCTCCCGCCGCGGTGGAAATCCGGGTCGGCGTGCGGCTGGATTACGACCTGTCCGCCAAATGGTTCCCCGGCATGTCGCTGCAACACGAACAGGAGTCCGTGTCCGTCCTGCGCGGGCCGTTGCCCGATCAGGCGGCCCTGTTCGGGATCCTGCGCCGTTTGCAGGATCTCGCTGTTCCGTTGCTTGCCGTCACCGTCCGCCCGAGAGGCGAAATCCGCCGCCCGCACCTTTCACCAGGAGACAGCTCCATGAACACTCGCGCCGCGTCCGATCCGTATCCGGCGGGCGAATCCATCCTGGTCACCGGCTGCTCATCCGGAATCGGTCTGGCTTCGGCTCTGCACCTCGCGTCCACCGGCTTCCACGTCCTGGCCGCGGTTCGCAGGGAATCGGACGCCCAACGATTGCGGGATTTCCGCCTAAAGAGCCTGGAACCCATCTGCCCGCTCGATCTTTCGGATTCCGGGCAGATCGCCGCCGCGGCGGTCTCCGTGCGGGAAGCCCTGGCCCGCAAGGGGAACGACCGCCTGTACGCGGTGGTCAACAACGCCGGCGGAGGGTTCATCGCGCCCGTCGAGCTTTTGGATCTGGACCGGTTTCGACTCGAGTTGGAAACCCGGGTGCTGGGGCCGGTGGCCCTCCTGCAAAACCTTCTGCCCCTCATCCGCCGCGCACGCGGCGGCCGGATCCTCTGGATCGCCACACCCGCCCTGGTGGCCATACCGTACGCAGCCAGCATACACGCCTGCGAATTCGCGATGCACTGCATCGCGCAGAGTCTGCACCTGGAACTCTCGCCCTGGAACATTCCCAACGTCCTGATCGGTTGCGGCGGGATCCGTACGGCCGCCCCCGCCCGCACGGCGCTGGAGCTCGAGGCGGCCATGCGCGAGTGGCCTCGCGACCGTGCGGAGGGATACCTCCCCTCGCTGCGGAAACTTCAGGACCAATTCGATCGGTTCGACCGCAGCCGGACCGATCCGGAGCAGGTCGCCCGCGTCGTCCACGCCGCTCTGGCGGCGGAAAAACCGAAGCGAACGTATCGGGTCGGCCATCAAGCAAATCTGCTGCATTGGACGAGCGCCCTCCCCCGGGGCGCACTCGAACGGTTCTTTCGGAGCCGGATCTGAGATGCCGATAGGGATGTTGCACGAACCGTCAGGAACGGAAAGCGGGCCGTCCCGCATCCGTCCCCCAATACCGCAATAGGAGGAAAAGATGAACAATCCCCGGGAACCATCCGTTCTCCGCTCGCTGCCGGCCGGGATCTCCGCCGTCGCGATCGGCCTGATGAACGTCGTCATCATCCTATACTTCGTCTTCGCGCCGGAAACGGGCCGCGACGACGCGAACGCCTTCTTTCTCACATTCGCCCAAAATGCGCTGCGTTCGTCGCTGCCATGGATCGTGTTTTCGATCACCGCCGTGCTTTCGTATGCCGTTCTCCCCGTCGTATATGAAGCGGTGCGCGCCGTCCACGCCGAAGGAGCGCGGTTCGCCACCCTTTTCGGCCTGGCCGGTTATACGGTCCAGGGGGTTTGGGCGATCACCCTGACACGCACCGCGCCCGTCCTTTCGGCCGCCTATCAGGCGGGCGGCGAGATCACACGGAAGGCCATCCTGGCCTTCGGTCTGCCGCAGATCGATCCCGACGGATGGTTCTCCTTCGGCGGACCGGGAACCTGGATGATCCTCGTCAACATCCTGGCATACCGCGGAGGTTGTCTGCCGAAATGGCACGCGCTAACGGGAATAGCCGCCGGCATCTGCGCTTGGGCCACCGTGTTCGCTTCGCTGTTCTCGTTTGAACCGTTGAACCTGCTGGCGTCGGCCGGGGGAGCCGTCGTCTATCCGGTATGGTTCGCAGCCTTGGGGATCCGTCTCCTGCGCGGCCTGCCGCGTGCCCGCGCCCCGGAAGGGGAACGTCCATGACCCGGGAAGCCCCCATGCGGCGCAGG
>JBJYXS010000203.1:0-23381 GCA_046260075.1 Anaerolineales bacterium | reverse complement strand
GGTCTCGTGGTTTGGGGAAGGTAGTTTAGCGGTTATCCCCCATTGGGGGGTTGGACTGGGGTCGGGGGTTGGGCCGCCGCGTCCGGATTCCTTTACCTGGCCGTCATCCTCTACGCGGTGGCCGTTCCGATCGGCGGCCGATTCGAAGACGGAGGGTTTTTCCCGGCCTATGCGGACGACCCGGCGTTGATGAATTTCCTTTGGGGCGTGATGAGCGCCGTTTCCCTTCTCTCGCTGGCGGTCATCCCCTCCCTGAGCGGATGGCTGAGCCGCGAAGGGGACGAGTGGATCTCCATCGGGCGGCAATTCGGCCTTGCCGGGTCCATCGTATCGGCGGCCGGATTCCTGACCCTGCTCGGCAGTGCGCCCGAGGCGGCCGGCGCGTATCTGGAGGGGGATGCCGCCATCCGGGCCGCGATCGAAGCCGTCGGCCTGCCGCAATTGGATCCCCTGCACATCCTTTCCCTGGGCGGGATGGGAGTATGGTTTCTGATCGTCAATATTACGGCCCGGCGCTGGAATGTCTTTCGGAATCTCCACGCCGGCCTGGGGATCCTCCTGGGAGTCTTTCTACTGGCGGCCGTGCTGGCGTCGGTGTGCCATTGGGGTCTATTGGACGCGGCGGCGTCCGCCGTCGGCGGCTTGTGCGCACCCGTCTGGTATTTCCTGACGGCCGCCAAACTTCTGCAGTCCGCCCCGCGGGTCGAATGATCGAATCGTTCCATCCCCTCCGGGATTGCGGGCGCGGCCGCCCATGATCCGCAGGAAAGAAAAAGCGCGGCAGCGGCTTTCTCTTCACATCGGACCGGAGGGATGCAAGGACGTTTTCGCAGGAGGAAGACATCCCACGGGAACAAATCCAGTGACGGCAGGCCGCCGGGTTGCATCCCGTCAGCGGCCTGCCGCACCCGGTCGTCGACGCCGTCGGCCGCAGGTGAAGTGTTCGCTGATGCCGGAACGTGGCCGATCGGTAGGATATAATCGGGGACGGTACGCACTATCCGGCCGTTATGTCACCTTCCCGAGAGAACGCCCTCCTGCACCATGCCATCTCCCTCGCCCAATCCGGGCGGACGGAGGAAGCTCACGCGCTGTTCCACAAGATCGCCAGCGACAATCCGACCCAGGAAATGGCCTGGCTATGGCTGGTGCAGACCGAATCCGATCCCGAGCAACGAATCCACCTGCTGGAAGAATGCCTGCGTCACAACCCCAACAGCGAATTGGCCAAGAAAGGGCTGAACCGGTTGCGGGCCCGGTCCGGTGCGGATTCGCCGCAGCCGCCCAAGCCGCCGGACAAAAAACCGCCCCCTCTGTTGAAAAAAAATGCCAAACCCCGCCGGCGGTCCGGCTGCAGATTGCGGACGGTCTTGATCCTGGCGGCGTTTGGCTCGGGCGCCGCACTATGCCTCGCCGCCGTCCTGTTCTACCCGCAATGGACGGCGTATTTCCCGTCGCTCAACTTGCCGGAAGACCCGCTGGCGCTCCTCCAGGGAATTGGAGCCAGCGCCACGCCGTTTCCTTCATCGACGGCCACGACCACGCGGACGGCCACGGGAACCGCCACCCTGACCTTCACGCCGACCGTCACCAGCTCGCCGACCGTCACCGATACGCCGACCGCCACCTTCACGCCGACCCTCTTCGCAGGAGAACCCGAAGAGAACGAGCCCGCCCTGTTGTTCCTTGCCGCCGGCGGGTGCGAAGCCTTGCGAATTCCCGTCTCCGGAGGAGAACCCGAGTCGCAGACCGCGACCATACCGCCCGACTGCAGCTTGCCGGAAATCTCGCCCGACGGCAAAAAGATCGCCTATGTCTCCCAGCCGGAGGGGAACACGATCCAGACCGTGAACATCGACGGCAGTTGGAAGCGGATGGTCACCAAGCTCGCCGCCAGCACGGGGGCCGGACGGACGATATGGGCTTTCGAGTGGTCGCCGGACGCCCAGAAGATCGCCTATGCGGCATCGGCGTATACCAAAGATCCCCTCGAGGTCAGCGAGACATCCGCTTTCCTGTACACCGTTGCGCTCAGCAGCGGGTATGCCACGGAAATGAAAGCCCTCGGGATCGAAGCCCCTTTGGCCGATCGCATCGCCTGGTCCCCGGACGGCATATGGGTCTTCGCCTTCGACATGGGCAATCCGCTCGAAACCGATTCCTTCCCGTACGCGTTCCGCGCCTCGGATTCACGCACGGTCTGGATCGCCCGGGAGGATCCTTACCTCGGTCATTACGATTGGTCTCCCGACAGCCTGTTCCTTTCTTCCGTGGTTCCCGAAAAACCCGACAACGGCGCTCTGCCCGCCGACGCGCCCGAGGATCAGAATTACATCGTCATCTTCGGATTGGACGAAAGCCGGTATTACGTTGCGCTCGAAGAAAAAGGATACGACCCGGTCTTCGGCGCGCGCTGGTTCCCCGACCGGTCCGCTTTCCTCCTGTTCCGCCTGACGACCGGCGTCTTGGCGGTTATCACGACGGAGGGCGAGTACCGCAACACCGTCGCCGCGCTCGAACAGGCGCCGTCCTTCGTCTCCTTTTCACCCGACGGGGAATGGATCGCCCTGGTCGAAAGAAGTTCCTCCGAAGAAACCGGCGGCACGCTGATGGTCGTCCGTCCGGACGGAACCGATTTGCGCATCCTGGCCCGCGGCGTGGGGGATGCGCCTCCGGTATGGGTGTAGCCGCCCCGCTTTTGCACCGCTCCCGCCTTATCGGCGGATTGCCCGGCTTGCCCGCCAAGCCGCCCCGCATTCCCGCAACGCCCTTCCGCTTCGCCTTGTACAAGACCGCCGGATGGATCGCATTCACTCTTGGGATCCTCAGTTGCCTATGGCTCCATCCCACTCCCCCCTCTCCGTCCATCTTCGATTCCGGCCGGACGGCATATGGATTCTTCCACGCCCCGCCCGACGTGGACTTCTTCAGCGGAATCGCCATCTACGGTTCGATCGCGGAACACGGCGACGTGGTGATGATCCAACAGGGAGTGGCCTGGGACGAATTCCGGGAAGGATCCGAAGGGGATTGGATCTATTTGCTCCTGGACGACTTGAACATGGAATCCTACGGGAAATATTTCGCCGATCACGGCCAGGCGGAGATGACCGAAACCATGCGGTGGTTCTCGGTGGTCGGATTGCGTTCCTCCGACGGGGTGCCGAAGGAAGCGCTTGCGGTGTGGGACGGATTTCGGAATTAACGGCGGCGGCAGGCGGAAAGAAGACGGTTGGTGAACCGCGACGTTTTACTTGAGGTCAAGACCCATCCCCCCGGCCTGCGGGCCGGATTGGTGGCGCGTCCGAGGCTGCTCCAAACCCTGGAGGATGGCCGGACGGGGGGACGCATCCTGACCCTGATCTCCGCCCCGGCGGGATTTGGAAAAACCACGCTGTTGGCGGATTGGGCCCGCCATACCGCCTGCCCCGTCTCCTGGCTGTCGCTGGAGGAATCCGAAAACGACCCGGCGTTGTTCCTTCGCTACCTCGTCGAATCGATCCGTCCATCAGCCGGAACAATCAGCGCCCTCCCGCCGCCTCTGCCGCAATCCCCGCAAAGCGTCCACCCGGCGAGCGTGCTGCCTTCCCTGGTGAACGAACTGGCCCGCGCCGAGCCGTTCCTCCTGATCCTCGACGATTACCACTTGGTGACATCGCCCGGCGTGCATGAGCTGGTCGCCTTCCTCCTCGAGCACATCCCCGCCTCCCTGCATATCGCCGTCGGAACCCGCGAAGATCCTCCCCTTCCATTGGCGCGCCTGCGCGCCGGCGGGCTGATCACCGAACTGCGCGAAGCCGACCTGCGCTTTTCGGCCGCCGAAACCGAGGAGTTCATCGTCCGTTCGGCCGATCTTTCCCTTTCCGCCCAGGCGATCGAGGCATTGGAGGCGCGCACCGAAGGCTGGGTGGCGGGGCTGCAACTGGCGGCTTTCGCCCTGCAGAAGGAAGGCGGCCGGCCGGAGAAATTCCTGGCCGCCTTTTCGGGCGACCATCGCTACGTGATGGATTACCTCGTCGTCGAGGTGCTGGAGCGGCTGCCGCCCCCGACCCGGGATTTTCTGCGCCGAACCGCGATCCTCGACCGGTTGTGCGCTTCGCTGTGCGATGCGGTCATCGAAGGGAGCGGCAGCCAGGCGGTGCTCGAGCAATTGGAGGCGTCGAACATCTTCCTCTTCCCGTTGGATTCGCGCCGCGAGTGGTACCGTTATCACCGGCTGTTCGCCGAATTCCTCACCGCCCGCCTTCCGCCTGCGGACGAATCCGGATTGCATCTCCGGGCCGCCGCCTGGTACGCAACGCACAATCTGCCGTTCCGGGCCGTGCGGCACGCCCTCCAGGCGGGAAAGCTAACGGGCGATTATTCGGAGGCTGCCCGGCTGATCCGCACCGCCGCCGACGATATCATCCGCGAAGGCCGGGCGCAAACCCTGCTGGACTGGATGGATTCTCTGCCGCAGGATCTTTCGGCCGCCGATCCGGAACTGTCGTTGTACAAAGGTTGGGCGTTCACCCTGAACGGCAAACTGCCGGAAGCGATCGAAGCGGTCAACGGCGCGGAACGCGCGCTGGAAGGCGGCGCCGATCCCCCTCTGCGCGGGATGATCTCCCTGCTCCGGGCGTTTCATGCGCTGATGGGAAGCGGCGAATATTCGGAAACCATCCGCTTGGCACGGCTGGCCATCGACAACCTCCGCGGGCGGAAGAAACAATGGCTGCCGATGGCCTACTGGCTGCTGGCCGAACCGTACGAGCGGATGGGCGACCTCGATCAGGCGATCCGCACGTTGCAGGAAGCCCGTACGGCATGGACCTCCCCGCTTTCGCACCTGTTCACCGACCTGGTCGACATGATGCTGGTCTACGACTTAAACCTTGCCGGCCGAAGGCGCAAGGCGCTCTCCGTCTGCCGGGAGACCATCCGCCAGCGGATCGCGACGGAGGAGGAAGCCTCCCCCACCAGCTGCTTGCTGCTGGCGCGCCAAGCGATGTTGTATTACGAATCCAACGAATTGAAGGAGGCCCGGCGCCTGTACGAAGAGGCGGTCGCCTACGGCACGCGGCACCGCCAGGAACCGTTCGTCACCTTCGCCCGCGGCATCAACGCCCCGCTCCTGGAGGCGCTGGGCCGGACGGGCGAAGCGCTCGAGGCGCTCGACCGGTCGGCCGACTTCGCCCGTCAGACCGGGCTGACCGACCTGGGCACCGTGCTGGCGATGCGGGCGAATCTTCACCTGCGGCTTGGCCGCATGGATTCCGTCCGGCACTGGGTGGAGGAAGCCGGCTGTTCGACCGAAGAAGAGCCGCAGTACATCCGGCTGGATACGCACCTGGTATACGCCCGCTGGCTGCTGGCCCGTAAAGCCTACAATGAAGCCGGCTGCTTCCTGGCACGGCTGCGCGCCTACCTGGAACGATGCGGCATACGCCGCCCGCTGATCTCCGTCCGCGTCCTTTCCGCCCTCCTGGCCGAGCGGACGGGCGACCGCCCCTCGGCCGCCGGGCACATGACGGCCGCCGTGCAGTTCGCCGCGCCCGAGGAGTATGTGCGCATCTTCCTGGAAGAGGATCCCCAAACACTCGATCTGCTTCCGGCGGCGCGGAAAGCCGCTCCCTCCTTTGTGGATAAAGTCACCGCCGTCGGCCGCCGGATGGAACCTGCTCCCGGCGGGTCGACCGCAGGAGGAGCCCGGGGAAAGCCTTCCGGCCTCCCCGAACCGCTCAGCAAACGCGAACTGGAGGTCCTGCGCCTGGTGGCCAAGGGGCTTACCAACGCCCAGATCGCCGAACGGCTGGTCATCGCGCTCCCCACCGCCAAGCGCCACATCCAGAACATCTACGGCAAGCTCGGCGTCAACAGCCGGACCCAGGCGGTGGCGGAGGGGAGAATATTGGGATTGATCGAGAAAATCGCGTACTACCGAGTCGGTCTTATGACCGACTCGGTACTCCACAAGGGGATCCGGGACATGCCCGCCGCCATCTTCCGCTTCTACGCCGAATTGAACGATTTCCTTCCTGCCAACCGCCGGCAGAAGGCCTTCTCCCACAAGTTCCGGGGACGGGTTTCGGTCAAGGACATGATCGAATCGCTGGGGGTGCCGCACACCGAGGTGGACCTGATCCTGGTGGATGGGCGGTCGGTGGATTTCCACTACATCGTCGGCGATGGCGATGCGGTCAGCGTCTACCCGGTCTTTGAATCCATCGATATCCGCCCCGTCCTCCGCCTGCGCCCGAAACCCTTGCGCAACCCGGCCTTCATCCTCGACGCGCATCTGGGCCGGCTGGCCGCCTATTTGCGCCTGCTGGGTTTCGATACGCTCTACCGCAATGATTTCGCCGATGAGGAGCTGGCACGCCTGTCGGCCGGCGAGGACCGCATCCTCCTGACGCGCGACCGGGGCGTGCTGAAACGCTCGCTCGTGACGCGCGGCTACTGCGTGCGCTCCGATTCGCCCCGCGAGCAGA
The DNA here is from genome assembly GCA_046260075.1 of Anaerolineales bacterium. Taxonomy (GTDB): domain Bacteria; phylum Chloroflexota; class Anaerolineae; order Anaerolineales; family RBG-16-64-43; genus JAFGKK01. Next base: position 16,911 of record JBJYXS010000203.1, on the reverse strand, counting down.
TCCGCGAGGTGGCGGTGCGTTTCGATCTGGCGGGATCTGCCGCTCCGTTCCGCCGCTGTTTGATCTGCAATGGCCTGCTGCAGCCGGTCGAGAAGGCCGCCGTCCTCGATCGGCTGCCGCCCGGCACCCGCGAGCACTTTTCCGAGTTCTACCGTTGCGCCGGCTGCGGGAAGGTGTTCTGGCCGGGTTCGCATTTTTCCCGATTGCAGGCCATCGTATGGAAAGCGCTGGACGCCGGAATAGATGGCGACGCCGCGGCTGATGCGATGTCGGCCGGCCACATCCCATCCAATGAACGGAAAACGAAGCCGCGAGATCCTTCGGACGCGAAGAACGCGTCCTCAGGATGACAACCAGAATTGTCACCCTGAAGCCGATCGTTTTTTCCATGTCACCCTGAAGCCGGCCGCAGGAAGGCTGAAGGGCCCCGTTTTCTTGGAGGTTCCCGGTTGACCGATCCGGATTTTCTCATCCGCAAGAAGGATTTCAAGCCGGCTTATCGGAAGCTGCCGCCGGACGAACTCCGGAGCCGGGCCGAACGGGCCGTCGCCGGCCTTGCCGCGTGCGCCGTTTGTCCGCGCCGCTGCGGGGTCGACCGGCTGGAAGGGGCGGAAGGGGTGTGCCGGACCGGGCGGCTCGCCCAGGTCAGCAGCTGCTTTCCGCACCTCGGCGAGGAGGATTGCCTGCGCGGATGGAAGGGCAGCGGCACGATCTTCTTTACCGGCTGCAACCTGCGCTGCGTGTTCTGCCAGAATTTCGACATCAGCCAGGGCGGGCGCGGCGAGGAGTGCGACGCGGAACGGATCGCCGGGATGATGCTCGCGCTGCAGCGCCTTGGATGCCACAACATCAACTGGGTGACGCCCGAACACGTGGTGCCGCAGGCGCTGGAAGGGCTCGCCCTCGCGGCCGAACGGGGATTGACCCTTCCCGTCGTCTACAATACATCGGCCTACGATTCCATCGACAGCCTTCGCCTGCTGGATGGAATCGTCGACATCTACATGCCGGATTTCAAGATCTGGGATCCGGAATCCGCCAAACGCTACCTGCAGGCGGCGGATTACCCGCAGGCCGCGCGCGAAGCGCTGCGCGAAATGCACCGCCAAACGGGGGAATTGAAACTGGATGAAGACGGCCTGGCCAAACGCGGGGTCCTCGTCCGACATCTGGTGATGCCCGGCGGTGTCGCCGGCACCCGCGAGATCATGGGCTTTCTGGCGGAAGATCTCTCCGCTCACACCTACGTTAATCTTATGGCCCAATACCGGCCCGCCGGCCGGGTCGGACCGGGGGCGTTCGAAGCGATCAACCGCCCCATCACCGCCGCCGAATACGCTCAGGCCTTCGCGGACGCCGAGCGGGCGGGATTGCACCGTTTCGATCGAAGAACGCGGCGCTGAATCCCGCGGCGCCTTGCGCCGCGCGCCCCGCTTCGTCCGGCAATCCCATATCGGACTCTGAATTCGACTTCTCCGGCGCACTCGACCGGCGCCGAATCCCCTCCCTTTTTCGGTCTCTACAATATTTTCCCATCCTCCCTTAACAACTACTTCACAACCGGGGGCTATGCTGGGATCAGGAACACGGCGATCCAAACACCGTTGTTCCGGGAGGCAAGAATGCGCACGTGGATGATCGGAATCCTGGTCGCCGCCGTTGCCGCCGCCCTGGGCGTGGGTGCGGCCTACGGCGGAAGCGAGCTATTCAGAACGTACGCCCAGGAAAGGGCAAAAGCGATACGGACGGATTGCGAATTCGAAGAGGAATACCATAAGGGACCGCTGCCGTTTCTCGGCCGTATGCCCGACCGGATGCGGGGCAGGCTGTGGGATCGGCTGGAGCAGTTCCGAGAAAATCGGTTGGAGGACAGCAGCCCGGAGCAGTGAAAGGTGCACCGTCCGCCGGTTTCCGGAGAAACACGCTTGAGATCCGCCGTTGAACGGACCGCGCAGGAAACGGGGTGATCGAAGTTATCCGAAACCGTCGCCCGCCCGGCCGGCGCGGTTCGTCCGCCGCGGAAAAGGAGATGGAACCATGAAAAATTTATGGAAGTGGATCTTGTTCGGATTGGCCGTCTTTCTGGTATCGTTCCTCGTCGCGCTGCCGTTGTTCGCCGGGACATGGATGCCGTCGATGAGGACCGTTCTCAGATACGACATGATGCACGACGGGATGATGGTATGGGGCTTCGGCGGAATTAGCTGGATCGGCATGCTGTTCCGTTCGGTCCTTCCCACTCTGTTCGTCGCCGGCGGTATCGCCCTGGTCTATTTGCTGGTGAAATCCGCCGGCCCGAAGGCGGTAGCGCCCGTCCCTACCACGCCCTGTTACAGCTGCGAAAAACCGCTCAACCCGGACTGGGTGGCCTGCCCGTACTGCGGGAAGAAGAAAAAGAAGACAAAGAAGTAACTCCTGTATAAGGTATATGCGATGGACGCCTTGCGTAGGAAGAAAAGCCCTCGTTCCTCCGCAAGGCGTTCCGCTCCCGCCGCCGCCGGCATTCCCATATAATGGAGATCATGGACGCTCGGATATTGATCGTGGACGACGAACCGGAGCTGGTGCGGGTCGTCCGTTCGTATTTGGAGAAGGCCGGATTCCGGGTGTCGGCCGCCTACCGCGGCGACGAAGCCCTGCAGGCGTTCCACGAAGCCCGGCCGGATCTGGTCATCCTGGATCTGAACCTGCCGGGGATGGACGGACTGGATGTGGCCCGGGAAATCCGTCGCCAGGGGCAGACTCCGATTCTGATGCTCACCGCCCGGGTGGAGGAGGCCGACCGCCTGGTGGGGCTCGAACTCGGCGCCGACGACTACGTCGTTAAACCTTTCTCCCCGCGCGAGGTGGTCGCCCGCGTGCGGGCCATCCTGCGCCGTTCGCAAGGCGGCGCCGCTCCGGCCGAAGTGATCCGTATCGCCGGATTGGAGATCGACGCCGTCCGCCACACGGTGCACCGCGGGGAGGAGCCGCTGGATCTGACGCCCACGGAATTCAGCCTGTTGGCGGTCTTGGCCGGCCAGCCGGGCCGCGTATTCACCCGAATGCAATTGCTGGAGGCGGCCCAGGGCAGCGCCTTCGAAGGGTATGAACGCACGATCGACGTGCACATCAAGAACCTGCGCGCCAAGATCGAGCCGGACCCGAAGCACCCGGCCCGCATCCTCACCGTCTTCGGCATCGGATACAAATTCGCGGAACAGTGACCATGCGTCTTGCCACGAAAATCCTCCTGGCCTTCGGCCTGCTGCTGCTCATCACATTGGGCTCGGTGGTGTTCTTCACCTACCGGACGGCCGGACGCGAGGTGCGCGGTGCCCTCTCCCGCTTCGGAATGATGCCCAACAACATGCTGGCCCGCGAATTGGCCGCCTACTACAGCGCCAACCAATCCTGGCGCGGCGCCGAAAGCGTGCTCCTCATTCCGCGGCCGATCCCGGGCGGGCACGACACCCGGCTGTTGATCGTCGATGCGGACGGCACGGTGGTTGTCGACACAGACGGAAGGCTGGTCGGGGAGGCGTACGGCGGCGACTTGGGAACCGTCGCGGTTCCGATCGAAACCGGCGAGGAGACCGTCGGCCAATTGGTGTCTTTCGAGGACCAGCCCGGACAGTTGGAGGAGCCGCTGCTTCGCGGGGTGAACCGGATCCTGATATTGACCGCGGTCACTACGGGAGTCGTGGGCTTGGTAATCGCACTCCTGCTCAGCCGCAACCTGACTTCCCCCTTGCGCAGCCTGTCGGCCGCCATGCAGCAGTTTGCGCGCGGAGAACGCAACATCCGTTTGTCGCCGCCCGGCGAGGACGAAGTCGGCGACCTGACACGTTCTTTCCAGGGGATGATGACGGATCTGGAACGGCAGGAAACCCTGCGCAAGGAGATGACCGCCGACATCGCCCACGAACTGCGCACGCCGCTCTCGGTCATCCGGGCCAACCTCGACGCGCTGGCCGACGGGGTGTTCCCGCTGACCAAGGAAAACCTCGCCCCGATCCGCGAGAGCACGGACCTCCTGGACCGCCTGATTGAGGACTTACGGACGCTGGAGTTGGCCGACGCGGGCCGGCTGGCGCTGGAAAAAACCGGGTTGGATGTTCCCCGCCTGCTGCGGCGCATCACCGCCCGGTTCACGCCGCACGCCGAATTGCGATCGCAGAAATTGGAATGCCTTCCGACCGGGGATCTCCCGCCGCTTTCCGCCGATTTGCAGCGGCTGGAACAGATCCTCGGCAATCTGATCGACAATGCGCTGCGCCACACGCCGGAAGGCGGCATCGTCCGGCTCGGGGCGAAATCCGCAGGCGGCGCGGTGTGCATCACCGTCGACGATTCCGGACCCGGCATCCCGGCCGATTCGCTGGAAAAAATCTTCGAGCGTTTCTACCGGCTGGATTCCGGCCGCTCGCGCTCCGAGGGAGGATCCGGGTTGGGATTGGCGATCGCCCGCAAATTGGCCGATGCGCACGGCGGCTCGCTGACTGCGGAGAACCTTCCCGAAGGCGGCGCGCGGTTTACGCTGAAGTTGCCGGTGGAAAAGAAGGTTTGAACGGCATTATTGATGTAGGTCAATGACATGGTGATATCCATGTATATCGTACGGATGCAAGATTGACATCCGCAGATTTCTTCCCGCCGTCCCATTCTATCCCCTCGCCACTTTCCCTTCCCCCTTCCCGTGATACGGGATCCTTTCCTCGAGTGGAACGAGGGGAGGGGGAGGGGAATACCGCGACACACGAAGAGAACGCCAAATGGAAGGGGAGGGAGGACAGGACGGTTATTGGATGGATTCCCGTACCGGGAAGGCGCCTTTATTGGCCACGGACCAGTAAAGACACTGGATTCCCGATAAAAACAATCGGGGATGACGATGAGAGAGAAACCGCGGGGATGACGAAGAGGCGGAACGCACGGGGAGGACAAATCCGATAATGACCCACAGATGACAAATGCACGGATCGCTCGGTTATGACGGCCTTGCTTACCCCCCGCGCACTTCATCACTCGTCATCCCTGCATCCTCCCCCACGCACTTCCCCCGCGCCATTCCGAAAACGGTTTTGACCGGTCCCAATCGGCAGGATATACTGTGCCCCCGGAACGGAAAGCGGCCCCTATGACATCGAACGAAAAAGCCAAGCGATCTGCGCGACCGAAGGGTGAGGGAAGGGACAAAGGTCTTTGCGTCTTGGCGTCGTATTTCCTCAAACACGAGGACGCCAAGAAGGCGCTCTGGGAGTTGCAGCAAAAGGGGTATTCGCGCCTTTCGCTCCTGCGCCGGACGGCCGACGGCGCCATCCGGATCAAAGACCCCTTCGTCGAATTGCGCCTCATCTGGACCGGTCTGTCCGCCCTCGCCCTTGCGGCGCTCGCCGTCCTGTTCTGGACTCTGCTGATACCGTTTGCGGCCTGGCCCGGGTACGAACACGTTCTCTGGATTCCCATCCTGGCGGGCGGCTTGACGGGTTCGGGGTTCGGGTGGCTGGTCTACCGCCGCTCGCGGTTCGGACTCGCGGGGCGGGTGCGGAACGAGCACGTCCACTGGCTGCTGGCCGACGAGAGCGTCCTGCTGCTTCAAGCCCCGCTGCACGAGCTGCGGATTCCGCAGACCATCATCCGCAACAGCTCGGAATCGCAACCCACCATCTTCCTGCTGTATCCGCAACGAAAGGAAGGAACCGCCGCGGACCTGACCACGGGCACCATGCTTCCCCGGATCCAACTGGAGGAGCACGCCCGGCGCCTGGCCAAGGATCACCGGCTGAAGGCCAAACCCGCCCATACCGACGAACTCCTGCGGTGCATCAACAGCGAAGTCCGGACGATCAACCGGATTTGCCGCGACCTTTCCGCCGCCGACCGGCTCGAGCAACCCGCCACCGCCTCGGCCGAATGGATCCTCGACAACGAATACATCATCGAAAGCAATGCCCGCGACATCCAGACCAACCTTCCGCGCAGGTATTTCCAGGAACTTCCGCTGCTGGAAAGCGAGCCGCACGCCGGTCTGCCGCGGATCTACAGCCTGGCCGACGAGCTGGCCCTGCACATCGATTTGTGGCTCGACCGCGAAACCCTCACCGCCTATCTGAAAGCCTACCAGACCGTATCCCCCCTGACCATCGGTGAACTGTGGGCCCTTCCGCAGATCCTGCGCATCGTCCTGATCGAAAACATCCGCCGCCTGGGGGAAAAGACGCTGGTGGAATCGCGCGAGCGGGCGGCGGCGGGTTTCTGGGCCAACCGGCTGATCAGCGCCAACCGGCGGAATCCGGGGCAGCTCTTCGCCATACTCGCCCGGCTCACCGATCAGATGCCCTCGCCCAGCGAGCACTTCGCCACGCAGCTGCTGGGGTACCTCTACGACGAAGCCAACGTGCTCGTCCTGGTGCAGAACTGGCTGACCCGCACGCTGTCCAAGGGATTGGGGAACCTGACCGTGCGCGAGCAGAACCGCCAGGCGAAGGACTTGGTGTCCATCGGCAACGCCTTTTCCAGCCTGCGGCAGCTTGCTCTCACGGATTGGCGGCGGATATTCGAAGCCACCAGCCGCGTGGAACGGATCCTGGCGACCGACCCGGCGGGGACCTACCCGCAGATGGATTTCGAAACCCGGAACCGCTACCGCCGGGCGGTGGAGGAAACAGCCCGCGAATCCGGCATATTGGAACACGTCGTCGCCGAACGGGTCGTCGGCCGCTGCGCCCAGGCCTTGGAACACGGCGAACCGGAGGACGACCGGCTCGCCCACGTCGGGTACTACCTCATCGGCGAGGGCCGGCGGATCCTGGTGGAGATGCTGGGATGCCGCAGACCGCTCCGCTGCCGCTTTCGGGAATGGCTGTATGCCCGCCATGCCCCGGTGTTCTTTCTCTTCCTCGGATTGATCTTCTCGGCTCTCTATGCTCCCGCATTGTTTACCGCGATGTCCGCCCGGACGGCCGTCTTGCGGATCCTGCTCGCCGCCGGCTTGGTATTGCCCGTCAGCCAGCTGGCCGTCCAGGTCCTGAATTATCTGCTGACCCGCATCCTGCCCCCGCGCACACTGCCGAAAATGGATTTCGAACGGCAGGGCGTTCCGGATGCCTTCCGGACCCTGGTGGTGGTGCCCACGCTGTTGTCGGATTCCGCCGCGATCCGCGGCGAAACGGAACGGCTGGAAATCCGGTATCTGGGCAACAAAGACTCCAACATTTTCTTCAGCCTGTTCACGGACTTCAAGGATTCCGCCACCCCGCACCGTCCGGAGGACGCCTCCCTGCTGCGGGAAGCCGTCGCGCTCATCGACGGGTTAAACCGCAAGTACGGCGAGGAGCGATTCTTCCTTTTCCATCGCGAACGGGAGTGGAGCGATTCCGAACAGGCCTTCATCGGCCGGGACCGCAAGCGCGGAAAACTCGGGGAACTCCACCATTTCCTCGAAAACACCCGTCCGGAAAACGCCCCGCCGCTGCTGCAGGCCGGGAATGCGGACCGGCTTCACGACATCCGCTTCCTCATCACCCTCGACAGCGACACCCAACTGCCGCCGGGGACGGCCCGCCGCATGATCGAAACGCTGGCCCATCCCCTCAACCGGCCCCGGCCGGACGGTCACGGCGGAATCCGCCCCGGCACCTACACGATTCTCCAGCCGCGGGTCAGCCCTTCCCTGCCCAGCGCCCTGGCTTCTCCCTTCAGCCGCCTGTTCGCCGACGCGGCCGGCGTCGATCCGTACACCCGGGCCGTTTCGGATGTCTACCAGGACCTTATCGGGGAAGCCTCCTACAACGGCAAAGGCATCTACGACCTGCGATCCTTTCACCGGACACTGACCGGGCGCTTCCCCAGAGAGCACCTGCTGAGTCACGACCTGATCGAAGGCGAACACGTCCGCACGGCGCTGGTCAGCGACATCGAGCTATTCGACGAGTTCCCCCGCACATACTATGCGGAATGCAAACGGCGGCATCGCTGGATCCGCGGGGACTGGCAGATCATCGATTGGCTGTTGCCGACCGTACCGATAGCGGGCGGGCGGAGAGGACCGAACCAACTGTCCGCCATCAGCCGGTGGAAGATATTCGACAACCTCCGCCGCAGCCTGGTGCCGATCGCCAACCTGGGGCTGTTGATCCTTTCCTGGACCGCATTCCCGGCCGCCGGCTGGCTTTCGCTGCTGATCGTCGTCGGTTCCTTGTTCTTCGATCCGATCTCCCAGCTGCTCACCGTGGCGACCAGCCGCGATGGATGGACGGCTCTCGCCAACGGCAAGCTGGGCCGCAACGTGCTCCGCTGCCTGGTGGAAGCCGCCATGCTCCCCTACCATGCCTACCTCTCGGCCGACGCCATCGTCCGGGTCGGATACCGGCGGATGGTCTCCCATCGTTTTTTGCTGCAATGGACACCGGCGCAGGCCGTCGGCCGACGGATCCGGCGGGAGGCGCGTTCCTTCATCCTCTCTTTGTTCGTCGTGGCGGGCCTGAGCGCCGGAACGGGCGCGGCTCTGCTGTTCCTGGCGCCGGCGCATGGGGGACCGGCCTTTACCTGGCTGATGCTGTGGTGCCTTTCCCCGGCCGCGGGATGGGTGCTCAGCATGCCCTCCCGCGCCAAACCCCAAGGGCCGGCCCTATCGGCGGCGGACCGCACCTTCCTCCGCCTCATCGCCCGCCGGACTTGGCGCTTCTTCTCGGAATGCATCGGCGAATTTTCGGCCTGGCTGCCCCCCGATAATTACCAGATCTCCCATCAGAACCGGATCGCCCTCCGCACCAGCCCGACCAATATCGGCTTCGGGATGGTCAGCATGCTGGCCGCGCGGTCATTCGGATACGCCACGACCGACCAAGTCGTCGAATCGCTGACCCGTTCCATGGAGACGATTCAAAAACTGGATCGTTATGAAGGCCACCTGTTGAATTGGTACAACCTGCAAACCCTGGAACCGCTCGAGCCGCGCTACGTCTCCATGGTGGACAGCGGGAACCTGCTGGCCGCCTTGTACTCCCTGGAAACGGGTTTGGAGGAACTGCTGGGCAAGCCGCTCCTGGACGGCGGCATCTACGCCGGATTGCTGGATACGGCCAGAATCCTGAGCGCCGCCTACGAACGCGAAACCCGGTCGGGCGCGCACACCGCCCGTATCCGCCGGCTGGCCCGGATTTTAGACCAACCGCCTCTGCGTGCGGTGGACGCGCTGCAGTTCATCCGCCGCCTCGACAAGGACGTCGCCGACTTGGCGGTCGATGTGCGGCGCGAAACCTCGGCCGAATCGGAATCGGCCGGCTGGATGCGCGAACTGGAAAACCAGACCGGGGCGATCCGCCACCTCATCGACCGGTATTTTCCCTGGCTGGAGATCCTGGCCGAAGGGACGGACTCCGCAACGCCCTTCCCTGTGGAAATCCGCCGCCTGCTGGATGCGGACCTTAACGCGCTGCCCTCCCTGACCGACCTGGCCGAAGGGACGGTCGACGGAATCCGGGCGATGCCGGCCTTCCTGGAGGAACTCGGACCGGCGGACCCTCCGCTCCGGGAACGCGCGGACCGGGCGCTGCAGGCCTTCTCCACCGCCAAATGGCTGGCCGGCGAGATGCTGGGCATGGGACATCGGCTGCTGGACGACATCCGGGACCTGTACGGATCGGTCAACATGGCGTTCCTGTACGATCGCGAGCGAAGGCTGTTCTCGATCGGGTTCAACGTCGCGGAAGGGCGCCTCGACAATTCCTATTACGACCTGCTGGCAAGCGAAGCCCGGCTGGGCAGCTACGTTGCAATCGCGCGCGGAGAAGTCCCCATAGACCATTGGTTCGCTCTGGGGCGGCTCTTCCGCCAGGTCGGAAAACATCAGGTATTGATCAGTTGGACCGGGACCATGTTCGAATACCTGATGCCGTTCCTGTTCCAGTGGTCCTATGAAAACTCGCTCCTCGACCGGATGACGAAGGAGGCCGTCGCCGTCCAGATCGCATTCGGAAAGCGGCGGCACGTCCCCTGGGGCCAGTCGGAATCCGCCTTCGGCGACTTGGACATCAACCGCACCTATCAATACAAGGCCTTCGGCGTACCCGCGCTGGGGCTTAAGCGGCAGACGCAGGAGGAGATCGTGGTGGCGCCCTACGCTTCGCTCCTGGCGCTTCCGACGGCGCCGAGGGAAACCGTGCGCAACCTCCGCCGCCTGGCGGGCTACGACCTGCTGGGGGACCTCGGGTTCTATGACGCGATCGATTTCAGCCGCCGAACGGGCCGCAAGGGGCGGCGGGGGATCAACATCCAAACGTATATGGTGCACCATCAAAGCATGGCGTTCCTCTCGCTGGCGAACTTCCTGCTCGGCAACCCCATCCGGCGCTATTTCCATTCCACGCCCCTCCTGCGGGCCACCGAGTTGTTGCTCCACGAACGGATCCCGCTCTCGCCGCCGATGCACGTCGCCTCGACGCGCGAACGCGCGGTTCCCACTCCGCCGGCCGTCGAATCCAAAACCATGGAAAGCCTGTTTAAAACACCGCACACGTTGCGGCCCCGGACCGTCCTGCTCGGCCACGCGCGCTACGGCGTGATGCTGACCAACGGCGGAGGCGGTTACAGCCGGTGGGGGGATTTCGACATCACCCGCTGGTCGCCCGACGGCACACGCGATTCGCAGGGGACGTTCTGCTACCTCCGCGAAGCATCGTCGGGCAATACCTGGTCGACCGTTTACCACCCCGTCGGCGGAAAAATCCCCGAGGATTATTCCGCCCACTTCAGCCTGGAACGGGCCGTCTTCTGGCGCAAAGACCACGGCATCGACTGCGGCACCGAGATCTTCGTCTCGGCCGAGGAAGATGTCGAAGTCCGCCGGATAACCCTGATCAACCGCACGGTGTTCACCCGCCGGTTGGATCTCACCAGCTACCTGGAGCTCTCCCTGGCGCCCCACAAGGCCGACGCACAGCATCCCGCGTTCCAAAAATTATTCGTCCGGACGGAAGCCCTTCCGACCCAACGAACCCTGCTGGCTTGGCGCCGGAAACGCAGCCCCGACGACCCTCCGGTATTCGTCGCCCACCGGTTCACCGGCGGGAAGGAATTCGGCCCGATGCGGTTCGAGACCGACCGCCTGCGGTTCATCGGACGGGGAAGGACTCCGGCCGACCCGATGGGCGCCGCGCAGCTTCCCGGCAACAGCGAGGGATTCGTATTGGATCCGATCCTCAGCATCCGCGAGACCGTCGTCCTGGAACCCGGCCAGCGGGCGCAGCTTTCGCTCGTCATGGCCGCCGGCGAATCGCGGGAGAAAGTGCTCGCCCTGGCCCAAAAATTCAGCGACCCGCACGCCATCGACCGGGCGGCGGATTTCACCTGGACTTCGGCGCAGATAGAACTGCGCTCGCTGCGGATCCAGATGGACGACGCCCGGCGGTTCCAAACGCTGGCCAGCCACATGATCTATCCCAGCCGCGTCATGCGGCCCTCCGCGGAACGCCTGGAGGAGAACTCCAAGGGCCAGGCCGGATTGTGGCCCTATGGGATCTCCGGCGACCTCCCGATCCTCACCGTCTCAATCGGCGAACCGCGCGACCTGGGGCTGATCCGGCAGGTCCTGCAGGCCCACAGTTATTGGCGGAAGCACGGCTTGTGGTCGGATCTGCTGATCCTAAACGAGGAAGCCGGGGGATACGAACGGCCGCTCAAGGAACAACTCGAACGGTTGATCCAGGCGTACGCCATGCACACCGGGATCGACCGGCCGGGCGGCATCTTCCTGCGCCACGCCGACCAGATCCCCGACGAGGATCTCAACCTGATGAAGGCCGCCTCAAGCGTTGTGATGGTCGCCGCCCGGGGTGCGCTTTCCCAGCAGCTGAGCGGGCACATGGAAACGCCCGAAGCGCCGGAAAAGCTGGAGACCAAACGTCCGGTGCGCGATCCCTCGCCCATGCTGCCCTTCATGGAACTCCCGTATTTCAACAGCCTGGGGGGTTTCACGCCGGACGGCAGGGAATACGCCATCTACCTTGGCCCGCACATCCACACCCCGGCTCCCTGGGTGAACGTCCTGTCGAACCCGTCGTTCGGGACCGTCGTGAGCGAGACCGGTTCCGGGTTCACCTGGTCGCAAAACAGCCAACGCAACCGCCTGACCGCCTGGTCCAACGATCCGGTCCTCGATTCCCCCTCGGAAGCCATCTACATCCGCGACGAAGAAACGGGGGCATTCTGGACCCCCACCGCCGCGCCGGTTCGTGAGGGAACCGCTTACCGTGCGCGCCACGGCGCCGGGTACACGGTGTTCGAACACAACAGCAACGGGATCGAGCAGGAACTTACGGTGCTCGTCCCCCTGGATGGCGCAGGCGGCATACCGGTCAAATGGCAGCGGTTGGTTCTGAAAAACGACACGGCAAGGCGCCGCCGCCTTTCGGTGACGTACTTCGTGGAATGGACGCTGGGCGAGCACCGCGAGGGATCGCAACTCCACATTACGACCCATTGGGACGACGAATCACGGGCCATCCTGGCGCGGAACCGGTACCATCCCGAATACGGCGGCCGGGTCGCCTTCGCCGCCATGAATCCCCTGCCGGATTCCTACGGCGGCGACCGGACCGCATTCCTCGGCCGCAACCGATCGATGAGCGATCCTTCGGCCATGGAGATGCGGGGACTTTCCGGCCGGACGGGGGCGGGGCTCGACCCCTGTGCGGCGCTGCAGGCCGGCGTGGAACTCGATCCGGGAGAGGAAGCGCAGGTTTTTTGCCTGTTGGGCCAGACCGAATCGGTCGATGCGGCCCGCGATCTGATCATCGATTGCCGTGAGGACCTGGCGTTCGAATCCGCAATGGATGAAACCCGCGCGCGCTGGGACGAGCTTCTCGGCGGCGTGGAGATCCATACGCCGGAACTGTCGGTGGATTTCCTGGTCAACCGTTGGCTGTTGTATCAGAGCCTAAGCTGCCGCATGTGGGCCCGCTCGGCGTTCTACCAATCCGGCGGCGCCTACGGATTCCGAGACCAACTGCAGGACTGCCTGGCCTTTCTGCACACCGCACCGGAGATCGCCCGCGAACACATCCTCCGCGCGGCGGGACGCCAGTTCGTCGAAGGCGACGTGCAGCACTGGTGGCACGTCCCCGGAGGGGACGGCGTCCGGACGAGGATCTCCGACGATCCCCTGTGGCTGACCTTTGCGACCGCCGAGTACGTGCGCCTCACCGGGGATACCGCCATCCTGAAGGAAACCGTTCCCTTCCTCAACGCCCCTCCGCTGGAGGATGACCAATACGATCAATACGGCCGGCCGGAACCGTCCGTCCAGCCGGGCACCCTGTACGAACACTGCCTGCGGGCCCTGGAGCATGTGCAGCCGGACGGTCCGCACGGCCTGCCGCACATCGGGACCGGCGACTGGAACGACGGGTTGAACTCGGTGGGCGAGAAGGGGGCGGGCGAGAGCGTTTGGCTTGCGTGGTTCCTGTGCCGGGCCCTGGAAGACATGGCCGAACTGGCGACGGCAGCCGGTCAGCCGGAACTGGCGGCGAATTTCCGCAAGCGAAGAACCGAGTTGGCCGCCCGCGTCGAGAGCGCGGCCTGGGACGGCAAATGGTACCTGCGGGCCTTCTTCGACGACGGGATTCCGCTCGGCTCCACGGCGTCGGACGAGGGGCGGATCTTCTCCATGCCCCAATCCTGGGCGGCGCTCTGCGGGGCGGGCGATCCGGCCTCCGTGCGCCTGGCGCTGGATTCGGCCTGGCGGAACCTCGTCAAGCCGGAGGACGGCCTGGCGCTGCTCTTCGAACCCCCATTGGATTCCCTGATCCCCATCCCCGGCTACCTGCAAGGGTATCCTCCGGGCGTGCGCGAAAACGGCGGGCAATACACGCATGCCGCCCTGTGGCTGGCCATGGCCATGGCGCGGCTTCACGAAGCCGACCGCGCCGCGGCGATCCTGCGCATGGCCAACCCGGTGGAACGCGCCCGCGATCCGGATTCGGTCTGGCGCTACGGACTCGAACCGTATGCCGTCGCGGCCGACATCTACAACGCGGAAGGGTACATCGGGCGCGGCGGGTGGTCCTGGTACACGGGATCGGCGGGCTGGTTGTACCGCGCCTGGGTCGAGGAAATCCTCGGATTGAAAGTCCGCGGCGGGCGGATGCGGATCGATCCGGTGATCCCCGGATGGTGGGACGGATTCCGGATCAACTACCGATGCGGGGAGGCGGTGTACGAGATCCGCGTGGAGAACCCCGAACACCGCGAGAACGGCGTCGTGTCGGTGGAAATGGACGGCCGCCCCCTGCCCGACGGATGGATCCCCCTGGAACGCCATCTGATCAAGCATCGCGTGGCGGTGCGGATGGGCAAGCCGCCGGACGCTGAATAATGCCTCGGCCGGCTCATGGAAGAGAGTCGCCCTTCTTATAGCGGGGGAGTATTGCCACAAAAGGCACAAAAGACACATAAGAAAAAACCATTGGCGCGATGATATCGGTATGGTCTTTCATCAGGAGTGAATATTGACATCCGGTACGGCGGTCGACAATCCGGCACAGCTGAGCAATCACGGAGCGATCAGCTGGGCAAGCCATCCGTAACCCAATTTCAGGAACAGCGGAACACGCAGGAGAAGGTGCTGGAACCGGTTTCTCTCGACCCGCGAAGACGAAAAAGGGAAGACCGACCATGAAACCCAAACCACGTCATATTCTGTTCGCCATCCCAATTCTTCTTGTGTCCGTCAGCTGTTCGCCGGCAAGCACTTCATGGACGGGCAAAACGTCCGAAACAGCGCCAGCACAACCCTTACCGGTGGAAACCGAAACGGCCACCGCAAGTCAAAAACCCTCGAAAACATCGACCCCGACCCCCACCAGCACACCACGGCTCTCCATGATCCCGGCCGGGGCACGGATCCGACTGGGAAATGGAAGTATTCATAATTTGACGGTATCACCGGATGGAAACCTGCTGCTCGTTATCGGTTCTGTCGGATTGTTCCTCTACGACGCACAAAAGCTGGAGATGATCTGGAGTCTTCCGACCAAAGCAGGCGTGGTCAGCGCCGCCTTCTCACCGGACGGAAAACGGATAGCCTCGATCATCGGAGGGGGCGAGGTGGATGTATGGAACACATCCGACGGAAGTCATATATGGAACGCCGTGCCCAGCCAATACGGTGTCACAGCGACCTGGAGAGGATATGACGATCGAGCCGGCCGGATGATCGTTTTTTCACCTGACGGCAGATGGGTTGCCGCAGCGGTCTGGCACGGCATGGAGGTGTTCTTGCTTGATGCCGCCAACGGAGAGAAGACGGGGCCATTGGAGAAAAAGAGCGATTATATGGGAGTCAGCGCCCTGACCTTCTCTCCGGACGGCAGCCGCCTGGTGGGAGCCGATTATTCCATGGGCATCTACTTCTGGGATGTGCCGAGCGGCGAATTGCATGCCTCCGGCATCGATCATACGATTGACACCAGAAGTATTGTCTATTCCCCGGACGGAAAAACCCTTGCCTACAATCTGGCCTCCTCCATTGCGTTCCTGGATATTGCCAGCCAGTCCGTCCGGATGACGACGTCCGAGCATGATAATTACATTCTGGAGCTGGCGTATTCGCCGGACGGCAAATCGATAGCCTCCGCGTCGCTCGACGACTCCATAAAGTTTTGGAATCCCGCTGACGGTTCCTTGACAAGGACCATTCACGGGCATACGGATGTGGTCACCGGAATGGGATATGGAGCGGAGGGAACACTTCTCTTTTCGGGTTCCCTGGACGGCTCCTTGGTGGCTTGGAATCCGGCAGACGGCAGCCGTATGACATCCGTTCAGGAATTCCAGAATCCCCCCATCAGCATGGGTTTTTCTCCGGATGGGAAGAGGTTGGTGGCGGGAAGCAGAGACGGAAAGCTTATCATGTGGGATACCCGGACGGGCCATGCGGATTATGATCTCGAGGGACATTCCGATGATGTCAAAAGCATCTATTTCGCCCCGGATGGAAAATCCTTCGCCTCCGGTTCCAAGGACCGGACCATTATCATCTGGAATGCGGAAACCGGACAGAAAAAAGCGACGGTCAAACGAGATCAGGGACAAGTGTACGCCGTGGCATATTCACCCGACGGAAAACGTCTGGCGTCCGGTTTCCATAAAAATACGCTGAATTTTCTGGATCCGACGAACGGAAATGTCATTAATTTCGTGCACTTCGGACGATTAAGCGAAACGCCGAGGGTTAAGGCCCTGGCATATTCCGCCGACGGCACCAGGATCATGACGTTGCTGGAAGACAATTACCACATGGTGTCCGCGGTGGAAGCCCTGGACACCACCAGCCGGGGACTATTGCACCTCGTGGAGAACGATAAATTTCATTCTCATGCAATTGCCTTTTCACGGGACAGCAGGTATTTCTTAATCTGTACGGATGATCACATCGACCTATGGGAGTTGGAAACCTCACACCGGATCAAGACATATTCCGATATCCGGTGCGGCTATGATACCCTGGTGGCCATTTCTCCCGATGGAAATATCGCGGCCGCAAACCGAGGAGGCTGTTCCGCAGACCGAGAGGAGGTTTTCCTCTGGGATGCACATTCGGAAGGCCTGTTACAAACCCTGCCGGGACACAATGCCGCGATCAACGTCCTCGCCTTCTCCCCGGACGGAAAGACCATCGCCTCCGGGTCCGAGGATGGAACGATCATCTTGTGGAACATAGAGGAATTCGCATGAGGAAAATCATCCACGCAGAACGGAGAATACGGGTAGCGGCGACGTCGGGCGGCGGTTTCCAGAAAAATAAAAACCCCCTTGCGGGGGGTGTTTGGTAGTTTCGTGACGGTGAGTGACTTGACTTCCACGCTCGCGCCGGCGGCCTCGAGCTTGCGCTTGGCGTCGGCGGCGGCGTCCTTGGAGACGGCTTCCACC
>JBJYXS010000202.1:0-2370 GCA_046260075.1 Anaerolineales bacterium | reverse complement strand
GCCGCCGCGGGCGCTGCGACGCTCGTCCTTTGGGCCGGATGGAAGTTAACCCGCTCCGCGAGGAGGGCGGCCGGATTCCACAAACCGCCCAGTTTGGGCGCCCGGATTGCCGGGCGCTGGACGGCCGGCGCCTCGGAGAAAGACGCGGATCCGCCGCACCGCGGATAGCGGCGCGGCAAAATTATCGGGGTATCGGCGGGGAAACCGGTGAAGGCGTATCGCGCGTCACATTATGGCGGTGAGGACGAATCCTACCACCATGACCAAGCCGAAGATCACGAACACGACGTAGGTCCAGTTGATGGGCTTCTTCCGCTCAGGCGGCGGTTTGTGTGTCTTCGAGTACATATCTTCTCCATGAACGGTGTTTCAGATAAAAGCATCCGGGGCCTGTTCGGCGAAACCCGGCAATACTTCCAAGAGCACCTTGCGCAGCTCGTCGACGTCGAGCGGTTTGACCAGGAAGCTGTTCGCCCCGGCCGACAGCAGCGAATAGACTGCGGTTTCCGCGCTCTCCACGGATAGCATGACCACCGGGAGATCCTTTTTGGAATAACGGCTGCGCACGAACCGCAGGAATTCCGCGCCGTCCACCTTGGGCATGTTCAGATCCAGGAAGACGATGTCGGGCGGAGGACCGGAGAGCAATGCCTGCCCCGCCTCCACGCCGCTGGAAAAGGAGCGGGCCTGGACGCCGACCACCACAAGCATCAGCCCCACCGCCTTGCACATGTCCACGTCGTCGTCGATGATCCAGGCTTTATACATGCGCCGTCCTCACAACTGACTGCGTATCCGTTCCGCCGTTTCGCGGGTGATCCCGCGGATTTTCATCAGCTCCTCGACCGGCGCCTGGCGGATGGCCTCGATGGATCCGAAGGTTGCCAGGAGTTTCTTCCGCCGGGCGGGGCCTATGCCTTCGATCGCATCCAGTCGCGACGCCAGGCCCTTCTTCTTGCGCACGTTGCGATGGTAGGTGATCGCAAACCGGTGGGCCTCGTCGCGCAGACGCTGCAGCAGGAACAAGCCCTGCGAATCGCGCGGCAGCCGGATGGCTTGTTTGCGGCCCGGCCGGAAAATCTCCTCCTCCTGCTTGGCGAGGCCGACGGCCGGCACGCGGTCGGTCAATCCGAATTCCGCCAGCACCTTCACCGCCTCGGCCAACTGGCCTTTTCCGCCGTCCACCACCAGGAGGTCCGGCAACATCGAAAACGAGGGGTCCTTCTTGCGTCCGACGACCTCCGTTTCGGGCCCTTTCCACCGCGCGAACCGTCGGTGCAGCACCTCATGCATGGAAGCGAAATCATCCGGCTCGCCCTCCACGCAGCGCACCCGGAATCTCCGGTAGTGAGCCTTGCTGGGCACCCCCTGCTCGAACACCACCATGCTGGCCACCACCGCGGTGCCCTGGATGTTGGAGATATCATAACACTCCATGCGGGCGGGCGGAGCCGGGAGTTCGAGCGCCCGCTGCAGCTCGGCCAGCGCCGCCACCTGGCGCGAGCGGTCCGAATCCCACTGCGCCCGCAGGGCTTTCAGGGTTTCCATTGCGTTCTCGACGGCCATCCCAACCAGTTCGCGGTCCACCCCGGACCGTGGGACAGTGATGCGCACCTTCTCCCCGCCGCGCCGCGAACGCATCCACTCCTCGACGATCTGCGCCTCCTCGACCTGGATCGGCAGCATCAGTTCGGCCGGGACGAAAGCCGCCCGTTCGTAGAACTGAATTAGAAATTGCCGCAGGATTTCAGCCTCCTCCGTATCGCGGGTTCCTTCCAAAACGAAGTGCTCGCGGCCGATCAGGCGTCCGCCACGGATGATGAACACCTGGACGCAGGCGTCGCCGTCGCGGCGGGCCAGCGCCACCACATCGGAATCGGTCTTGGTCGCGGAGACGATCTTCTGCCGTTCCACCACGGCGCGGATCGCCTCCAGTTGGTCCCGCAGCCGGGCCGCCCGCTCGTAGTGCATCTCCTCCGATGCCTTCCGCATCTTCTGTTCGACGTCCGCGACGACCTCCTCCACCTCGCCGGCCAGGAACCGGCACAGGTCGCCGATCATCCGCCGGTACTCCTCCTGCCCGATCTTCCCGATGCATGGAGCAGCGCACAGTTTCAGGTCGTACCACAGGCAGGCCCGGGTATCCTGCCCGGTGATCTCCCGGTTGCAGGTGAGGTAGGGGAAGATCCGCCGCAGCAGATCGAGGGTTTGGTGAACCGCCCACACGGAGGTGTATGGTCCGAAGTAGCGGTTGCCGTCCCGCTCCATCTTCCGGGTGACCGTCACCTTGGGGAACGGATCGGTCCAATGAACCAGGATGTACGGGTAGCGCTTGTCGTCCTTGAGCCGGATGTTGTAGTGCGGCCGGTA
>JBJYXS010000201.1:0-2518 GCA_046260075.1 Anaerolineales bacterium | reverse complement strand
AGGATCGTGCGCTGGCCACCCGGCGCGACAATGGCGGAAGGACTGCCGCTGCCGTTGCGCTCGATCCGTGTGACGTTTCCGTCCCCATCCGTGATGGATGTCAACAGTCCGGCGCTGTTGTAGGAGAACTGGTGACGCACGGTGCCGGTCAGAGCGTCGAGGGTGCGCAGGTGCCGGCCAGTGACGTCAAAGATGTAGATTTCATCGCCATTCTCCGAGGCAACGGCGATGTTCCCGGTACCAAGACCCGGGAAGGACGTGGTGATCCGTCGAATGCGTGCTTGGTTCGGGTTGGCCACGTAGATATCTCCGTTCGGGGCGACGGCCAACCCGCGCGGATAATACAGCCCAGCCTGCGTGGCCGGGCCGCCATCGCCAAAGAACAACCCATCGGGGTTGTCCTTACCCGCCACGGTCATGATCACGCCCTCGGGGCCGACCCTGCGGATCCGCTGGTTCTCCGTGTCCGCAATATAAATGCTGCCGTCGGCACTGAGCGCGACCGCGGAGGGCATCCGCAATCCCGCCAGCGTCGCCGGGCCGCCGTCGCCGGCAAAGGCCCCCTGGAAACCTCCCGCACCGTTTCCCGCAACGGTCTTGATGATGCCGTCCGGTCCAACGCGGCGAACGCGCTGATTGGAGCTATCCGCGATGTAGAGGCTGCCGTCAGATCCCACGGCAATCCCAGTGGTATAGGATATCCGCGCCTGGGTCGCTGGGCCGCCATCACCCCCAAAACCTGCTATGCCGGTCCCCGCCACAGTCACGATGATGCCGTCCGGTCCCACGCGACGGACTCGGCTGTTGTAGGTATCCGCGATGTAGAGGCTGCCGTCCGGGCCAACGGCGACGTCCGAGGGGCTGTACAGCCGAGCCTGGGCCGCTGGGCCGCCGTCACCCTCACCACCGGGAATGCCCGTGCCGGCCAACGTAGAGATGATGCCGTCCGGTCCGACGCGACGGATTCGGCTGTTGTTGGTATCCGCGATGTACAGGCTGCCGTCCGGCCCGACGGCGACTCCTCGGGGGCCCCTCAGTTCGGCCTGGGTCGCCGGACCGCCATCGCCGCTGAAACCGCCGAGCTCGGTGCTGCTCCCCTTGCCGGCGACCGTCGTGATAATGCCGTCAGGGCGGATACGGCGCACGCGGTGGTTGGATGTATCGGCAACATAGACGCTGCCGTCAGGGGCGGTGGCTACGCCATAGGGGTCTGCAAGCCGGGCTTGGATGGCTGGCCCTCCATCCCCGGTAACTGCCCGCTCACCAATCCCGGCCGCGGTGGTAATGACTGCACCGGCCGCTTTGGCGCTGCGTTGGTCGCCATTCCCTAGATATATTGTCCGGCCCCCGAAGTCATAGGTATGATGGACGCTCAAATTCCATCCTCCGAGACCGAGACTGCCTAGTGTTCCTAGTGACGCTCCATAGTCCTGCCACAGAACGATCGGAGGCGTCTCCGTCCGCGCGCCCAGGAATGAAAAAGAAACCCCGGCCCCGGCCACCCCGCTCGCCGAAGTGGCGATAGGGGCAAGACCGAATCGGTTAAAACTCGCTTCGTACGTGTCCTCGGTGAAGTAATATTGCGCAACGTACTCGTAGCCGATCCGGACGCTAAGTGTTTGGATACCTTGCAGGGTTCGCCCGTAGCCGTCCTTGCCATCCCAAGTGAAGGTTTCGACCAGGTTGGGCTGAGGCGCAAACGCCTTTTTGATGACCTGCCCGGCGATAGCAAGCTCCAAATGAATCCGCTGCAAACCAGGGGGTAAGGTGGAGCCGCTGAGCCGAATCTGCAGGCTTGTGTTGGCCCGGCGTCCCGGCACGCGATCACTTTGGTAGTGGAGGCTCCACGGAGTCCCCGTCAAGCGAATAGCCTCCCCCAGGGTCTGGGGTTCGCAGCGAATGATGGACCCCCCTTTTTTGCAGGGATCTTTCGGCGGTTTATCGGGATTCGGGCCTGGCTTTGGATCGCCGCTGCCGCTCGGCGGCTGTGACCCAAGCGGAGGGCCATATGGCCAGTTGAAGTCCCCATACCCGGTCGATACGGTCAAACCGCATATCCCCGCAAGAAGCAGCGCTTGAACCGTCTTTCGATTACACATGGTCATTCCTCTACGAATATCAGTTCAGCGCCAGGAAGTGATCGATCGGCACGCGCCACAGGCTTTGCCCGTTTGGGTAGAGCGCCGCGAGCGTTTGAAGCTCCTCCGCGCTGATTCCCAGCGCCGCCAGGGCGTCGGCAGAGGCGGCCTGCCCGCTCCCATCGATGTCGAGTGTGGCGACTCCTTGATTGTTGTTGAGGATCTTGATCACCCGGCCGTTGTCGCAGGCGATCCACAACCCCTTTTTCCGGTCGTATTCGCCGTAGGGGACCTGGGTTCCGACGGGAAAGCCGAGGAAATTCTCCGTGTAGCTGACGATCGGATGGTCGAAGGAGACACGCGCCGCCCCGGCGGCCTCCGCTTCGTCTACGCTGTATTCGACCTCGTAGGTATATCCGCTCGAAGGAGGAAGTACGGCC
>JBJYXS010000200.1:0-4626 GCA_046260075.1 Anaerolineales bacterium | reverse complement strand
CGTTGCTCATCATGCTCATCAGCGCGCAGGGCACCACGCCGTAGAATTCCTCCATTGCCGTCCAGCACTGCAGGGCGCTCGCCGCCAGTTCGTTTTCCGCCATCCAGCTGTCGATGACGTACCCGAGCTTGGCCATCTTGACCAAGGCTTCCGGGGCGACCCCCTTGGTGGGAACATATGCGCGGATGGCTTCCATCTTGTCCTTCACGCCCGAATCGGAATCCTTCAACCGCTGGGCCCGGCCGAAGATCTCCGAAAGGTCGATCGTCTCCACCGAGATCCCCGACATTTCCAGCAGCTTCTCGCTGTAGCGGACGGTCTTGAAGGCGGCCGGCCGGGCGCCGATGGCTCCCAACCGCACGGACCGCAGCCCGCGCACGACGCGGCAGGTGGCCGCGAATTGCCGCAGATCCGCGCGGAACGCGTCCCCTTCCGGATCCATGGTGTGGGCCGAGGTCAGGCTGTAGCGGATGCTGTACTGATGCAGATTGCAGGCGCATGACATCTTGCCGCAGAACGAATCCCGCCGGTCGGCCGAGGTCATCTTGGCGGCGTCGTCGGGAAAGGCATGGATCAGGACCGGGACGTTCAATCCGGCCCAGCGCAGGGCGTTGGCGATGGCGGTCTCCTCGCCGAAGTTCGGCAGGGTGACCAGGATTCCGTCGATCTCCTCCCCGTGCTGTTTGAACAGGGCGGCGCATTTGTGGGAATCCTCCAGGCTGAACACCGCGCCGAATTGCGTCTGCTCCGGGGTCAGGCAAACCGCCCGGATTCCCTCCTCCTCCAGCACCTTCAGGATCGTCTTCCTCCCGCTGTCGCACAGGTGGGAGGGGAAGAAGCCCCGGTTGCCGACGATAACGCCCAGCGTAACGGGTTTCATCTCCAGCTTCATGGCATACCTCCTTGTGATCCCAGTCTTCCGTTTATGGGGTTTCACCCCGTCCACGCGGAAAATCCGTAACCGCGGTCCGATGCAAATACCCGCTGTTGGAAAACATAGGGGAAAACGAATGTTCCGGCCTTCATGATACCGGTAACTATTTTACTCCGACTTTCCGGTAAAAACCAAGCCGACCTGCCGCCCCGGAGGGATTGGGGGCGGCTTCGGTCACCCGATCGATGCGACGCAGCCCGCCAGTTGTTCGCGCCAGGAAGGTATCGTCAATCCGAAGGTCCGGCGGATTTTTTCCTTCGAAAGGACCGTGTAGGGCGGCCGCCGGGCGGGCGTGGGATATTCCTCCGTCCGGATGGGAAGGACTTGCCGGGCAATGTGTTCGGACCGGCCGGGATCCGATTCCAATACGGCCTTGGCGAAGTCGAACCAGGAGGTTTCCCCTTCCGAACTTAAATTATAGAGCCCCTCGCGATCTGACATCTTTTCCGCGAAGGAAGATCCCGGCTCCCGCCCGAGGGCTGCGAGCACATGGACCGTCGATTCGGCCAGCGACCGGCACCAGGTTGGGGAACCCATCTGGTCATCCACGATCCGCAGCGATTGGCGCTCCCGCGCCAGCCGCCGGACGGTCAGGAAGAAATTGCTGCCGCGGGCGCCGTACACCCAGCTGGTGCGCAGGATCAGGTGCGGTCCGCCCGCCGCCCGCACCCGCCGGTCGCCCTCGGCCTTGGTCTTTCCGTATACATTCACCGGCGCGGGCGGATCGTCCTCGATGTACGGGGCGCCCTTGGTGCCGTCGAACACATAATCGGTGGAGTAGTGCACGAAGCCCGCCCCCATCCGCGCCGCCTCTTCGGCCAGGATGCCCGGCGCCACTCCGTTGACGGCCATCGCCGGGTCCGGTTCGCTTTCGGCCCGATCGACGGCGGTATACGCCGCGGCGTTGACGATCAAATCCCAATTCTCCCTGCGGACGAAGGCGCGCAGATCCCCGGACCGGGAGAAATCCACCTCGGGGAGGTCGAAGGAGGCAACCTCTCCCAGAGAAGGAAGCAGGCGTTGCAGCTCCCAGCCGACCTGTCCGTTTTTCCCCAGCAGAAGGATCCGCATTCAGCCCCGTTCCCCGTACGATGTCAATAGGTGCAGAAGGTACTTCGTATAGGTGCTGTCGCCCATCTCCTCGGCCAGGCGCCGAACCCGGGAGGCATCGATGTAGCCCTTCAGGTAAGCGATCTCTTCCGGGCAGGCGATCATCAATCCCTGCCGCTGTTCGACCGCCTGGACGAACATCGCCGCCTGCATCAGGGAATCATGGGTGCCGGCGTCGAGCCAGGCGACGCCCCGCCCGAGCACTTCCACCCGCAGCTGCCCGCGCTCCAGATAGGCCCGGTTGAGGTCGGTGATTTCCAGTTCGCCCCGCGGGGAAGGGGCGAGCCGCTGGGCCAGCGCAACAACCTGCTCGTCGTAGAAGTAGATCCCGGGCACGGCATACTGCGAACGAGGATGGGCCGGTTTTTCCTCTATGCTCACCACGCGGTTTTGCGAATCAAACTCGACCACTCCGTATCGCTGGGGATCCTGGACGACGTAGGCGAAGATGACCGCCCCCTGCTCCAAAGCCGCCGCCCGGCGCAATTGGGCGCCCAGGTCGTGTCCGAAGAATATGTTGTCGCCCAGGACCAGCGCCGCCTTCGATCCGTTGAGGAATTTCCTGCCGACGAGGAAGGCGTCGGCCAATCCCCTCGGTTCAGCCTGCTCCGTGTAGTCGAACGAAAGCCCCCACCGCTTTCCGTCGCCGAGCATCCCGCGGAACAGGGGAAGCTGATCCGGGGTGGAGATGACCAGAATGTCCCGGATGCCGGCCAGCATCAGCATCGAGAGCGGGTAATAGACCATCGGCTTGTTGTACACCGGCAGCAGCTGCTTGCTCACGCTGCGGGTCAGGGGGTAGAGCCGGGTGCCCCGGCCGCCGGCCAGGATGATTCCCTTCATGCGTTCCCTCCGCGGTTCGCGTAATTCGCTTTCATCCACTCCCGATACCGTTTTCCGCCGCGCACGCTGTCCACCCAATCCCGGTTCCCGAGGTACCAGGTAACGGTCTTGCGCAGTCCGCTTTCCAGCCCCTCGCGCGGTTTCCAGCCCAGATCGCGCCGGATCTTGGCGATGTCCATCGCGTACCGCCGGTCGTGCCCGGGCCGGTCGGCCACGTGCTCGATCAGCTGCTCGTGCGGCCGGTGGGGCGAATCCGGGCGCAATTCGTCGAGCAAGCGGCAGATCGTGCGCACCAGATCGATGTTCGACGGCTGGTTGCCGCCGCCGATGTTGTACATCTCCCCGCGTCGTCCCCGGAGCAGCACCTGCCGGACCGCCTCGCAGTGGTCCTCGACGAACAGCCAATCCCGTACCTGTCGCCCGTCCCCATAGACGGGCAGCGGTTTTCCCTCCAAGGCGTTGAGGATCATCAACGGGATCAGCTTTTCCGGGAACTGGTAGGGGCCGTAGTTGTTGGAGCAGTTGGTGATCGTGGCCGGCAGGGAGTAGGTCTGGGAATAGGCGCGCACCAGGTGATCGGCGGCCGCCTTCGAAGCGGCGTACGGCGAATTGGGGCGATACGGCGATTCTTCACGGAAAGCCGCTTCCCCGCCCGCCAGCGATCCGAACACCTCGTCGGTGGAGATGTGGTGAAAGCGCCTTTCCCCCGCCCCCTCCCGTTCTTGCTCCCGCCACGCCCGGCGAGCAGCCTCGAGCAGGGTGAAAGTGCCCAGAACGTTGGTCCGGACGAATTCCTCCGGATTCCGGATCGATCGGTCGACGTGCGTTTCGGCGGCGAAGTGGACGACGGTGTCGATGCGATGGGAGCGGATCAACCGGGTGACAAGCGGCGCGTCGCAGATATCGCCGCGGACGAACTCGTGCCGCTTCCCGCCGGGCAACCCGGCGAGGTTCCGCCGGCTGCCGGCGTAGGTCAGCGCGTCGAGGGTCACGATCCGGACCGCGGGCTCTTCCCGCAGCAGGTGGCGGACGAAGTTCGATCCGATGAACCCCGCACCGCCCGTGATCAGGACGTTCTGCATAACCTCCGCCTCAGTGCGCCCCCCGACGCGCTCATTCGAAGAGCTCGGCTTCGGAAAGCAGCGGCGCGTTGCGGTCCTTCTCCGAAAGGATCGGCCTTTCCCCGTCGATCAGCGGCCAGCGGATGGCCAACTCGGGATCGTCCCAACGCAGCGCGCGGTCCCCCTTCATGAAGTAGTAATCCGTCGTCTTATAGACGACGTCGGCCCGATCGCTGAGCACGAAGAACCCGTGCGCGAACCCCTCGGGGATCCAGATCTGGCGCGCGTTCTCCGCGGAGAGCACCTCTCCCATCCACCGGCCGAAGGTCGGTGATTTCTTCCGCAGGTCCACCGCGACGTCGAACACCTCTCCCGCCGCCACCCGCACCAGTTTCCCCTGCGGCCGTCCGACCTGGTAATGCAAGCCGCGCAGGACGCCTTTTTTGGAATGGGAGTGGTTATCCTGGACGAAATCGGCCCGGATTCCGGCCGCTTCCAGCGCATCCCGGCGGTAGGTTTCCAGGAAGAATCCGCGGTCGTCCGAATGGACCTCCGGCTGGATGACCAGAATATCCGCAATCGCACCGGAATGGATTTCCATGAGTTGAGAGACCATCCCTCCATGAACACCGACGCCCGTTCATTATATATCAACGGGTCTTCCGGGGTATGCGCTCC
>JBJYXS010000199.1:0-8526 GCA_046260075.1 Anaerolineales bacterium | reverse complement strand
CACGCGGTCCTTGGTGATTCCGCTTTCGGTCAGGATCCGGCCCGCATTGGTGTTGTGTTCGGCGGTGAGGATCGCCAGGAACACGTGCTCGGTGGATATATACTCGTCTTTCAAGCGGTTGGCTTCCTCGTTGGCCAGGTCGATCACGCGTTTGACGCGCGGCGTGATGAAAATCTGCCCGGTTCCCTGGCCGTAGATGCTGGCCTTCGGGCTGCCGCGAAGAATCGCATCCAGCTTCTGAGACAATAACGTCGCATTAACATTAAGTTTTTCCAGGATCTGCGGAATCACGCCGTCCGGCTGTTCGAGCAGGGCCAGCAGCAGATGTTCGGTGTCGATCTGGTTGTGGCCATAGCGTTGGATGATCTCCGCCGCTCGCTGAGCGGCGTCTTGGGCCCGTTCGGTGAACCGGTCAAATCGCATCATGGGTCGAAATCCCTCCGCTGCATAGGGGTCGGCACGGCAATAAGGATTATATCCTCCCGTCCCGCCCGCCGCTGGATGGTTATATCCTACTCTTGCTTCATTAATATTATGTGAGATTCGCCGAAAACACCCGGTCCATCCTGGAAAAAGTCGGTTAAAAGGACACTCCCCGGATCAGGACATCCATCTTTTCCGGGGAGATTTCTGTATGGCCGAAATGGCCGGTATCCGGCCGCCGGGCGATAAATCAGTCCAGGAGTTCCTTCGGGATGTTGCCGCCGTTGGCCGCAAGTTTCTTCAAGACGGTCTTGTGCAGCCACATATTGCGCTTAAAGGAATCGTCGACGATGTCTTGCGGGCATTTCAGCTCGACGGCCAATTCCTTCAAGTCGTTGCCGGTATGGGGAAGGTCCAGCAGGACGAGCAGGTCGACGATGGATTCCTTCCAGTTGAGCTTCATGGGTTGTTGCTTTGCCAATCCTTCCAGCTTGCTGACGACATCGACCACGGGTATAGCTTTGCCTGCCGCCGCCGCAGCCGCCGCAGCCGCTTGGGCGGTGGGGGAAGCAACCGGCGCGCCGACCTTGGAGGCGGGCTTTGCG
The DNA here is from genome assembly GCA_046260075.1 of Anaerolineales bacterium. Taxonomy (GTDB): domain Bacteria; phylum Chloroflexota; class Anaerolineae; order Anaerolineales; family RBG-16-64-43; genus JAFGKK01. The sequence continues at coordinate 7,498 of JBJYXS010000199.1, read as the reverse complement.
GGTTTTTCCGCTTTCTTAATGCCGAGCTTATCGAGAATGGAATCAAAGAGAGACATGGTGTTTTCCTTTCGTTACCGACGACGGATCGGTTTGCACAACGGCCTGTTGTTCATCTTCCCGATCATTATACCAATGACCACCGGAATTCTTCCGTCAGCGGATTGCTGATGAATCCGGAAACCGATCCCCGCCCGCTGCCCGATCCGCCAGATGTGCACCACCGGCTGTTCGTCATCCGCAAACGATTCCAATATATGCGGCAAACCGTTCCCGCGGTCGAAGGTCTTGGCGCCAGGTGCGAAAAGACCCTCCCGGACACCCGGGAGGGTCTGCATACTGGAATGCTCTCGGTTGGATCAATCACCCGCCCCGGATTGGGCTTGAGTCGATGCCGTCAGCATCGGCGTCGCTTCGCCGAAAACGCGGTAGGCCAATGTCATGACGGCCGTCTCCCAGACCGTATATACGGCATTTACCCCGATCGCGATCAGGACAGCCAGAGCCAACAACGCCACCCCGATGATCAGCAGCGTCGGATTGATGGTGCCGACCTCGGTGATGAACGGCAGCAGGCCCAGGATGAAGAAAATCCCCGATGGGGCGAAGAGGATCAGCAACCCGATGCCCACGAGGAGCGAGACCGCGAACAGGATGAGCCAGAAGATGAAAACCGGCCCGATGTGATTCCGCAGGACGGTCCAGGCTCTTCCGATCGCCTCTCCGATTCCCCGGTTTTCCACCACGACCGCGTAATCCATGAAGGCGAACCAGATGTTGACCACGATTCCGAGGACGAACAGGGCGCAGACCATCGGGAAGAAACCGATCCCGCAGGTGAGTAAAGAGAAGAACATGCCCGGCAGGACCACGACCACCGCTATGAGGATTCCGACGGCGAGCCCCAACAGACGGATCAGGAACAACCGCGGGAAGCAGCGCAGTCCTGCGTTCCACGTCTCCCGGAATCCGACCCGGCCGGTCGTCTCGGCGGTGACGATCCCGCTGATCAACCCGCCGCGTCCGATGATCCCCAGCAGCCACAAGGCCAGCCCCAAGACCAAGAGACAGCAAACCGAGATGACGACGACGCTGATCACCGTATTCACATCGATCCGTTCCAGTTGTTCGAATGTCGTCTCCCATTCAGGCGGTACGTAGCGCCAGTCGATCTCGTTCCGGCCCAGATTGTAGGAGAGATTGGGTCCGGATGCTCCGCCGCTGCCGTTCGCGCCGTTCCAGCCGCCGCTGCCGCCCAGAATAGCCAGGAATCCGAAAAACCAGAGGACTTTGTACTTCCAAGTGATCGTCCACGCCTTTGAGAGAATGCCCGAATAGTCGATTTTCATCACCGCCTCCTTTCCAATATATCCTTACGGAATTAACAACCCACGGGGTGTGGTTCTTCCCCGGCGGCCATCCGGGCCGCTTCTCGGTAGGCGAGGGTGAAGAACACAGTGCTGAACATCAGCACAAACGTCAGCGCGCCGATGCCGACCGGCGCGGCAAAAACACAGACCGCCCCGGCAAGAACGGATTCGATCACGGAATCCGAAAGGATTCCCAGCATCAGGAGAAACACGGCGATCGCCAGAATGACGGCAAACGCCATGGCGACGGCCACGGCAAGTGTCCCCTGCAGGATGCACGCCAGCAGGAAGCCCCACCACCCGGCGCGAATCAAACGTACGATTCGCCGGAGGGCAATCCGGGGACGGACATCCTCCAACGCTACGGACATCGTCAGGAGAAAGACCAATATTCCGAGGACGGTGCTCAACGGCAAGAGGACGGTTTGGGCCGTTTGTACGAGGGCGTCGCCCCAGGTGGAATTCTCGCCGGCCGCCAAGGCCAGCAAAGGGGGGGCGATTCCGGCCGCCTGGATGATCAGTCCGAACGTCACAGCCAATTTCGCCAGGCTGATCCAGCGCTGCCTGCCCAATCGCATGGCGCCGCGAACGGAAAGGCGGTGCCCGTCCGCCGCCGCATCCGCCGCACGGATCATCGCCGCCTGTATCGCCCAACTCAACAGGGAAGAGAAGGTCAACAAAACCAATGAGAGGAGAAAGTACGCCGCCCATCCCGCGGTGGAGAGATCCTGAAGCGGCAGTAGGAAATCGGGCATGGCCAGACCCATTCCCGGCATCATCAGGTAGAGGGTAACGGCGCCGAATCCCCCGCTCAGGATGAACGCCGGAATCATGACCAGATATAAAAGGAAGACCAGAAACCACATTGATCCGCTGTGGAGGGTGATGCGGATGCTTTCGCGAATGGTATACAGCGGATTCATTGTGCTGCCACCGCCGTCACTCCCATTCGATCGTCGCCGGCGGTTTGCTGGTGATGTCGTACACCACCCGGTTGATCCCTTTCACTTCATTCACGATCCGGCTGGAGATCCGCGCCAGGAGATCCAGCGGAATGCGCGCCCAATCGGCTGTCATGAAATCCTCGGTGGTCACGGCTCTGATCGCACACACCTCCTGGTATGTCCGCCCGTCCCCCATCACGCCGACCGACCGTACGGGGAGAAGCACCGCGAACGCCTGAGCCGTGTCGCCGCGCAGCAGTTCGGCCGCCCCCAGTTCGTCGGTAAGGATCTTATCCGCAGCCCGCAGGATCTCCAGCCGTTCCCAGGTGATCTCTCCCAGGCAGCGCACCGCCAACCCCGGGCCGGGAAACGGCTGGCGCCATACCAGCCCGTCCGGCAGGCCGAGTTCTGCTCCGACCTTCCGGACTTCGTCCTTGAAAAGGTAGCGCAACGGTTCCACCAATTCGAATCCGAGATCCTCGGGAAGGCCGCCGACGTTGTGATGGGTTTTAATTTTATCGGCCGACGCCCGTTCCGCGGCACGGCTTTCCACCACATCCGGATAGATCGTCCCCTGGACGAGGAAACGGGCCCGGCCGGATTCGTCTTCGGCTGCGCGCTCGGCTTCCCGTTCAAACACGCGGATGAATTTTTCGCCGATGATCTTGCGCTTCCGCTCCGGATCGGTCACACCTTCCAGCGCCCCGAGAAATTCTTCCGCGGCGTTGACTGCAATCAGCCGGGCGCCCAACGTCCTGCCGAAGGCCTCGGCCACCGCCGCCCCCTCGCCGGCCCGCAGCATGCCGGTGTCGACGAAGATGCACGTTAATTGATCGCCCACCGCGCGGTGGACCAAGGCCGCCGCGACGGTTGAATCCACTCCGCCGCTGACGCCCGCGACAACGGCCGACGTGCCCACCCGACGGCGGATGCCCTCCACGCATTCCTCGACCACCGAACCGGGCGTCCATTCGGACTTCACGCCCGCTGCGTGCAGAAAGGCGGCCAGGATCTCTGTTCCGTGTTCTGTGTGGTTGACTTCCGGATGAAATTGCAGGGCGAAGAGGGAACGCGCCGGATCTTCCATCGCCGCCACCGGGCAATTGCCGGATTCCGCGGTCGGGTGGAATCCGGGCGGCGTCCGGTCCACCCGGTCGCCGTGGCTCATCCAGGCCTGGAAGGCCGTCTTGGGCAAAAGGACGGAATCGGAAACCGGCCGGACTTCGGCCCGGCCGTACTCCCGCTGCTCCGACGCCGCCACGCGGCCGCCGAGTTCCCGGGCCATCAGGTGCATTCCATAGCAGATGCCGAGTACGGGTAATCCGCTTTTCAAGACGTAGTCGGGAAGGCCGGGCGCTCCCGGATCGTAGACGCTGTTGGGACCGCCGGAAAGAATGAATGCCTTCGGATGCAGCGACATGACGCTCTTTTCCGGCGCATCGTGGGGGAACAATTCCGAATAGGCCTGTGCTTCGCGGATCCGGCGGGCGATCAGCTGGGAATATTGCGATCCAAAATCCAGAATGACGACGGAATCCATACGGGGCTCCAAGGAGATCAACCGCTTCTCCCATACGGATGGGATACAGGGAGAAAAGGGGCCGGGCTGGGCATGGTATGGGAAAAAGGAAAATCCGCTTCAGATGCGGTGATCGCCTCGAAGCCGTTCAGCTCCCGGATGAAGCAAAAACAATCTCGCCTTCCTGCATGTCGGTGATCACCGCCAAGGCCTCGATCGGCACGCCGACGGATGAGAGCAGGTCGCGGCCGCCGTCGAAGGTTTTTTCGATCAGCGCGCCGATCCCGACCACTTCCGCTCCCGCCGCCTGCGCCAACCGTACCAGCCCGAGGATGGTCTGTCCGGTGGCAAGGAAATCATCGATGATCAGGACCTTATCGCCTTCGACCAGGAACTCGGGAGATACGATCAACTCGATCGTCCGCCCCTTGTTGTGAGAGGGCGCCAGGGTGAGGAACACCTGGTCCGGCATGGTGACCGGCTTGGTTTTTCGCGCATACACGATCGGCAGGCGGAGCGCAAGCGCGGTAAGCAGCGCCGGTGCGATTCCGGATATCTCCGCGGTCAGCACCTTCGTCGCGCCGACCTTCGTAAACCGCGCCGCGAATTCCTTCCCGCAGGCATCCATCAGCATCGGATCCACTTGATGGTTGATAAACCCATCCACCTTGAGGACTCCATTCCCGAGGTTGCGGCCCGAGTTACGTATTCGCTCTTCCAGCAGTTTCATGGATCCTCCGATGCCCGCCGTCGACAGTATAGCACAGCTATGAGTGCCGGTCCGATCCCCCAGACCATATGTGAAAGTTATTCTGATAACCGGAAAATGAAAAAAACATATGGAAAGGATCTAATCTACGCCAAGAAAAGGCACCTCATCGTTGCGGATGCCTTTTTTCCTCGGGGAAGGTCGTTCTTTGTGTCTTTTGTACATTTTGCGGTCAACAATGCGCCGGCGGATCGCCGGCGCTGCAGTGTGCCCCAGGAGGGAATCGAACCCCCAACCTTGGCCTTAGGAGTGCCCTGCTCTATCCATTGAGCTACTGGGGCCGGATCACTTCCCGGCGTGATGGGCCGGAACGGGATGAAATCCGTACGGATTTCAAATTATACCGCCTCTTCGATGGCGGACCGCACCCGCTTCGCCATCACGCCGAAGGCCGGTGTGTAAGACATCTCCTCCCGGCGCGGCCGCGGAAGGCTTACGGTGAAGTCCATTCCCAATGTGCCCGGGCGTGAGGTGAGCACCAGCACCCGGTCCGCCAGAAGGATCGCCTCACGAATCGAATGCGTCACCATGATCACCGTCTTGCGCCGGTCTTTCGCGATCCGCATCATCTCGGTCCCCATCCGGTCCCGGGTCATCGCATCCAGCGCCCCGAACGGTTCATCCAACAGGAGGATTTCCGGATCATGGGCCAGGGCCCGCGCCAGAGCCACCCGTTGAGCCATCCCGCCCGAGAGTTCCCGAGGCAGGCTGCGTTCGAAACCCGTCAGCCCGACAAGTCGGATCAGCTCCCGGGCCGTGCGGCGGGCGGTTTCCTCCGGGGTCCGGTCAAGCTCCAAGGGCAGGAGGATGTTGCGCTCGACGGTGCGCCACGGCATGAGATTGGCCCGTTGGAAGACGAATCCGATCCGCGGCGAGGGTCTTGTCAACTCGGCGCCTTCGAACAGCACCCGCCCCGCCGTCGGGCGCAGTAATCCGCCAAGCAGGCGAAGCAAGGTGCTTTTCCCGCAGCCCGAAGGACCGATCACGCATACGAATTCCCCGCCGGCGATCGAAAATGACACTCCGCCGAGCGCACGAAGCTCGGTTTCGACGCCGGAGAATTCTGCGGTGAGATCTTCTGCCTGCAGCATCGGCGGTTTCATTTTCGATCCCTTGCTCCTGTTCGGATCTTTGCGGATGGATACGCTGTCACGCTATCTCGGCCGGCGCACATATCGGATCGTTGAAGCGGTCCGGATCATCGCGGCAAGAAATCATTCGTGAATGCCTGGGTGATATCCATCGGCGCGGTCAGCAATCCCATCGAGCGCAGCGTCGATTCCATATTTTTCCAGGCATCCAGATTGCTCCTTCCCGGGGTGTCGGTCTTCCAGAAGACAATCGTCTGTCGCAGCACTTCCTGCTGAACGGTATCGTCCTCGTCCAATCCCTCGACGTACTGCCGGCAGAGGCCGTAGGCCCCGTCGGGGTCGGCGATGACGTCATCCACCCCGCGCAGGATGGCACGGATCATCCCGCGCACCCGGTCCGGATTTTCGGCGATCATCTGCTCGTTGGTCAGCAAACCATTGGAGGATAAATCGACGAAATCCGCCACCCGGATCACGACCGGCTGATACCCCAGTGCGGTCAGCTGAACCGGTTCGTTGTTGGCGTACACGACGGCGGCATCCACCCGCCCGGCGGCCAGCACCTCAACCTGGTTGTATCCGACAACGTCGAGGATGATTTCTTCTTCCTCCACTCCCGCCGAATCCAACAGCGCGCGCAACCCGACGTAGGATGCGCCGGCCAGGACGGGTATTCCGACCCTTTTACCGCGCAGATCACCGACCGTTTCGATTCCGGATTCCGGCAACGACGCCACCGCCACCGGATACCCGTGCCACCAGGCCATGGCGTACACCACCGGAAGGCCTTGCGCGCGCGCCAGCGGGACCTGCTCGCCCGAAACCATCGCAAAGGGCAGTTCGCCGGCTCCGACCAACGCCACCCCGTCGGTTTCGAATTTGTAATCGAATGCGATGTCGATTCCCTCTTCCCGGAAATAGCCCCTTTCGGCCGCTACATAAAAAGGCGCAAACTGGACATTGGGGATGTACCCCATCGGCAGCCGGATCTTCTCAGGCTCCTGTGGAGATGTCGTCATGGCGGATGCCTCACCGGTTCCGCCGGCCGCGGTGCAAGCCGTTAACCATCCGATTCCGATCATCCAAACGAGAAACCGTTTCATGGAAATTCTCCTCCTTGTTTTTTCTCGTCTCCTCCCGGCTTGCGCCGAGATCGGGAAAGCCATCGGGCGTCCGGTGGAGCGCGTGGCGAGCCTCACCCCCGCCACGCGAGATATCTTCTCTCCGCCCAGGCAACCAAACCGTACAACGCTAGCGCCAACGCCACCAGCGAGAAGACCCCGACGAACACCAGCGCGGTATCGTACTGCCCCCGCGCCACGCTGATCAGGAACCCCAATCCGCGGTCGGGAGCGACGAATTCGCCCACCACCGCTCCGATCACCGAAAGAGTGGCTCCCACTTTCAATCCGCCCAACAGGACCGGCAACGCGGCCGGCAATTCGAGCAGTCGGACGCTTTGCCACCGGGTGGCCCCCAGCGAGAGCATTAATTCGCGAAGGTTCGATGATACGGACCGCAATCCGACAACGGTGTTGACCAGCACGGGAAAGAAGACGATCAGCGCGCAGATCAGCACCTTGGAAAAGAACCCGCCCCCCAACCAGATGAACAACAGCGGCGCGACGGCGACCACCGGGATGGCCTGGGTTGCGACGATATATGGGGATAGGATCCGTTCCGCCAGATGCGACTTGCTCAGCAAATACCCCAGCAAGGCGGCGGATCCCACACCCAAAGCCATCCCGGTCACAACCTCACCGGATGTATAGAGAGTGTGTCGCAGCAGGCTGCCTTCCCGGAGGACT
>JBJYXS010000198.1:0-1905 GCA_046260075.1 Anaerolineales bacterium | reverse complement strand
ATCCCCGCCAAGCCGTCCTCGGTGCAGACCCGCACGGCGACGTGCACGTAATGGCCGCTTGGGCTGTAGGTGAACTGGCCGGGATTCCGGTTGCTGACGACCACCGTATCCCCCGGTTCCAGGGGATCGACATCCCCGCCGACCGAACATCCGTCGTACCAGCGGAACAAATCCGCCGTATGGGTCAGCGTGGTTCCCTTGGTGATGTCTTCCACGATCATGCGGAACGATTCCAGGGCGATATTGCCGGTGTTCTGGATCCGGACCCGCAAGGCATATTGCGGAAGGCACGTAGAGACCCCCAGGTAAGTCAGGCTCAGGCCGGGCTGCGGGTGAAACGTCGGCGTCGGAGGCGAGTCGAGGATCGGCAGGGCTTGCCCGTCTCCATCGACGGCCGCCCATTGCGAAAGCAACCAGCAGTTCGTGGAAGGGACGGACGGCAGAATGACCACCCAGAAGGTGCCGTCAGCGTTGCGTCCGACCGCCTCGGCCGTTTCGCCGACCTTCAACACCCCGATCAGGTCGAATTGCGTACCGGGGCCAGCCCGGCAGTTGGTGTCCTTCGAAACGGTGACCGTCACCTTCCCCGGCGTCGGCGAGAGAGTCTGCGTGGGCGTGGCGGTGGGGGGCGCCAGGGTCGGTGTGCGCGAAGGGAGAGCCGCATCCGCGGTGAGGCGGGCGGCCGTCTCCTCGGCGAATTGCGTTTGAAACACCGCGGTGCGCACGGCCGCCTCCTCCAGCGTGGCTCTTTCGGCGTTTGATTCCTGCATCCCCAGATTGCATCCGGATGCGCACAATACGGCCAGCGCGGCGGTCAATAGGTTCTGCTTTTTCTTGTCCATGATATTCCTTCCGGCCGGCGATCTTCCTTCACAACCGCCGCCCGCTTTCCGCTTCCGGCGCCCTCAGCTGGGAGGAGGACGGCCGTCCGCCCGGCACGGCATAGGAAAAAACCCGCCTCCTCCGCATCGACGGCTCTCCGTCCAGGGGAAGGCGGGCTTGAAGGCCGGGTGTGTCGAAAAGGCGGCGCCTATTCTTCTTCCTCGCTCTTCCCGCCCGCCGCCTTCTGGTGCGCGGCGATGATCGGCTCGGCGACGTTGCGCGGAACCACTTCGTAATGATCGAAGGCCATGGTGAAGATGCCCCGCCCGCCGGTGATCGACCGCAGATCGGTGGTATAGCGCTGGATCTCGGCCAGGGGAACGGTGGCGGTGACGATGCTCTTGCCGTGTTCGGTATCCATCCCCTGCACCCGCGCACGGCGCGTGTTAAGGTCGCCCAGCACGTCGCCCATGTTGGATTCCGGGACGGTCACCTTGATGTTCATGATCGGCTCGAGCAGCACCGGCTTGGCCCCGTTCACCGCCAGCTTGAACGCTTCGCGGCCGGCGATCTCGAATGCCACCGGCTTGGAATCCACCGGGTGTTCCTTGCCGTCGTACACCGCCACCTTGATTTTTTCCATCGGGTAGCCGGCCACCGCGCCGCGCTGCATCACGCTGCGGATGCCCTTTTCGATCGCCGACATGTAGGAGGAGGAAATCGCCCCTCCGAACACCTCGTTTTCGAATTCGAAATCCTCTTCCGGCAGCGGCTCCACCCGAAGATGTACTTCGCCGAACTGCCCCGCGCCGCCGGTCTGTTTCTTGTGGCGGTACATCGCGCTGTTTTCGTTGGTGATCGTCTCGCGATAGGGGACCTTCGGCAGTTCGATGTTCAACCCCACCTGGAATTTCGTCTCCGCCCGCCGGATGGCTACGTCGATGTGCTGGTCGCCCATCCCCTGCAGGATCGTCTGCAGCGTGCTGGGTTCGTTGTGCCAGGAGAGGGTCATGTCCTCTTCGCACAATCGCGTGAGGGTGGGAGAGATCTTGGCCGCGTCGGCCTGGGTCTTGGGCGTCACCG
>JBJYXS010000197.1:0-2855 GCA_046260075.1 Anaerolineales bacterium | reverse complement strand
GCAGCATGTCGGTCGTCTGCGCCACATCCGGCGCCCCGGCCGGTTGGGCGGCGGCCGCCGCGATCCACACCGGAATGACGATCGCCAGGGTGGCCGTAAATATCAGGCACAGCCAGACGAACCCCTGGATGGAAATCCGCCAGAATGCCCGCAGCCGGCGGTCCTCCGGATTCCAGAAAAAGGCATTTACGAATTGTTCCAAGGCAGCATCCCCTCCCCTCGCGGTGCGGTTCCGATTGCATCCCGTCTCAATGGCTACGCTGGATTATACCCGCGATGGGAAGGAGGGCCTTTGTCATCCTGAGGCTGCTGGTGCCCCTCCTGTCATCCTGAAGCCGCGGTTTGTGCGGCTGAAGGATCCAGCGCCCTCTTCCCTCCTCTGTCATCCTGAGGCTGCACGCAGTGCAGCCGAAGGATCCAGCACCCTCTTCCCCCCTCTGTCATCCTGAGGCTGCACGCTTTTTCCAACCCCGAGTGAAACGAGGGGACGGGGTAGTGCAGCCGAAGGATCCAGCGCTCTCTTCCTTACTCCCGTCACCCCCGAGGGGGTTTGCCTGCCCTCGGGTGTTCTCCCCGGGGGTCGGGGGCCCAGCGTCTTTCCGTGTCAAGGACGAAAGACACTGGATCCCCGATTAGTTCACTCGGGGATGACGAAATGGAACAGCGTCACTCCGCCACATACCGGAACACCCGGCTGACGTTCTCGCCCAGGTTGTAGTCGCTGGTGACGGTCAGCAGGGAGCCGTCCCGGGAAAGATATATGCTGTAATACATCGCCCTCCCGCACAGCTCCACGATCTCCTCGCGCTGCCAGGTGTGCCCGCCGTCGGCGGTGACGGCGAACCAGACGCTTTGGTCTTTTAGGGAAAACACCGCCACGCCGTGCCGGTCATCGACGAAGCGCAGAGCGGCGCGCGACGCGCTCGTCACGGGGACCATCAGCGCGCCCACAGGCAAACCCATCGAACGGGTATCCCACGTTCCCCCGCCGTCGGCGCTGGCATACAGATGCCCTCCGTCGTCCAGCACGTAACCCTTTTGGTCCGTGCGCAGGGCGATAGCGGCGATCAGGCGTCTTTCCTCGAGCGGGGGATATAAATCCTTCCAGGTCTGCGCGCTGTCGTTCGTCGCCCGGAGGTGATTCGGCGATGCGGCCCAGCCGGTCCGCTCGTCGAGGAAGCTCATACTCGGGCACGGCGAGCGGGTCACGGTCGTCCAGGTCCGTCCGCCGTCCACGGAACGGCGCGTTCCGCCGTTTCCGCAGTGCCAAGCGACCTTTTCATCGACGATTTCCATTCCGAAGCGGGTGCTCAGTTCGTGGCCGGCGATCGTCCACGTCTTTCCGCCGTCCTCGGTGTAGCGGGCATCGTCGTCCGTACCGATGGTTATCCCGAACCGCTCGGTGTGAAAACCGGCCATCGTCACCATATACATCCGGTAGGCCGGCTCGATTTGGCCCTTCAGATTTTCTTCGGGAATATCGTAAAAGGAGAAGTCCGCGATCTGCTCCCATCGGCCGGGCGGCTCCTCCCCGAAGGGAATGGGATCCGCCGGTCTTCCGGGTAACGTGCAGCCCGCCAGGGAAAACATCAAGCCGATTGCCGCAATAGTGGCATAACGCGTACCATTCATTCCACACCTCCGAAAATGATAAATCGTTCGATCGACACAGAAGATGGGATGGAAATCGATCGTCACCCCCGAGGGTTGCTATCGGGGGCCGAGTGTCTTTCCATTTCAAAGACGAAAGACACCGGATCCCCGCCTAGTACACACGGGGGTGACGGGTTTGGACGGCGCCGGGATGACGAAATGGCAAAGTCACTCCACAATATACCGGAACACCCGGCTGACGTTCTCGCCCAGGTTGTAGTCGCTGGTGACGGTCAGCAGGGAGCCGTCCCGGGAAAGATACATGTAGTAATAGGCCTGCCCGCGCAGTTCGGCGAGTTCCTCCCGCTGCCAGGTTCGACCGCCGTCGGCGGTGACCGCGAACCAGTAACTGATATCCTCCAGCGCGAACACCGCAATCCCGTGCCGGTCGTCGACGAAGCGCAGCACCGCGCGCATCCCGCTGTACACCGGGATCAGCCGCGCGTCGTCCGGCAGCGCCATGGAACGCCTTTCCCAAGTTTCGCCGCCGTCGGCGGTGGCATACAATCCCCCCCGGCTGTCCAACACGTATCCCTCGTCTTCCGTGTGCAGATGGACCGCGGCGATCAGCCGGCCTTCCTCGACGGGCGGAGCCGGATCCGTCCACGTCTGCCCGCCGTCGACGGTCGCCCGAAGGCCGAACGGTGAGGCGGCCCAGCCGGTCGTCTCATCGATAAAACTCATGCTCGGGCACGGCGACTGCGTCACGGTCGTCCAGGTCCGTCCGCCGTCCACGGAACGGCGCGTTCCACCGTTTCCGCAATGCCAGGCGACCTCTTCATCGACGATTTCCATCCCGAAGCGGCAGTGCAGATCGTGTTCGGCCTTCGTCCATGTTGCCCCGCCATCGACGGTGTAGCGCACGTCGTCGTCCGGGCCGATCGTGAGCCCGAATTGCTCGGTGTGAAACCCGGCCACGGTCACCAGGTACGGACGGTACGCCGGGCCGATCCGGCCCTTCAGGTTGTCATCGGGAATATCAAAAAAGGACAGTCTGTTGATCTGCTCCCATCGTCCGGGCGGTCCTTCCCCGAAGGGAATGGGATCCGCCGGCCGTCCGGGTAACGTGCAGCCCGCCAGCGAGAACATCAAACCGATTGCCGCAAAGTCAACCACGCGCCTACCATTCATTCCACACCTCCGAAAATGATAAATCGCACACCCCTGTCATCCTTCGGCTGCATTGCGTGCAGCCGAAGGAT
>JBJYXS010000196.1:0-1529 GCA_046260075.1 Anaerolineales bacterium | reverse complement strand
GGCGGAAACCAGCACCACAAGGTAGGCCACCGCCGCGCCGATCCAGTGCATGTCCCAGCCCTTGCGGATCGTCGACGACGGTTCCACCGTGACCGACCTATCCCGGGCGGAGGCGACGAACTTCAAGGGAGCCGACAGTCCTCCGATGAGGGCGCCGTTTTGCTCGCCCCGGGCTTCCATTTCCGCGTAAGCCGCCGCCGCTTCTCCGCTCTCGCCGTACGAAAGATGCCCGCCGATCGTCCGCCCGAACCACAGGGAATCCCAAGGAAAATGCGAAGCCCAGCTGGGATCGGCGAAGGTCCATCGGGAACCATCATGGATCTCCACCCAGGCGTGAGCGCCGGCCGGCGAATTCCAGACCGACGTTTGCGCATACAGCGGCGGCCACCAAACCGGCAGGAACCATCCGGAAACGGACCGAGCCGGAACGCCCGCCGCCCGGGCCAGTGCGACCGTCAGGTGCGCAAACTCGTCGCATGCGCCGATCCGGCTATGATAGGCATCCAGCGCCGAGATATCTCCGCCCTCACGGCTCTCCGATGGCCAGGAAAGATAATCCGCCGCGAAGGAAAAGATGCTCCGGGCGGTATCCCGCTGTGTGTCTCCCTTCAACAGCTCCGCCTGCCCGGCAATCTCGGGCGAATCGGATTCGATTCCGGGCTGGGGGTCGAGATCCCGCTCGGAGACGGGTGCGTCCCATGCGACTTCTCCCTGCGCGACCTCCACCGCATAGGAAAGGACCGCCCGCGCTGTTCCATCGCTTCCGGTCTCACCCGCCAGGCGGAGGATGTCGAACTCCGCTCCGTCAGCGCCGATCCGTTCCGCCGTTCCGTTCCAGTCGACGGTGATCTTCCCCACTTCCTGATACGAACCGCTGTGGGGAAGCATGACCTCCAGGAACACCTTCCGCCCCGCTTGGCCGCCGGAGGTGAAAATGTAGGTCTCGGTAACGGAATACGGAACGCTGCCCGGGAACCAGAAGAATACCGCCGCCGGCAGAAGGACCATCAGCAGGATATATACCGGTAGGCGGATCCAGCGAAGAAAACCTTTCGACATGCTCTCTTCCTCCCCAAATAACGGAAACGAAAAAACGCCCGGTCAACCGTGGTATAGTACGCGTTCTTCCCGATCCGGATTCTACCGGATGATCCCAGCCGCATCAAAGAGGTTTTCCCCTTGCCGACAGCCCGACTCACCATCCCGATCCCCCTGCCGGAAGGCCTGTACCGGCTGTTGCGGAAGGTCCGCGATTCGTTCCGTAAGCCGCCGGCAGCGGCCGAATCCCCCGCCGTGCTCATACCGAACCTGGAAGGCGACCGCGATATCGAGTGGACCTGGGTGAGCGCGAATATGCCGTCCGGCCCGGGCCGGGCGTTGGATTTCGGCACCGGCGAAAGCAACCTGGCCTTCGAAGCGGCCCTGCGCGGCTTTCGCGTCACCAGCATCGACCTGACCGAGACCTACCGGCACTATGCCCATCCCGCCGTCCGCTACCTCCGGACCGACCTGCTCTCGATGAAACCGGC
>JBJYXS010000195.1:0-2047 GCA_046260075.1 Anaerolineales bacterium | reverse complement strand
GCGGAATTGCATACTTGGCCGGATGAGAGCGGGATGTACGAAAATTGCGCCGATATGACCCCGTTTCCCGCGTCCTGATGCGGTAAGTTGCCGGAGGACGGCGGAAAACGGAAAGCCGGCCCCGTTCTGGAAAGGAATCCTTCCTCTTGGGGCGCTGAAGAAGGATTGCGGCCAACGATCGGACATCGCACGTCCTGCCGATGGATCCGTGGAGGGGATAGTGGAAAATCGCTATCCCCTCCGTCCGCATGAAGCACGCGGAGCCGTGGCCGGCATTTCCAGCGCCTGGATCGGACATATCTTTCCGGGATGGGTTATGATCGGGAAATGGTTCGAAAGCAACCGTGGAAGTGTGCGAAAGGAGTTGCTGATGAAAGGGCGATCCCGGAGTATTTTACCGAATACGGCATTGGGAAGGTGGTCGGTCGTCCTTATTATCGCCATGCCGTTGCTGTTCACCCTCGGCTCGTCTTTTGCAGACACAGTATATGAATCCGTTCCGGCGGGCGGCACCATTCCGGAGGATATTGTGGCCCGTCCGGCCCTGGCGCTTACCATGCTGGCCGGAATGGCCGCCGGCGTGGCGGCCTGCGTTACCGGAACGCTGGCGCTCGGCAGATACAAAGAGAAATCGCTTCTGGTGTATATCTCCAGCATCATTGGCGCCCTGTTTATTGTGTATCTTGCCGCCGAAATCGGTTTTCCGCATTAACCGTTCGATCCATCGCCGGGATGGGAGACAACCGGCAGCGGATATTTCGGTTTCGGTCCGCAGCGGCCGATGCCCGCCGAAGAGAGTACATACGGATAGGCCGATGAAGGAGTTTCCGGAATTCATGCGCAAGGCCGGCAACCGAATATCCACAGCCTCGCAATACACGCCGGGGATCGCCGGCTATGTGTTCGACGGCGCAGACGGCAGTCAGATCACCATCTGGACGAGTGCGGACGGCGGAGAATCGGCCGAACATCGCCACGCCTTTGATGAATACTTGTTCGTCGTAGAGGGGGAATACACCGTCATCATCGACGGCCGTCCCATACCCGTGCGGGCCGGCGAGGAGTATGTCATCCCCCGGGAAGTGCTCCACGGCGGAAGATCCATTCCGGGCACAAGGATCCTCAACGCGTTCGGCGGAAGGCGGGCCGAACGGGAAAACCGTTCTCCCGCATAGCGGCCAATGGCATGGACGGCGCTAAAGCCTTTCGGCCGGTGATCTTCCAAGGCATCCGATTCGTAGAATCGAAAGGCCAATGAACATCGCCGCGGAACGGCTGGCCGGTGCGAAACGGGCCGCCCCGTTCCCTTTTTTCGAGTAGAATACGGATTGCACGGCCGGATCCGTATGCGGATGCGGTGGATGAGAGCCGATGCGCCGTACACCGGCCCCTTCAAGGCAAGTCCGTCGGATGAAAAAAGCACGCTGGTTGATCCTTCCCGCCGTCGTTATACTGCTGGCCGTCTTCCTGGCGGCAAACCGTAAAGTGTTCGCGAACCCCTGCCTGATGGATTCCACGGAAATTACGGCTTCCCCGGAGGAGATCCGGGATTTTTTCGTGCACCTGGACGATGACCATATCGCTTGGCATCCTGCCGAACACGTCGTGTTTCAGTGGACGGGCGGCCGGCCCATGGCGTTGGGACCCACTTTTTACGCTGAAGAGTATGCCATGGGGGAAATCAAGAAATATTCCGGAACCGTCACCGAAGTCGTCGAATATCAGAAAGTGGGGTTTGCGCTTTCCGGCCCCGTTTCCCTGCTGACGCCGTTCTTCGAATGGCGGATCCAATCCGACGGCGCGGCGTCGGTCTTCACGGCCGTCACCCCGGTGCGCGCCGGAAAATTGCTGGAATTCCTGATGCCGCAGGCTATGAAGGACATCTATGAATCCGGCCGTTGGCATATGCAGGAAGAGGGGCGGAACCTGAAGGCTTTCATGGAGGAATCGGGGAAATAACCGTTGCGGGGACGCAGCCCTGGAGAGGGAAATTCCGGCTTCACACAACGGCTCATTGAAGGAATGCGCTTCCATCACGGAAGCCGTC
>JBJYXS010000194.1:5069-10351 GCA_046260075.1 Anaerolineales bacterium | reverse complement strand
AGATCAACATCGTCGACACGCCCGGCCACGCCGATTTCGGCGGCGAGGTGGAGCGGGTGATGAACATGGTCGACGGCATCCTGCTCCTGGTGGACGCCGCCGAGGGGCCGATGCCGCAAACCCGTTTCGTCCTGAAAAAAGCCCTCGAGCTGGGACACCGGGCGATCGTGGTGATCAACAAGATGGACCGCCGCGGCGCGGACCCGGACGAGGCCCTGAACAAGACATTCGACCTGTTCATTGAATTGGGTGCGACCGAGGAACAGGCGGATTTTCCCGTCATTTACACCAACGCCATCACCGCCCAGGCCGGTTTGGATCACGACCTCGGCCCGGATTTGCAGCCGCTGTTCGAGGCCATCCTGCGGCACATCCCGCCCCCGTCGGTGGACCCGGATGCTCCGCTGCAGATGCTGGTCGCCTCGCTCGGCTACGATAATTACCGCGGCATAACCGCCGTCGGCCGGATCTTCGCCGGCCGGATGCGGGCCGGCGGCGACGCCGCCCGGATCACGGCCGGCGGGGAGATCCTTCCCGAACGATTGCGCTACCTGTACGTCCACCAGGGGCTGGAACGGGTGGAGGTGGAGGAGGCGGCGGCCGGCGAGATCGTCGCGATCGCCGGACTGGAGGGGATCGCCATCGGCGAAACGCTGGCCGACCCCCAGAACCCCGTCGCCCTGCCGACCATTAAGGTGGAAGAGCCCACTGTGCGGATGCACTTCGGCGTGAACACCTCGCCCTTCGCCGGACGGGAAGGAAAGTGGGGCACTTCGCGCAAAATCCGCGAACGGTTGTTCGAAGAGCTGCGCCACAACGTCGCTCTGCGGGTGGAGGAAACCGAATCGGCCGACACCTTCGTCGTTTCGGGGCGGGGCGAACTGCATTTGGGAATCCTGATCGAGACGATGCGCCGGGAAGGGTACGAGTTCCAGGTATCGCGCCCGGAAGTGATCTTCCACACGGCCGAAGACGGGACGATGCTCGAGCCGTTCGAGGAGATCCACATCGAGACCAGCCCCGAAACCGTCGGGGCGGTGGTGGAGCTATTGGGCTCGCGGCGCGGACAGATGATGAACATGCAGGACAACCGCAAGGGCGGCACGCTGCTGGAATATCTGGCGCCCACGCGGGGCCTGCTGGGGTTCCGCTACCAGTTCCTCAATGCCACCCGCGGAAACGGAGTGATGCATACGATTTTCCATGGGTACGGCCCGATGACCGGCCCGGTCCCCTCGCGGTCGACGGGTTCGATCGTGGCCTGGGAAAACGGCGCCACCACCACCTACGGGTTGAAGAACGCGGAAGAACGGGGCATCCTGTTCGTCGAACCCGGAGTGGCGGTGTATGAGGGGATGGTCGTGGGAGAGCAGCAGCGCGCCGGCGACCTGCCGGTGAATGTGTGCAAGAAGAAGCACCTGACCAATATGCGTTCATCAAACAAGGACATCGAAATCCGGCTCGCCTCGCCGCGGCGGATGAGCCTCGACGAATGCCTGGAATTCCTGGCCGATGACGAATTGCTGGAAGTGACGCCCGACGCCTGCCGGATCCGGAAGAAGATCCTTGACACCGAGGAACGCGGCAAGACCGTCAAACGGGCCAAGGAAGCGTTGGAAGAAGCGATGTAGGTATGGACCCTTGCGGTCCGTCATCCCCGCGTGGGTTTGGCGGGGACAGCCTCGGTCCGCGCGCCACACGGCTGTTGTCGGAAATCGAAGGGGACACTTGTAGCCGCGATCGCCGATCGCGGCTACAATCTTTATAGGACATAGAAACGGCAATGGATGGTTCGGACATCCGAAAAGATACGATGAAGGCCTCCATCCGGTATTTTTCCGGAACGGGTAATTCCTGGCGGATTGCCACGGCGTGTGCGGAAAGCTTCCGCACGGCGGGATACGCCGTCGATACGGAGTCCATCCGCGCCGGACGGCCGCCCGACCGGTCCGCGGAATCCGCGTGTTTCTGCTTTCCGGTCCATTCGTTGGATCTCCCGCGCAACGCCGCGGCCTACCTGCGCGGACTGCCCGCCGAGCATCGTTCGATCCCGGCCCTGCTTTTGGTGACCGGAGGGGATCCGGATAATTGCGGCTGGGCGGTCGAGACCGGTGCGCGCATCCTCAAAGACCGCGGATACGATGTGCGGATCGGCGATCTGGTGCACATGCCGAACAACTGGACGCCGTTCCATTCTGCGCCGGATTCCGCGGAAGCCGAACGGATCATCACACGGGGCGTTCGATCGGCCGGTGAACTCGTTACCAACTTCCTGGAGGGCCGGACCCGGCTGAAGCCGGTTTCCCTGCGCAAATTCGGCGTTATCGGGTCGGTGATGATGCGCGTCGCGTATCACCGGCGCGGGGCATACCAATTATGGCGGTTCTTCGAAACCGGATCGCGCTGCACCGGTTGCGGATTGTGCGCGCGGATCTGCCCCACCGGCAGCATCCGCATGGCGGACGGGCGGCCGGTTTGGAGTGACGGGTGCGTCCAGTGCATGCGGTGCTTCAACTACTGCCCGGCGCGGGCGATCCGCCAGTTGGAATTCCTGCTGCGCGGCAGCCGGCACCGGGCGAACCGCATGCCGGGCTTCCACCCCGAGAAGGAACCGCGCTAGCGGATCATTGCATCGGCGGAAGCAAGAGAGCTCCCCAAGATCCGCATCCCATCAACGACGACGGAAAAGGAAAACGCAATCATCGCGGACCGCCGGCGGATGACGCCGCAAACCGTCCTGTGTGATGTCCGGTTCCGGATGGCGAATTCCGACTCCGATATCCGATATGGTCAATTCACTTCCGGAAAACCTTCACGGCCCCTTCATCTCCCCTTTACCGAATATTTAATATTCTCCGCTATTCTTCGGAAAATGGAATCTGCCAAAAAGGAGCAATCCATGAACAAGAACATACTGAATTATCTGCTGGACGCCGTGATCGGATTGGCGTTCCTGTTGACGGGAGCCACCGGTGTGGCGTTTCTGTTCCTTGGTGAAGGCGGGTATCAGGGCGGACGCAATCCGGGATTCGCTACCGAATTCCTCGGATTGGAACGCGGCGTGTGGAGCGATCTGCACGATCTGGCCGGGCTGGTAATGATCGCCGGTATCGCCATCCACCTGATCCTGCATGGACGCTGGATCGTCACCACTACGCGCCAATTCCTCTCCCGTTTGTTCCGGCGCCCCGCCCGCGGATACGCAGCGGCCAAGTAGCATAACGAATCCCCCGCGCGTCCGGTTACTCCCGGGCGGCGGGCAAAGGAGAAAACCATGTTGGGAAAACTGGTCATGTACGGAGCGGTGGGGCTGCTGGCGGTCTCGCTGGTCGGGGGGACCGTCTACATCCTCGCGCGTCCGGAGACGGAAAAAACGGCCCAAACGGAACACGTTGCGGGTGCGTCCGGCGGCGGATCCCAGGGTCAGGGCGCCGGGAACCGAAGCGGCGAAGCATCCTCCGGTTCCGCGGAACCCCGGTCCGGAAGGTCCGGCGAGTCGGCGGGAATCGGGATGGATTCGAACAAGGGCAAGGGTTCGGCGGAAGTCGGATCCGGGATGGATGCCGCACCGTTGGCGGTCGAAGAAGTGCCGGGCGTTGTCTCCCTGCTGGAAGAGGAGAAGCTCGCCCGCGACGTGTATCTCGCGCTGTATCGGGAATGGGGATACGAAGCGTTCGGCAACATCTCTGAAAGCGAACAAAGCCATATGGATGCTTTAATCGGCGTCCTGGATCGCGCCGGGGTGGCCGATCCGACGGCCGGATACGGCGCCGGTGAATTCGCGACGGCCGCGGTGCAGGATCTTTATGCGGCTTTCGTCGAACAGGGCGGAGAGTCGCTCTCAGCGGCGCTGCAGGCCGGCGCCGCCATCGAGGAGATGGACATCCTGGATATCGAACGCCTGCAAGACCAAGTCGAAGCCCCCGGACTGCTGCGGGTGCTGGAAAATCTTCGTCAAGGATCGATCCGGCACCTGCAAGCCTACAGCAAAGCCTATGAGCAGGAATCGGGCATCGCCTACACACCGCAATATCTGAGTCGGGAGGCATTCGACTTGCTGATGAGCGGGCCGGGGCGCGGAAACGGCGGCGGACCGGGCGGCGGCGGAAAAGGAAAAGGCGGCTTCCCGGGATAGTGCCGGATGGAAGGCTAAAAACCCAAACCAGCGACGGAGGATATCACTTCCGTCGCTGGTTTGGCGTTCAGGAGTTCCCGTTCGAAACCGATGTTTTGGTTTCTTTCACCCCGGTCCGCTGATCAGCAATTCATGGCGTGGTCCATCCCGTCGAGTTCGGTCCGAAATAGACATTTGTGGCGAAATCGACGTTTACTCCGCCGAGGCAGCGATCGATGGAAACGTCGTAGTATCCGACCGTGAGAGTGAACCAGGCTTTCTCCCCGTTCGCGATGGGGCCGTCCGCATCAGTGCGCAATTCCATCCAGTTGCCGCCTGCCGGCTTGAATGCAAACCAGCAAATATCGAAGCCGTGATTGTTCTGGATGTAGAACTCCACTTGGGTATCGACCGGCGTGTAGCGATAACCCTCATCGGCACCGATCGCACGGCCGTACTCCTCGTACAGAGTCGCGCCGGCGGGGCAGTCTTTGATGAGCACATCGTAGAAGCCCGCGGTCAGTTCGACGCTGAACGACGACCCGGGCAGGATGGTGCCGGCGCCGAGCCGGTCGGCGCCCCACGAGCCGGCACCCTTCTCCCGGATCAAGACATCGCAGACAGCGAGTCCGGTCTTGTTCTCAATTACGTAGGTGACCTCCGGCAGGGGCGGGGCTTCCTTCTCGGGCAGGCTGTTGGGATCGCCGCTCACTGTGGAACTGCCGCCGTACGCCCAGCATTCCTTCCCGTCGGCTTTGCGGACGTAGTAGTACGTATCCCCAAAGGCATTGTTACGCGCCAACAGGGTGACGGTCTCTCCCTCGGCGATGCCGGCAACCCACTCGTAAAGGATCCAATGCGGTCCCTTGACGCAACTCAACGATTGGCCGGCGGTCATGGTCACAGGGGCGGTAGTTGCCGTCGGGGTGGGCGGCTCGGCGGTCGGAGCGATCTCTTCGGTCGGTTCGGGTGCATCCGGTTGGGGCGCATTGATCTCTTCGGTTGGGTTCGAGACCGGCTGTGAATTATCCCCGGGCTGCGGGGTGGCATATATCACGATAACCATCGGCGTGGTGTTGGATGCCGTTTCGATGAGGCAGGCGTTTCCAAGGACCAAGATGGCCGCAAGGAAAAGGAGCGTTTTTAATCTGGATGTGGCCGGTTTCAT
>JBJYXS010000194.1:0-4969 GCA_046260075.1 Anaerolineales bacterium | reverse complement strand
CGCCGGGCGGCTGAGGGCCGCCGTCAGCCGATGCGGCGCCTTTCGATCGCCCGGCGGTGGTCCGCGTAGTGCTCGTAGGTATTGTAGACCACCCATTGGGCCAGGGGGCGGGATTCTTTTCCGATGCAGCGCGTTGGCTGCATCAGCCGATCCGGATCGACTTTCGCCACTTCCGACATCAGCCAGCGATGGGTCTCGAACCAATCGGATTGGACTTCGGCCAGGGGTTTTTCGCGGTTGCGTTCGAAGAGGATGGCGTTCATCTCGTCGTCGTCGGCGCGTTCAACGACGTCCGGCTCCATGCACAGGGCTTCGGCGGCGGATACCCCGAGGAACTGGTTAAGGATCAGGAATTTCTCCCAGGCGGCGATGTGGGCGAGGATGTCCTTGACCGACCACTCGCCCTCGTCGCGGCGGTTGATCTGCCCTTCGTCGAGCGCGGAGACGACGGCGGCCAGGGCTTCCCACTCTTCGTGGATGCGGGAATGCAGCATCTCCGGATCGGTGGGGAAGCCGGATTCCATGTCGGTCATTGTTCACATCCTTGTCTTTTTTCCTGTCGGGGCGATCGACGGCGGACAATCGATCGCCCCGGCAGCCGTCATTCGTCCACGTCGAAGGTCGTGCGGTCGCCGACGGGGTTGGCGATGACATTGGATGCGCCGCCGGCGTTGCCGAGCCGCAGCGTCCAGGAGGCCACCGTGCCCGCGGCGTACACGAACTCCGTGTCGTTGAACCAGCGGATCCGCATCGCGCCGCCGGGAACCAGGATCGTCCCGCCGCCCAGGGATCCGATGTACTTGGTGACGGGCGCGCCGACGTAGTAGGCGAAGTGCTGGCCGTCGGGAGCAAAGGAATCCACGCCGGTCGTGCCGCTGCCGAGGTGCAACCCGAACGAGCCGTCGAGGGTGGAAACGTAGCTTTCGTTCACCGACGGCGAGACGGGGTTGGTGACGTATCCCACATGGTCCAGGGTGGGCGAGAGTACGGCCTTGGGGAAGAAGAAGTTGCCGTTCAGGGTGGAGGCCAGGGTCGCCGCGCCGGTGGCGGCGTTCACCAGCCAGATCGATCCGGTCGGGGAAGGGGCGAACGGGTCCTCGGAGGCGATGATCACGCCGAAGGACGCGGAATCGTGGGCCCACACGGGCTCCGGATAGTATTGGTACTCGCTGTAAGTGATGATCGCGGGGAAGGTGATGATGTCGGACATCCGCCCGGTCCCGTCGATATTGGCCAGCGAGATAGCTGTCGCGCGTGAGATGACCATCTTGGCGGCGTCGGGCGACGGCCAGACTTCGCCGGCGTTGCCGGCGGTGAGGATGGTGGTGATTGCGCCGGTGTCGGCATTCAACCGGAACAGGTCGTCGAACCGCGCCAGCCCCGGTCCTTCGAAATCCGCCTTGGTGCTGATGAACAGATCGTGCGTGCCGGGGATCCACTTCACTTGGAAGAGATCCACGAACAACGCGCCGCCGGGCGGCGTTTCCAGGCCGCCGACTTGTGCCGAAGTGAGCAGGGTGTGATCGTTGGTGCCGTCGGAATGCACCACCCGCAGTTCGGCCGGGGAGCTGTAATCGTTGTGGCGGACGTAGGCGACGCGCTGCCCGTCGTCGGAGATGTGGACCGAATCCACGCCGGTGAAGGCGGAAAGCTGGAAGGCGGCTGCCGGCGGTTCCACCATCCACGGGCTGCCGCCGGAAATGAAAGCCACCCGCAGGTGGGGCGGTGACGGCGTCGCCGTGACGGTCGGAGTGGGGGTGAGGGCCTGTGTGGGGACGGGCGTTTCGGTATCCGTCGCCGACGGACCGCCGCCCGAAGGGCCGGTTTCGGTGGCGGACGGCGCGGCGCCGTGCGATCCGGCGGTCTGGGTCTGCGCTTCGGCCACCTTGGAAGCCACCGCTTCGGCCTCGGAGACGAGGGTGGACACGCTGCCGCCGGGGATGGTGATCTCGCATGACACGGCGGCCAGCCACAGGCAGATCAACAGGGCAAGTGATGTGCGTTTTTGCATAGCGGGGGTTCCTTTCGCCGCCATTGTATCAAAACCGACGGCTGCCGGAATGCCCAAAACACCATCTTTCCGGGATGAGAATACCGGTATAACAGGAGGTATTCGTGTTGCGATCCCTATAACGGAAAATCCAAATCCAGCGCGTCGAAGTAAGGCGACATCTGTGATAACTCGGCGATCACGGAAGAATTCCCGCCGACATCCCCCAACCGCAACGTATCGGAAATCCGGAATACGAATTGCCGGTTGTTCACCCATTTTATGATCCACGGTTCCGATATCGCGGAAATAGAAACGATTCGTTTATCTAGGTCCCCGATATACAGGGTGGGGGTGCCGCCACACCCTTTCCCGGAAAACGTATAGTATTTCCCTTAGGGGGAGAACGAAAGGAATTGAGCGGATCCCATCACCAAATGCTTCAGCGAGTCGGTTTCTTCGAAGGGGACCAGGCGGGGAAATCCGAGGGGAGGCTCTTCGAACGGAACGGAATCCGCAACGCAATCCAAGGACGGAGAAAGGACACCGTTGAAATCCCGGGGCAACAGTACTGGCGGCGAAGCGTCTCCGGTGGACGCGTCGATCGCGTAGAAGATGACGCTGTCATTCGAAGGGACAAGCATGCCGAACCCGGAGGAATCCGTCGCCCATACGATATCCGGAGTCGTGCATCCGGAATACTCGGATGCCGTTTCGACGATATCCGGATAGAGGATCTTACCGTTGATCGAGGCCAGCGAAACGGAACGGCATTTGGCCAACGCGATCATGCCGCCGTCGGGTGATGCCGTTGGATATCCTCCCTCATTGTTCTCCAACAAGTGGATCAACGCTCCGGTTCCGACGTCCAACCAGAACAAATCGTCGGAAGGGGACCAGCCGGACTGCAAGCCCCAAACACGCAATGAAAACAGCATGCGGGGCGTTCCGGGAATCCAATCCCCAAACCACAATCCCAGGTGATCGATCCATTCCTGGGGCGGCAGGAGATGATTGACTTGCTCGGTGGTGAGCAGTGTACGGACATTGCTTCCATGGAAATCCACCGTATCAATGCTCGAGAGCAAGTCATAGCCGATAAATGTGATCTGTCCCCCATCGCCGGAGAGCATCATGGTGTTTGGATGATAATTCCTTACGGGATCGCTGTCGTGGGATAAGGCCAGAATCGGTTCGGATGGGGGTTCTACGCTCCATAACCCGCCATCCGCAAAGAATGCCAAGCGCAGATTCGGCATCGGAAGCGGCGTGGGGCTTGCGGTGGCGGTCGCGGTCCGGGTGTCGGTGGCGGTCGGCGAGGGGGTCACTGTCACCGTCGGCGTTCCGGTTACGGTTGAAGAGGGTTCCAAAGTTGTGCCGGAGGAAGGGCTTCCGGCGGGTACAATGCCGTACGGCGTTGCACCGGTGAACAGGCAGGACAGGAGGAATAGGACGAGGCTGCACCACATGATGGTGATTCGTTTCGGCATCACGACTCTCCTCCTGTCTGAAAATCCAAATCCACCGCATCGAAGGAATGGATGTAATCGGCTTTGGCGATCTCGGTCCAATTTCCGCCGATATCGCCCAGGCGGAGGCTGCCGCCGTCGTGTTTATATACAAATTGAGAATTATTGATCCATTTTCCAGGACGGATGACGGGGAAAGAATTTCCATCCAGGGAACCAAGGAAGAATTGTAAAGGCGGAGCATCGGAAGGGCAGTAGGAATATGTTCCCGGCTGACAGCCCACTCTATAGAAAAAATGAAGGCCGTCCGGAGAAAAGGAGAGAAATTGCGAAATCCCACGAAAGAGAAGCACAGAGGACGAGCCATCGACTCTCGAGAGCGTAACGTCCTCGGGAAAATGAGAGTTTTTTCCTGGACGGGTGTGCCCGACATATTCCAGCGTTGGTGAAAGTCCGCCTTCCGTAAAATGGTCGATACTACCAAGAGCCGAAATATCGCCGGTCGCGGCATCCACCGCCCAGAATGCGGCAGTCGAATCCGTATAATAAGGCAAGAGTCTCCCTGGCATTATCCCAAATCGCGTAGAATCCGATACCCAAATGACCTTCGGAAAAGAGTTATCCATTGCATTTCCAGCATCGGAGGGGAACAAATCCGGAAAAAGGACATTTCCCTCGATAGAAGCCAGGGTGAGCGATCGAAACCTTGCGATTGTCATTCTTCTTCCATCCGGGGAAGGCGTCGGGAGTCCGCCTTTCCCCGACGGGAAAATACGCAATACTCCCTGCGTATCCAAGTTTAAAACAAAGAGGTCATTTTCGGAAACCATTCCCGCCGAGGCATCCCAATAGGACGTGGTTAATAGCATGCGGTGAGATCCCGGTATCCAAACCATGCGGATGCCGGTAGCCTCCTTATTCGAGGAGATAATCCGTTTCTCTGAAAAAAGTTCCCGCTTGATACCGCTCTCGACAAAGATTTCTCCTGCCGCAAAGGCAAAACCCGAAGGATCCTCGTATGAATAGACAATGATCGTTCCGTCGTCCGAAATCATCATCCGATCGGGAAGTTCCTCTGGACAAAGCAATACCGGCGGGGCTGGAGGTTCGACGAACCAAATTCCCTCCATGCTGACGTATGTTGCGCGCAGCCGCGGCATCGGAAGCGGGGTGGGGGGGATCGTGGAAGTAGCGGTCGGGGTGTCGATGGATGTCGGCGTGGCGGTCGCCGTTACCGTCGGCGTTCCGGTTGCGGTTGAAGAGGGTTCTACAGTCGTACCGGAAGAAGGGCTTCCGGCGGGAGCATCGCCAAGCGATGTCGCACCGGCAGACAGGCAGGACAGGAGGAATAGGACGAGGCTGCACCACACGATGGCGATCCGTTTCGGCATCAGGTCTCTCCTCCTGCTTGAAAATCCAAATCCTTGGCGTCGTAAATTATTATTTCTTCCGCCTTGGCGATCTCGATCCAATTCCCGCCGACATCGCCCAACCGCAGACCGTGCTGCAG
>JBJYXS010000193.1:0-4088 GCA_046260075.1 Anaerolineales bacterium | reverse complement strand
GCCTTGCGCCGGGCGACGAGGTTTTCGGATTGGAAGGCTTTGAGGAATTCCTGCTCGTAGGGATGCAATCCCTCGGGGGCGGGCTGGGCGACCTCCAGCCGCAGGGGATCGCGGTTGACGACCGTGGCGGCGTTCTTCTTCACCACGCCGAACAGAATCATCGTCATCACCCGGTCGAGCGGCTGTTCCATCAGCAAGGCGGCTTCGACGGCGGTCAGCCCGCGCTTGATGCCGTGCCCTTCGATGGAGATCTTGGGCGGCAGATATTTCTTCTTGCGCTGATTTTCCGACCAGGCGCCGAGCATCGCAAGGACTATCACGAGGGAGATGATTCCGCCGATGCAGCAGCAGGGTGTCGCCACTTCCATGATCGGGGCGATGGTCTGGAAGAATTGTTCGATGATCGAGAGATGGACGATCGCATCCGCCGGCACCACGTGGGCGGGGAAGGATGCGCCGAATGTGTATTGGGAATACCCGTTGGCGTCCAGGCTGCGCCAGGTGTAGGTCACCCGTTCTTCGGAGTCGAGGGCGGCGGCGGGTTGGTCCGCGCCCGGCCAATTGGTGGAGGGACGGTGGTACTTCGGGTCGTCCGGGCCGACGCCGGGGGGCAGGTGGAAAGTCACCGACAGATCGGTCGCCCCGTGCACCATGGACGAATCGAACCAGGTCGGCGAGAACACCGCGCTGGCGTAATCCGAATCCTCGCTGTCGGGGTACAGCACGCCGCTTACTCTTCCGATATGAACGTGCACGGTGGCGGACGTGCCGCCGCGGATGCTCGCCCCGCCCAATGCCAGCGCGACGCCCGGATCGACGTATGGGGAGGATGAGATGGCGCCGATGATCCGCCCGTCGACGTCAGCCGACACCATGTTGATGGAGTAATTGTCGTTGGGAACTCCGACGTCCACGTAATCGATGGCGGCGGCTCCCGGGTCGTTCTGGAACACGAAGGCGTAATCGATCGACAGGGTGCCGTCGGTGTTCCAATACACGTGGACGTCCTCGCGCGGCAGCGAGAAGGAATAAGACTGAGCCGACGCCGGCGACGGACGGGCCGACACGGCTCCGGCAAGCAGAAGGAGGACGATCAGGCGCTTGGTTTTCATGGATTACCCTCCGGCCTGGATCCCGGGTGAGGAAATCGGGCTCGCTCGGCGATCCGGTGATCCCGGCCCGGGATCACCACTTGGGTTCTTCGGTCAGCTGATAGGACGTATGGCAGTAGGGGCAGGCGACCACCGGAGCCCCCGCCACCATTTTGATGTTGTCCACGGTCAGAGCCCCGCCGCAGGATTTGCATTTCAGGGAATCCAGATTGACGTTGGCGGGGAGATCGACCTTGTAGGTGATGGTCTGCTCCTCCGGGCCGCCGCCTCTTTTCCACGAGGCGAGCACGATCAGCCCGAGTCCGATTCCCACACTGATTACGCCCACCGGGATCCATCCCGGATTGGGCGGCTCGGCGAACGCGCCCCAGATGAACAGCACGCCGAAGAAAATCAGGATGGCCGCGGCAATGTATCCGATGATCCGCAATGCGTTCATAGTAACCTCTCGTTGATGGCAAAGTGTAGCATGACCGGTGGCCGGGAGCAAACCTTGGGGCCGCGCATCCGGTGTCGCGGATGCCGTCGGGTGAAGGAACGGCAACGGACTCCCGGATTCGCCGGGGCATACATTTCATATACGCGGAAACGCCGCGAATCGATACATGCATCGCCCGGCCGCTGTCGTCGGAACTCCGCAACAACCGAAAAACGAAAAGCCCCGGCCTGCGCCGGGACCTGTTTTTATCCGCGCACGAAATGCGGAAGGTCGCCGGGGATATCGAAGGAAATTTCCATCAGGCCCGCGAGTTCGCCGCCGCGCAGCAGGGGCGATTGGTGGATCAGCCGCTTGCGCCCGTTTTTTTCCACCGTGTAGGTATTGCTTTTCCGTTCCCGCATGATGGCGCGGATTTTTTCCTGCGCCCCAGGAGGGTGGCAGTCGAACAGGTTCGATCCGATCAGCGCCCGGCCGCCGTCCTTGGCGAGCAATTGCTCCGCGGCGGGGTTCATGTAGGTGATTACGCCATCGGCGTCGCAGACGGTCACCGCGGCGGGGAGGGCGTAAAGAAAATCCGGCAACCGGTTGTCGTGGATGGCGGGATCCGGCATATTGTCCTCGCGCTGCTTTATAACCAAGAGGAACGCAAAACACAAGCCCCCGGTTTTTCCGGGGGCTTGCCGTTGCGCAGCGTAATCCTTTACGGATGCTACAAGAACAGATTGAACGGATACAGGACCGGCGCGGTGGTGTCGTTGCCCACTTCCCCGTTGGTGTTCTGGCCCCAGCAAGCCAGCTGGCGACCGTTCGTGATGATGCATACCGCGTATGTCCCAACGGACATGCGGTACACGCCGCTGGGATATTCCAGCCGGTCGACCGGCACATTGCTGTCGCCGCCGATCCCGTCCTGCAACTGGGAGTACGTGTTATCGCCCCAGCATTTCAGCGCGCCCGTGGTGGTGACGGCGCAGGTGTTGCCTTCCCCGGCGTCAATGGCGGACACGCCGCTGGTCAATCCGACCACGTCGGTGGGCGACGGGCCGGTGTCGTAGGTCCCGTTGCCGAGTTGGCCGCTGCCGTTGACTCCCCAGCACTTCGCCCCGCCGCCGGTCGTCACGGCGCACGAGTAGCCGGATCCCAAGGAGAGGGAAGCCGCGGTCGTTCCCAGCCCGACCACGTCGACGGGTTCGCAACTGGGGTTGTAGTCGCCGGTGCCCAGCTGGCCGGAGGCGTTCTGCCCCCAGCATTTGATGGATCCGTCGGAAAGGATCGCGCAGGCGTGATCATCGCCCGCCGCGATGGCCGTCACGCCGCCGGTCAGGCCGTAGACGTCGACGGGGGTTTCGCTTTGCGCGCTGCAGGTGCTGTCGCCCAATTGCCCTCCGCTGTTCAGGCCCCAGCACTTCACGCCGCCGCCGACCAGAGCGCAGGCAAAGCCGTTTCCGGTGGCGATTTGTGTGACGCCGCTCGACAGGCCGACGACGTCCACGGGAACGAGCCGGTCATCGGTAGTGCCGTCTCCCACGCCGCCGAATTCGTTATCGCCCCAACATTTCACGCCGCCGCTTGGAGTCAGCGCGCAAACCGTCGTGGTTCCCGAGGAGACCGCCTGCACAGATAATGTCGACAGGCCGACCACATCGGTGGGAACATGGCGGTCGTCGGTGGTATCGTCGCCCACTTTCCCGCCGTTCAGCCCCCAGCATTTCAGGGCGCCGGCTTCCGTTATGGCGCACGTCGTCCGCCCGATTCCGGCCGAGACGTACTTCGCCCCGCCGGTCCGGATGCTGGCCGACGTGCAGCCCGGTACCTGGCAATGGTTGCTAGTGTTGCTCCAGTATTGGGTGCCGTCCTTTTCCACCAGGAAGTGGTAATTGCCGTACGGGAGCGTCAGGTTGGTATGGCCGAACCCGTCGGTGACGCCCGAGAAACCGGTGTAGCTGGTGCCGGTGTAGGCGTAGATGGTCAGGTCGGGTTCCGGAGATCCGTCGACGGTCTCGACGGTAAGGGAGACAGGGACTTGGGTGGTGATTTCGGCGCTGGTGCAACCGGGAATGGTGCATTCGTCTCCCGCGGTGCTCCAGAAGGGCGTGCCGTTCTTGGTGACGCGGAAGCGGTAGCTGCCCTCTGGCATCAACAAGACCGCCCGCCCGGATATATCGGTCACCTCGGAGATTCCGACGAAGGTTGTGCCTTGATACGCCTGAACGCTGTATCCGACTTCGGGAACGCCGTAGTAGTCCTTTACATCGACGGTGACCGAAACGTCCGTTTCGATGGTTGCATTGCGGCAGCCGGGTACCGTGCAGTGGTTGACGGTATTGCTCCAGAAGTAGGTTCCCATTTTATCCACGGCGAAGCGATAATCCCCATCGGGAAGGGTCAACAACGCCACGCCCGAGGCGTCGGTCCGGATGGAGTGTTCGGCATATGTGCCGCCGTTATACGCATGAACCCATAGAAGAGCTTCAGGAAGCCCGTCCAGATCCTGTACGTCGATGGCGACCGGCACATTGGTGATGATGGTGTCTTCG
>JBJYXS010000192.1:1841-3423 GCA_046260075.1 Anaerolineales bacterium | reverse complement strand
CCGCCGTCCCAGGCCGTCTGGAAAATCGTATCGCGCGTGGGATAGGTGAACAGGTGGGCCAAGACCAGCGCCCCGAGGAACAGCAGGCCGATTCCCGCCAGCCGGTCCGGCGTGGGCGCGGGCAGCGAGGCGCGGAAACGCCGCAGAATCATGTACATCCCCGGCGCGGCGATGACCAGCGGCATCGCATAAGCCCCGACCCCGAACAGACGGCGCAGGAGGAGGATCCAAAGATACGGAAGCGATTCGCCCTCGGCTTTAAAAAGAAAAACGGCCGTCAGCAACGCCAATCCGATCAGCAAGACGCCGAGGATGTCGAGCCGCTGATCCGACGAAACCGCCGGGATGGGAATCGAGAGCAGGGATCGGGAGGTTTTTTTTCGGGCGCTTCGCTTTTTTGGTCTCGTCACAAGACCGCCTTCGGCTGCGTGGATTTCCTGCGCGGATTGCGGAATGACCCGATGCGCGTCACGGCAAGCCCCGTTCCGGCCGCCCGCGGCATCCTCGTTGCCGTTTGGAACGCGGGCCGGTGCGGAACCGGCTTACGCTTTCCCTTTGCGGTTGGACAGGGCGCGCCGTCGGATGCCGCATCGGATTATATCAACGGTCATCGTATCCCCGCGGATGGGCGCGGTGCCATTCCCACGCGCTGGCGATGATGTCGCGCAACGCCGGAATGCGCGGAGCCCAACCCAGCTCGCGGCGGATTTTTTCCGGGGAGGCGACCAAGCGGGCGGCGTCTCCCGGGCGCCGCGGCGTCACCTCGGCCGGGATCGGATGCCCGGTGACCTCGCGCGCCACCTCGATCACCTGTTTGACCGAATATCCCGCCCCGTTGCCGAGGTTGCACACCAGCCGCGGTTTCTCCTCCAGCGCATCCAACGCCAGCAAGTGGGCCGAGATCAGGTCCGTAATGTGAATATAATCGCGGATCGCCGTCCCGTCGGGAGTCGGGTAATCGTCGCCGAAGATCTTCGCCACAGGAAGCCTGCCCAACGGGACTCGCAGCACGAGCGGGATGAGGTGACTCTCCTTCGGATGGTCCTCGCCCCGCTCCGCCGATGCGCCGGCGGCGTTGAAATAGCGCAGCGCGGCGTAACGCAACCCGTGGACCAAGTGATACCACTCGAGCGTCTGTTCGACCATCAGCTTCGTCTGCCCGTATACGTTGCTGGGGCGGATCGGCGATTCTTCCGAAAGCGGTTGGTCGCTCGAGGCGTACACCGCCGCGGAGGAAGAGAAGACGAACCGTTCGATTCCGGCGCGCTGAATTTCCTCCAGCAGCGTGATCGAACAGGAGACGTTGTTTTCCATGTATTTCCCCGGATCGCGCATCGACTCGCCGGCCTCGATGAAGGCGGCGAAATGCATCACCGCTTCGATGTTCTCCTCCGCGAGCGTGCGCCGGACCGCATCCCGGTCGGCCAGGTTGGCCTCGATGAAGTGCGCCGCTTCGGGGACGGCCGCCCGATGGCCGGTGATCAGCGCATCGAGCACCGTTACGCGGTGCCCCGCCTCCAGCAGCATTTGCGCGCATGCCGAGCCGATGTATCCCGCCCCGCCGGTGACCAGAATGTTCATA
>JBJYXS010000192.1:0-1741 GCA_046260075.1 Anaerolineales bacterium | reverse complement strand
GGGTTAGGTCAGCACCTCCAGCGGCGCGGCGTCCGCATCCAGACGCTTTAGCCCCGCCGTCTCAAATTCCACGGTAAGCACCTCGTCGGAGCCGTGAATCTGATCATCGAGGATCAGCCCTTCTCCGAAGCGCTTATGGCGGACGCGCATGCCGCTCCGATAACGGGGCTCCCTCGAATCGGCCGCCGCCGCTCCTTCGCGGACCGCGGAATCCAGCGGCCTGCGGAAGGGAAAGGTTCTTCCGGCGGATTCCTCGGCGCCGAATACTTCCTCCGGAATATCGCACAGGAAACGCGATTCATCCATTAACCCGCCGCCTGCGCCGGCCGAGCGCCGGAATGCCCGGAGAAGGAACAGTTGGTCCTTTGCGCGCGTGATGCCCACATACAGCAGCCGCCGCTCCTCGGCCATCGCCTCCGGATCGTCCATGGAACGGACATGCGGGAGCAACCCGTCGTCGAGCCCGACGATGAACACCACCGGAAACTCCAGCCCCTTGGCGGCATGCAGCGTCAGGAGGACGGGCGCATCCTGTTGTTCGGCCAGCGTGTCCTGATCGGAAACGAGTGCGATTTCCTCCAAAAACCGGTCGAGCGGGATCTCCTCGAACTCCTCGGTTACCGCCGTGAGTTCCTCGACGTTCTCCCAGCGATCGTCGCCCTCCTCCGATCCGGTCTGTAGGTATTCCCGGTACTTCACATCCGCCAGAATCCGGCGCAGGAGTTCCGGCACGGACTTCGTCTCCGCCTCGGTCCGCCAAGCGGCCAGCATCCTTCCGAAAGCGAGGAAGGCGGGAGCGGCCCGCGGCGGAAAGAGAGCGGATAGCCGGGCGGTATGTTCCGGATCGGCCAGATCCAGCAGGAGCCGCCCGGGCGCCATCCGTTCCTGCGCCGCAGCCTCCTGCAGCGCGGCATAGGCCTTCTCGCCGATCCCGCGTGTCGGGGTATTGATCACCCGTGAAAGGCTGACCGCGTCGGCTGTGTTGTGAACCAACCGCAAATATGCCAGGGCGTCCTTCACCTCACGCCGTCCGTAGAACCGTTGCGCGCCGACCAGCCGATAAGGCAAATTGGCGCGGATAAATTCCTCCTCCAGGGCGCGGGATTGCGCATTGGTGCGGTACATCACCGCGCAATCGCCGGGGCGCACCGCGCGCCCGCCGTCCTCCGGCGGCCGGGATGAGAGCTCGGCGATGGTATCCACCACGAACCGCGCCTCGTCATGTTCGTCGTAGGCTTCGCGCAGCATGAGCTTGGCGCCCGGCCCCCGGCGGGTAAAGAGATTCTTGTCCGTCCGCCCGCGGTTGACGCGGATAACGCCCATCGCCGCGTCGAGGATGTTTTGGACCGAGCGGTAATTTTCCTCCAAGAGGAAGGTGCGCGCGTCGGAAAAATCCTCCCGGAACCGTTTTACGTTCCGGTAATCCGCTCCCCGCCAGCGATAGATCGATTGATCCGCGTCGCCGACAACAAACAAATTCCTCCGTTTGGCCGCCAGCAGCCGCACCAGGGTATATTGGACCTCGTTGGTATCCTGGAATTCATCCACCAGAATGTGGCGGTAGCGGTCCTGGTACCGGGCGAGGATATCGGGGTGCTCCCGGAAAAGGCGCACCGTGAGGAGCAGCAGGTCGTCGAAATCGGCGGCCCGGCTGGCCGCCAGCAATTCCTGGTAGCGGCGGTATGTCCGGGCGGCGATGCGGTCGAACGGCGTGCGTCCGGGCAATTGATCGGCCGTGCGC
>JBJYXS010000191.1:5722-7218 GCA_046260075.1 Anaerolineales bacterium | reverse complement strand
GCGTCCGGCACCCGGCCGGTTTTGGCCAGCAGCTGGGTGCGGGCTTCGCGGCCGATGACGCTCTGGAACTCGCGCACGATCGTCGGGTAGGGGTGCGGGCCGAGCGCCGAGCCGAGCAGGTAATGCGTGCCTTCGACGTTGGTCACCCAGTCGCGGATCGCCTCGTTGATGGCGTCTTTGAGCGTCCGGCTGCCGCTGGCCACCGGCCGCACCTCCGCCCCCAGCAGCTGCATCCGGAACACGTTCGGCTGCTGGCGGGCCATATCGACTTCACCCATGTAGACGACGCACTCCATCCCGAGCAGCGCGGAGACCGTGGCCGAGGCCACCCCGTGCTGTCCGGCGCCGGTTTCGGCGACGATCCGGCGCTTGCCGATCCGCTCGGCCAGGAGCGCCTGGCCGAGCGCGTTGTTGATCTTGTGCGCGCCGGTGTGGGCCAGGTCCTCGCGCTTGAGGTAGATCTTCGCCCCGCCCAGATGCTCGCTGAGCCGGGCGGCGAAGGTGATCGGGGTGGGCCGTCCGGCGTAGTCGACCAGCAGGCCGCTGAGCCGGTTTTGAAACGCGCGGTCGGCGCGCGCCCGTTCGAATTCCGCCTCGAGCTGTTCGAGCGCCGGCATGAGCGTCTCCGGAACGAATTGCCCGCCGTAGGGGCCGAATTTTGTGGGGAGTGATGCCATATTATTCACCTGTCCATCCAAGGAAGGCACAGAGGCGCACGGAAAATTCCAGAAATCCGTGGTTCTCAACGGCCTTCATGGATTCATAGTATTCGTCTCTTCCGTTCCAATCTTCCAGGACTTCCGAAGTTGATCAACAACCCGATCCGCATGCCGGATGCTTTCAGATAGTGCAAGATCTGAGCTTCTTCCTTGCCCGACAGACGGTCCAGCGCTTTCAACTCCACGATGAATTTTCCGAAACACACAATATCCGGCTTGTCGACTCTTTGCAGCAACCGGCCTTTATAGGAAATCGTCAGGTCCCTCTGCGGTTCGTAGGGAATCGCGCGGCTTGCCAATTCCATCTCCATCGCTTCCTGGTACACGCCTTCTCGGAAGCCGGAGCCCAACTCGCGGTGCACCTCGATCGCCGCGCCGAGAACCGCAAACGTCTCCTCCTTATACAGCAGCTTTGTCATTTCTCCCCCCTTCTCTTTTTTATTTTGCCTTTCTCCGCGTTCCTCCGTGCTCCTCCGTGGCCGCCGCCTTCTTCATAGCCGACGCTTTCTTCTTCTCCAGGTACACCAATGTGATCCGCTCGTCCAGCTTTTCACGGCGCACCTCCCGGTAGCCGCACTTTCGGTAGAGGTGCAGATTCCGCGTGCTGCGGTCGCCGGTGAACAATTCGCAGCGCTCCGCTTCCGGGAAGAGATCCTCCACCGCGCGGAGCAGCCGTCCGCCGATGCCGCGGTTCTGGAAATCGGGATGGACGATCAGCCGGCCGATGCGGCAGGTCCCGTCGTGCAACTCCGCCCGCACCGATCCGATGATCTTTCC
>JBJYXS010000191.1:0-5622 GCA_046260075.1 Anaerolineales bacterium | reverse complement strand
GAAGCGGTGTCGACCCCCCATGGACGGACCGCGCGGATCGCGTCGGCGGCGTTCTCCGGCGTAAGGCCGCCGGCCAGGAACACCGGATGGCGTACGGCCACCGACCGCGCCCAATCCCAATCCGCGGTCTTCCCGGTCCCGCCGTAGAGCCCGGGCGAAGAAGCGTCGAGCAGCAGCGTCGGCGGATCCGCCGGAATGCCGGCGAAGGACCGCAACGCGTCTTCTTCGATGCCTGCGCGCACCGCCTTGAAGGCCGGAATCCCGGCCGCTTTTAAGGCGGCCAGATCGGAGAGCGTTTCGTCTCCCGAAAGTTGGACGGCATCGAGCCCGCATCGCCTGACGATGCGTTCGACTTCCGCCGGCGGGAGGTTGACGAAAACACCCGCGCACGCGGGGCGCGGGCCGCGCCGGTGCAGGGCGGCGACGATCTTTTCGCAATCCGCCTCGGCGATGCAGCGCGGGCTGGGCGGGTGGAAATTGAACCCGAGGTAGTCCGCGCCCAGCTCGGCGGCCATCCGGGCGTCGTCAAGGCGGGTGATGCCGCAGATTTTGGCGATCATTTGCCCTCCGGCTTTCCCCGTTTCCTTCCCCTGGGTTTCGCCGGCCGGGGGGAAGCGGCGGGGGTGAAGGACAGCTCGCGCGCCTTCCCGGCCGGGTCGTCGGCCGTCACCAGCGCCTCGCCGACCAGGATCGCATCGTAGCCGGCTTTCCCCGCCGCCTGTGCGTCCGCCGCGTGGAAAATTCCCGATTCGGCGACCGATCCGATCCCGGGCGGTATCTCCGGGCCCAGCTCCAGGCAGGTTTGCGGCCGGACCTCGAAGGTGGCCAGGTTCCGGTTGTTCACACCCAGCCAGCGGAGTTCGGGCAACCGCAGGGCGCGCTCGAATTCGGCGCCGGCGTGCACCTCGACCAGGGGGATAAGGCCGAGTTCCAGGGCCAGCGCATGGAGGTGGGGAAGCGCGCCGCCCTCCAGGGCTGCGACGATCAACAGCACCGCGTCCGCTCCAAGTGCGCGGCTTTCGTACAGTTGAACCGGCTCGATGAGGAAGTCCTTGCGCAACAAGGCCACCGGCCAGCCGCCGGCGGAGGCGGGTTTCTCGCGGCGCAGCACGGCCAGATCGTCGGGGCTGCCGTGAAAATGCTTCTTATCGGTCAGGATCGAGATCGCCGATGCGCCGTTTTCGGCGTAGATCCGCCCCAGGCGGACCGGGTCCAGCCCGGCGTTCAATGCGCCGCGCGATGGGGAGGCGCGTTTGATCTCCGCGATGAGCATCGGCGCATGGGCGGGGCGCTCAGCCCGCTTCGGATCGAGCGGCAGGAAACCGCGCGGCGCGGGCGAATCGGCCGAGCGGGCCTTCCACTCGGCGAGGTTCAAGCGGGAAATCTCGGAACGTTTGTGATCGAGGATTTGAGCCAGCATGGTTGGTCCTCTGTCCCAACCTCCTCTCCCCGGCTGTGCCCGGAAAACTGCCCGGGCTCAGCCGCCCCTCTCCCCCTTCCCGTAGCACGGGAAGGGGGAGAGGGGTTGGGGTATGGGGGATAGGACTGTCTATTTCCCGAACGCCGCCAACCCGTCGAGAGCCTTAAGCGCCGCTCCGGATTCCAGCGAGGCGCGGGCTTCGGCCAGCGCGGCCTTGAAATCGCCGCTTTCGGCGGCCAACGGCGCGGCCGCGTTGAGAAGGACCGCATCGCGCAGCTCGGCGGAACTTTTACCGGAGAGGACCGCGCGCATGGTGGCCGCGTTCTCCTCGGCCGTCCCGCCCTTCAGCGCTTTGATGTCGGCGCGCGGGATGCCCGCATCCTGCGGATCGAATTCGAAGGTGTTTACGGTTCCGTCCTTAAGGTGGCTGATCCGGTTCGGGCCGCCCTGATTCAGTTCGTCCAGCCCGCCGAATCCGTGCACCACATAGGCGGCCCGCGCTCCCAGGTCGCCCAACACCTTGGCCAGCGGCTCGGTCAGCGCCGGATCGGGCACGCCGATCACCTGCACATCGGCGCCGGCCGGATTGGTCAGCGGGCCGAGCAGGTTGAAGATCGTCCGCTGGCCGATTTCGCGCCGCGGACCGATGGCGTGCTTCATCGCCGGATGGTATTTGACGGCGAACAGGAAGGCGATCCCGACCTGGTCGATGGCTTGCACGGCCTGTCCGGGCGTCAGGTCGAGCTGCACCCCAAGCGCCGCCAGCACGTCGGCGCTGCCGCACTTGGAAGAGGCGGCCCGGTTGCCGTGTTTGGCCACCTTGCGTCCGGTTCCGGCGATTACGAAGGCGGCCGCGGTCGAAAGGTTGAAGGTTCCGGAGTGGTCTCCGCCGGTGCCGGCGGTGTCGTAGAGCGTGGCCGGCCGATCGGTGAACTTCACCGGAAGGGCGTTGGCGCGCATCGCGCGCGCCGAACCGGCGATCTCCTCGACCGTTTCGCCCTTCATCCGCATCGCGGTCAGGTAGGAGCCGATCTGGGCCGGCGAGGCTTTGCCGGTCATGATGACATTCATGGCCGCTTCGGCTTCCGCGGCGGCCAGATCCTTGCGGTTCATCGCTTGGGCGATATAGGGCTTGAGCATGCTGTAATCCTCCTTTGTGGTGGAAACGGCCGCCGCTTTCGGGGCGGATAGTTCCAGGAAATTTTTCAATATCTTCTTTCCCGGCGCGGTGAGCACCGATTCGGGATGGAATTGCAGGCCGAAGGTCGGGTGGACCCGGTGGCGCAGGGCCATGATCTCGCCCGTTTCGGCCCGGGCGAGCACCTCCAGATCGGGGGGAAGCGGATCATAGACGATCAGGGAATGGTAGCGGCCGGCTTCCAGCGGCGAGGGCAGGCCGGCCAGCAGGCCGGCGCCGGAATGATGGATGAGGGATGATTTGCCGTGCATGATCCCCGCCGCCCGGCCCACCTTGGCGCCGAACACCGCGCCGATGCACTGGTGCCCGAGGCACACGCCGAGGACCGGGATGCGGCCGCTGAAATGGGCGATCATCTCGTTGGATATACCGGAGTCGTCCGGAGTCCCCGGCCCGGGGCTGATGACCAAATGGGTCGGTGAACGTTGCGCCAGTTGCTCCACGGTCACCTGGTCGTTGCGGAACACTTCCAACTCCGCGCCCAATTCGCCCAGATACTGGACCAGGTTGTAGGTAAATGAGTCGTAGTTGTCGATGACGGCGATCATGGTGGCTCCTTTGCTGTCCTATCCTCCCCTCCCCGCCTGCGGCACCCCTCCCCCCCTTCCCGCCCTGCAGGAAGGGGGGGGGAGGGGATTGGGAGAGAGGGGGCTAGGACTGCTCCGCCTGCTCCACCGCCAGCAGCACGGCGCGGGCTTTATTCATGGTTTCCTGGTGTTCGCGGCGCGGATCGGAATCGGCGACGATCCCGGCTCCGGCCTGGACCGAGACGGTTTTGCCGCGGCCGATCAGGGTCCGGATCGCCAGGCAGGTGTCCATCGATCCGTCGAAGGAAAAATAGCCGACCGCTCCGCCGTATGGCCCGCGGCCGTCGGGTTCGAGACCGGCGATGATTTCCACCGCGCGCACCTTCGGCGCGCCGCTGACGGTTCCGGCCGGGAAGGAAGCCCGCACCAGGTCGAACGCGGTCTTGCCCGGCTGCATTTCGCCCTCCACTTGCGAGACGATGTGCATCACATGCGAATAGCGCTCGATCACGGCATACTCCGGGACCCCGACCGTGCCGTAGCGGCAGACCCGGCCGAGGTCGTTGCGGCCGAGATCCACCAGCATCACATGCTCAGCGCGTTCCTTCGGATCGGCCAGCAGCTTCTCTTCGATCGCGGCGTCTTCTTCCGGGGTGGCTCCGCGCGGGCTGGTGCCGGCGATCGGCCGCAGGCTGGCGCGGTTGTCCTCCAGGCGGACGAAAACCTCCGGCGAGGAACCGGCCATGTAGAGCGGTTCGCCGTCGACGGTTCCGAAATCGAAGAAGAACATGTAGGGCGAGGGGTTGAGCCGGCGCAGGGCGCGGTAGATGGCGAAGGGCCGGGCCTTGGTGGTTCGCGAAAGGCGCTGCGAGGGCAGGACCTGGAACACGTCGCCGGCGCGGATATGCTCCTTGCTGTCCTTTACCATCGCCTCGAACCGTTCCTGCCCGACGTTGGATTCGAACGCCGCCGATACATCGGTGGGCGGGTCGGCGGAAAGAGAGTCGGCCGTCAGGGGTTTGCGCAGCCGTTTGGCCAGCGTGGTGAGCTTGCGGCGGGCGGTTTTTTCCCCTTCGAACGGATAGGCGATCAGGAACATGCTGCGGCGGACATGGTCAAAGGCGACGATCGTATCTGCCAGCAGGAAGATCGCTTCGGGGTAGGGGGAGGGATGCAGGAGCGGATCGAGGCGCGGTTCGAAGTAGCGCACGCTTTCGAATCCCATGTATCCGACCAGGCCGCCGAGGAAGCGCGGCAGTTTGACCTTCGAGGAGGGCGCGGCGGGAATGCACAGCCCGTGCATTTCCTCCTCGAGCAGCCGGAAGGGGTCGGAATCCGGGCCGGCGGTGCGGATTTCGGGGGGCGAGCCGTTGACGCGACGTTCGAGATTCCGGCCGCGCAGGGTGTAGATGCAGCGCGGCTCGACGCCGATGAACGAATAGCGCGCGATGCGCTCCCCGCCCTCCACCGATTCGAGCAGGAACGACGGGCTGCCGCGGCGCAGTTTGAGGTAAGCCGAAGCGGGCGTCTCCAAGTCGGCGGCGATCTCGCGCACGATCGGGGTCAGAGCCGGGGCGGTTGTTTTACCGGCGGATTGGTTCACCATGGCACCTCGCTATCCTCAACCCCACCCTGACCCCTTCGGGGTCTTCCCTCCTCCTTCTCCCGGCACCTGCCCTTGCGAAGCGGGGGTCAGCCGGGAGAAGGGGGAGGGAGGGGAGGGTGATGAGGGAATAAAAAAACCCCTCTCGTTTCAGGGACGGGAGGGGATCCCGCGGTGCCACCCTGGTTAGGCCGCTTTCCGGCTTGCGCCGGTAACGAAAAACCCCGCCGTGATTGCGACGGGGTCGAAGCCAGCCTCACTCTGTCGGGTACGCTCGGACTTACACCGATTAATACCCTTGCCCGGTAACGGAGGCGCCGGATTGGGCTACTGGGAAGCCGTTCGCCCGCTCAACTCGGAGGTCCATTCAGCATCCGCCTTCGGTCCGGGCTTTCACCGCCTGCCGCCCGGCTCTCTTGCCGCTGCGTTTATGCTTACTCGTCCTCGTCGACGTTTTTCCTGTTCGATTGGCCATTTTTGTAGCACAGAACATAGAGGGAAGTCAAGGGGGGCTAAAGACCGACTCGGTCTTAAGACCGAGTCGGTCTTTAGCCTATGCGAACGGGGTTTTCCGTTTGGATTCCATCGATGGCTTTTTAGCCCTTAAGGACGATGAGTTAAGGTTTTCCTGAAGAGAAAAATTTGATGTATTACCCGCAAACCGGCGGACTGTCGATTGGAGTTTATCCTATTTTTCAGGCGGAATCGCTCTGGGAAACTCATCCCCCATAGTTCCAGCGACGAAAGACGACAGCAGATCAAACGGCCGGTACTTCGGGTGAAATCGAGAATATCGTAAAATGAAGCTGTCGGAAAAACATTCCGTTTTTACCGAGTCGGTCTTAAGACCGACTCGGTCTTAGGGAGATAAAAT
>JBJYXS010000190.1:0-7309 GCA_046260075.1 Anaerolineales bacterium | reverse complement strand
GAGCCAGCGTCATCCTTTGGGGATCGTCGTCGGCGGCTCGCTCTCGGAAGGGCTGACCGTCAAACTTCACCCGCAAAGCGTCCTGGAAGACCTGGCTGTTGGCCGTTACGTCGTCCTCCGCGGCCAGACGGGTAAAACTTTCTTCGGGATGGTCACCGACATCCGCCTGGAGAGCCTCAACCCGGCCCTGGCCGCCAATCCGCCCGCCGCGGAGGACGAATTCTCCAAACAGGCGTTCCTGGGGACGATGGCCTACGGGACGATGCACATCTCGCCGATGCTGGTGCTGGAGGAGGGCAGCCGGGAAGTGCGGCCGATCAAGACCATTCCGGCCCATTTCTCGCGGGTCGACGAAGCCACCGAGAACGAGGTCAACCTGGTCTTCGGCGAGGAAGATCCGCACCACTTCCACATCGGCGCGCCGCTGGAAATGGAAGGCGTCAAGGTCAACCTCGATTTGGCGCGGCTGGCTGAGCGTTCGTCGGGTGTGTTCGGCAAGAGCGGCACCGGGAAATCCTTCATCACCCGCATCCTGCTGGCGGGCCTGATCCGCTCGCAGATCGCCTCGTGCCTGATCTTCGACATGCACAACGATTACGGCTGGGCGGTCCACGACGAGGCCGGGCGCGAGTTCAAGGGATTGCGCCAGCTGTTCGATTCGCGGGTGGTCACCTTCACCCTCGATCCGGAAACATCGCGCCACCGCGGCAGCAAGGTGGACGGGCGTCTAGAAATCGGCATGGATGAACTTGAACCGGAGGACATCGCATCCATATCGAAATTGCTCCCGTTAAATGAAATTCAGATAGGATCGCTGTATATCCTCCACCGGAAGTTGGGGAAAAAATGGATCTCCAAATTATTGCGGGAACCAATCGATCCGGTTCTTCAGGAATTGGTGCAAACCAACCAAATTCAACAATTCGTGCTTAGCGCAATACAACGAAGGTTTGAATTATTCCATCGACTCTCCTTTATTCAGGAAAAGCCGCCGGACCACGATCCGGTAGAGGAAATCTTCGCTTCGCTTGACCAAGGGATAAGCGTCGTCCTGGAATTCGGCCGGCACGGGAATAGGCTCGAGGCCTATATGCTGGTGGCCAACTACCTCACGCGGCGGATCCACGAACGCTACGTGGACCGCAAGAACAAGGCGGCGGGCGGAAAGGCCGCCGAGCCCAAACCCCTGGCGATCGTGATCGAGGAGGCGCACAAGTTTTTGGATCCCGCGCTGGCCAATATAACAATCTTCGGATCGATCGCCCGCGAGATGCGCAAGTACAACGTCACACTGCTGGTGGTGGACCAGCGCCCCTCGGCGATCGACGAGGAGGTCATGAGCCAGATCGGCACCCGCGTCACCTGCCTGCTCGACAACGAAGCCGACGTGCGCGCGGTGCTCTCGGGCGTTTCGGGCGCGGGCGGGTTGCGCGAGGTCCTGGCGCGGCTGGATACGCGCCAGCAGGCCCTGATCCTCGGGCACGCGGTGCCGATGCCGGTGGTGGTGCGCACCC
Organism: Anaerolineales bacterium; assembly: GCA_046260075.1. Classification (GTDB taxonomy): domain Bacteria; phylum Chloroflexota; class Anaerolineae; order Anaerolineales; family RBG-16-64-43; genus JAFGKK01. The sequence continues at coordinate 5,795 of JBJYXS010000190.1, read as the reverse complement.
GCGATTACGATACGGCCCTGTACGCCGAACTGGTCGGTACGGCCAGGAAACCCAAAGGGCTGTATCCGGAATAGAAACACCGCGGGGGCGCAGAGAATGCAGAGCTAACGCCAAATTAATTGGTGTATTTCCTTCTATCGCGCCTTCGCGGGAAAAGAGGGCCCCATATTTGATAGGAAAACGGCGCTGGTTGAATATTCCACCCGGGATGGACGCTCACGATCTTTTTGTCTTCCGCAAATAATCTGACTCACACATCTACATCTACAACAACTTCGTGCTCCTTTGCGTTCTTTGCATCCCCCGGCCCAATCCCCGGGGGCACGCTTCGCGGTAAACGGTTCCAATTCGATTTCGAATACAGCCTGCGTCGAGGGACCGCCCGGATAACCTCCTCCCTGCGCCATAAGGTACCGGGCCATCCGGCCATTCTGCGATATGATTGCAACCGATCGGCATACCGAAAGACGCACCGGAGGAAACCATACGGCACTTGCGTTCCTTCCTGTTCTACCTGCTGATGTTCGGGGGAGTCGCATTCGCGCTCCCCTTTTACGTGGTGTATTACCAGGCTCTTGGCTTTTCCGGAACCGAAATCGGCCTGCTGACCGGAATCTCGCCGCTGGTCTCCTCCTTCGGCTCGGCGTTCTGGACCCGGCTGGCCGATTCCACCCGCCGCCACCGCGCGATCATGACCCTGACGATGGGCCTTGGAACCCTGGCGTTGTGCGTGTTGCCCCTCCTCCAAGCCTTTATCCCGATCCTGGTCCTGTCGATATTGATGAGTTTCTTCTTCTCGCCGACATCCTCCCTGGCCGATAACGCCGTCATGCACATGCTGGGCTCCCGGAAGGAGAACTTTGGGCGCCTTCGGCTGGGAGGAACCGTCGGATTCGGGCTGGCCGCGCCGATCGCCGGCGCGGTCGTCCATGCCGCCGGCCTGCGGACGACCTTCTGGTGCGCCGGAGGGATGTACCTGCTGGCCTTGTTGGCGAGCCGGATGTTCGACCACGACTCCTCCATAGCCAAGCCGTCGGCCGAAGGAGGTGTCGGCAGGCTGCTGGCGGAACCGCGCTTCCTGCTCTTCCTGGCCGTGGCCTTCGCCGGCGGGCTGTCGCTGTCCGCCGTCGGCAATTACCTCTTCCCCTACATGGAGGAACTGGGGGCCGCCGAGGAGACCATGGGGGTGGCGCTTTCGATCGGAACGGTCATCGAGTATCCCATGCTCTTTTTCAGCAACCGGCTGATCCGGCGGATCAAGCCCTACGGCCTGTTCATGCTCGCAATGGTCTTCACGGGCCTTCGGTTGATCCTGTTCGGGTGGAATTCGTCTCCGGACCTCGTGCTCGCCATACAGCTGCTCAACGGCCTTGCCTTTCCCATGATGTGGGTCGCGGGTGTGGCCCTCGCCCATGAGACGGCGCCTTCCGGGCTGACCGCCACCGCCCAGGGCCTGTTCAGTTCGATGGTCATGGGGATCGGCATGGCCGCGGGCGGCTTCCTCGGCGGTCCGCTCCTGGAATCCCTCGGCGGGCGCGGCCTGTTCACAATCTACGGGATCGTCACCCTCCTCATGGTGGGAGTCGGCGCCGCAATCGGGAGGTGGTTACCGGAAAAACGGAAACCGGCGGCAACCGTCTCCCGACCCTGACCGGCTTCCGGACCGGCGCCGGACGGCCGGGAAGAAACGCCGTCCTGTCTCCGCCGTATATTCCATTGATGCACCGGCGGGTATAATCCCTCCGGAAGTCCAATCCGGCACAACCAAGGACCCCCCATGACCAATTCCTCCTCCCTGATCGAAACCCGCCAGTTGACAAAGAAATTCGGCGAAAAGACCGCCGTCGACGATATCAGCTTTTCGGCCAAGGCCGGCGAGGTGTTCGGATTCCTCGGACCGAACGGCGCCGGAAAAACGACCACCATCAAGGCCATCGTCGGGCTGCTGAAGCCCAGCTCGGGCTCGGTGAGCGTGGCCGGTTACGACGTGCAACTGCAGCCGATGCAGGCCAAGGCCGTCAGCGGCTACGTGCCCGACACCCCCAACCTGTACATGAAGCTCTCCGCCCGCGAGTTTTTGCGGTTCGTGGGCGATCTGTACGAGATCCCCCGCGCCAAGGTGGATGAACGGAGCGACGAACTGCTGCGGCTCTTCGACCTGGCGGATGTGCGCGACGATCTGATCGATTCCTACAGCCACGGGATGAAACAGAAAACCGCGGTGGCGGCGGCGCTGATCCACGATCCGAAGGTGCTGGTGCTCGACGAGCCGACCGTCGGCCTGGACCCCAAATCCGCCCGACTGATCAAGGACATGCTGCGCCAACTGGCCGACCGCGGAGCGGCCGTGTTCCTCTCGACCCACATCCTGGAAATCGCCGAACGCATGTGCGACCGGATCGGGATCATCGACCGCGGCCGCCTGATAGCGGTGGGAACGATGGACGAGCTGCGCGCCCTGGGCAAAGGCGAACGCAACCTGGAGGACATCTTCCTCGGCCTGACGGGCGGAGCCGAGGAGGCCGAGATCGCCGAGGTGCTGAAATGACGTCCGCCGCATCCCCCTCCGCCGCACAGCGCCCGGCGGGATGGAAAGCGCCGTTCCATCCGGAACACGCCATCTGGCAATATGTGTGGAAACTGCTCCGGCTGCAGATCGCCATCTCCATCAGCACCTTCCGAGCCGCCCGGCTGCGCCGGAAAATCGGGACGATCATCGTCGCCCTGCTGGTCCTGATCTTCGCGGGATTCGTCTTCGCGATGAGCTGGCTGCTGCTCTCGGTGCTGCAATCTCCGGAGCTGGCGGAATTCCTGGCTCAGCAAGAACAGATCCCGATCGCGTCCTTCCTGGAAGGGATCCCGGTGTTGATCCTGGCGGGCTCCTTCATGGCGATCCTGGTCACCAGTTTCGGCGTCCTGCTGCAGGCGCTCTATCTGGCCGGCGACATGGAATTCCTGCTCGCCGCGCCGGTCCCGATCCGGGCCGTGTTCGTGACCAAACTGCTCCAGGCGATCCTCCCCAACTTCGGATTCATCGCCCTCTTCGGCCTGCCGGTGCTCTTCGGACTCGGCGCCGCGGGAGGGTACTGTTTCCTGTACTACCCGTTGGTGGTGATCGTCCTGGCGCTGCTGGCCCTGGCCGCCGCGGGAACCAGCAGCCTGCTGGTGATGGGCGTGGTGCGGATCTTCCCCGCCCGGCGGGTGGCCGAAGTGCTGGGCGCCGTCGGGGCGGCGTTGTCGATCATCTGTTCGCAATCCGGCAACTTCATCAACTCCATGAACCTCGACAAGCAGGATCTCGATCCGCAGCAGATTCCCCTCTCGGCCGTCACCCGATTCAACCAGGTGTGGAATCCGCTTTCGTGGGCGGGACGCGGCCTGGTGGATCTCGGCGAGGGGCATTGGGCGACGGCCGCCCTGTTCCTGGCGCTCACCCTCGGACTCACCGCCGTCCTTTTCTGGGCGACCCTGCAAACCGCGGAACGGCTCTATTACACCGGATGGGCGAGCGTGCAGACCGGCGGGCGCAGGAAACGGACGGCCAAGGCGAAAGCCAAACCCGCCGCACCGGCGAAGAGCGTTCCCGGCGCCGCCCCTTTCTACGAACGGCTCCTTCCGCAGCCCGTGCTCGGAATCCTTCGCAAGGATTTCCTCACCTTGCGCCGCGACCTGCGCCACCTCTCGCAGCTGATCTCCCCGTTGATCGTCGGGGGCGTGTACATGCTGCTCATCTTCCGGTCCGGGGGGCCGGCCTCCGAAGGAATGGGGGAGGCTCCGGTGTGGCTCGAGCAAATCCTGCAGACGGCGATGACGTACGGCAGCGTCGGGATTTCGCTGTTCGTCGGCTGGTCGCTGATTTCCCGTCTGGGGATGATGGGCTTTTCCCAGGAGGGAAATAATTATTGGATCCTTAAAGTCGCCCCGCTGCGCCCGTGGTGGATGCTGGCCGCCAAATTCCTCGTCGCCTACCTGCCCGGCGTGGTCATCGGCGCCGCCGTCCTCCTCATTGTCTCGTTGATACAAGGAATCCCGCTCTCGGTCATCCTGTTCGGCCTGGCGGTCGTCGTGTTCTCGATCACCGGTTCAGCCGGGATCAACGTGGCCTTCGGCGTCACGGGCGTCAACCTGACCTGGACGGATCCGCGCCGGATGAACAACGGCTGGTCGGGCTGCCTGGGCTTGCTGTTGAGTTTCCTCTATATGGGGATCAGCCTGGCGTTCTTTTTCGGTCCGCCCGTGCTCATGGCCGCCCTCGGCCTGCCCGAAATCATCGGCCAGGTCATCGGGGTCCTGGCCGGCGGAGCATTCAGCTTGATCTGCGCCGCCGTCCCCCTCCGGCTGGTGATGTCGCGCGTGCCGCGGATCGGGGATATATAGCCCGGGGATCGTCGAGCGGACGCGGCATCCCGCCGTCCCCCGTGATTTCCGGACGGCCGCCGGAGGATCTGCTCCGGGTTATTATTACGAAAAGCTTCCGGCCCGGCCTCCTGCCGCTCAGCGGTAGAATTCTTCCCATTGGAGGATCCTTCCCATGACCACCGACCAATTGCTGATCGTCGGCATCTGTTTGGGGATTCCGGCCGTCCTTGCCATGATCGCCGTGTCGGCCGCCGGAATCATCTCCCTTATCCGCCATGGAAAAAACCGGGAGCAAGCATTGATCGTCATCGGGCTGACCCTGGCCTTCCTCCTCCCGGGCTGCCTGATCCTGTTGGGAATTGCGGTTCTGCTGCCGCAGGCGTTCATCCTGCGCAGCCTTCTGCCTCCGCCCTACATCTCCTGAAAACGAACAACGCCCGAGGTTGTCCCATCCGACGGGTATCTGTTCCGTCAAGCGGTAAGGAAATACTGAATTTTTTCCGCGCGGATACGGCGGGTGGCTCCGTATGGGTCGCTGATCCTCCAGGGCGCACGGCGCCGGATGCCGCCCGCCGGTCCGGCGGCTGGGTTATACTCTCCGGCATACAAAGACCCGTTGTCATCCGTTAACCCACGCGCAGGAGGATGCCATGAAAGCGGCTTTGCTCGTCATAGACGTACAGAAGGCCTTCTTTGGGAAAGGATCGCCGCAAGCCGCCGCCCTGGAACGAGCCGCAGATGTTATCAACGCCGGAATCGATCTGTTCCGAAAGAAAAAATGGCCGGTCGTCTGCGTCCAACACACCAACCCCGAAGACAACCTGGTGCCGGGCCAGCCCGGGTTCGACGTGCCGGAGATCCTCAAGATCCTTCCCGAAGACCTGCACATTCACAAGACCTACGGCAATTCCTTTACCAAAACCGGACTCGCGGACAAATTGCGGGAAATGGGGGTCGACACGGTGATCGTGACCGGTTTCGCAGCCGAAGCCTGCGTGCTGGCGACCGTCCGCGGCGCGGAAGACTACGACCTCACCGGAATGCTTCTGAGGGGATCGATCATCGGCGGGAGGGTGGAGGTCGCTCCGTTCATCGAGTCGATCTGTGAAATCATTTCCTTTGACGCTTTGTGCAAAGTGATGGAATAACGCCTGTCATTGCGAGTCGTGACGGCTGAATATCACAGCCGTCACGACGAAGTTAATCCCGGTGCCTTTCCGGGGCAATCCCCCGGAATACGCAAACTTATTCGTCCGGTTAACCGGGAGATTGCTTCGTCGGCTTGGCTTCGCCAATCCTCCTCGCAATGACAACCACGCATTTGATCTTCCGGAGCCGCCTTGAACGTCACGATCGCAACCTTCGGTTCGCGCGGCGATACCCAGCCGCAATTGGCGCTGGCGCTGGGCCTGCAGCGCGCCGGCCACTCTGCGAAG
>JBJYXS010000189.1:0-9154 GCA_046260075.1 Anaerolineales bacterium | reverse complement strand
AAGCCGGGTTGATGCTCGCCGTGGAATACGGGCGCAGCCGCTGGTTGATCCTCGACGGATCGGATGACATATTGGATCGGCGGTGGCTGGATCAGGGACGGGTGCCGGGCGCCCAGATCCTCATTTTCCCGCTTTCCATTAAAAAGACCGGCGGTCTGTCCGATTGGTTGCGGGCTGTCGAACCGCTGGCCGGCCTTTGGCCGCTGCCGGAGGATTTGGGATGGCCGGAGGGGATCGAGTTGTTGCGCGCGGACGCCCGCGGCCGGGTGGATCTTTCCACGGACGGCGAGCGATTGTGGGTGTTCGTTGAGCGGTGAGCTGCTGTTTCCCGGGCGGGAATGCAGACCCGGCCCCGGGGGGTGAAAAAACTATGAAAGATGGTCGAGTAGCCACGAAGGGGCATATTGAGACCACTGCTAATATGGAAAAAGTGGTCGGATGTATATCGTGACGGTGGCTTCTATAGGCAACAAACGCAGCCGCGGTCCCCGTTTCGCAGGGACAGGGGCGGGAACTCAACCGTTCTTTTTAACAGGCGCCTAGGAATCGACTCCGAGGCCGTCCACCAGGAATCGGTGCGTCGCTTTCGAAAAGTCCGCGTAATATCCGCGGTATTCCGGCGGCAGGAGGGCCGCCAAGCGGTACATGATCTCGTCGGTGATGCTCTCCCTGATGCCGCGGGTCAACCGGCCGTCGTCCATCCGCACCCGGAACGGCGTGCCGACGCGGAAATGGAAATCGGTCCGGTGCAGGCGGAAGATATTGCCGCTGAATTTTTCCCCACCGTAATACACGACCGGTAGGACCGGCGCCCCGCTCTCGAGTGCCAGGATAGATACCCCGGTGCGGGCTTTTTGCAGCCGGCCGGTTCCGCTGCGCGTTCCTTCCGGCGCGATGGCCAGGATCCCGCCGGAGTGCAATACCTCCCGCGCGCGTCCGATCGCCGTTCGGTCCACCGTCCCGCGGCGGATGGGGATCGCGCCGCCCAGGCTGAAGAAGAAACCCAATGCCGGATTGTTCCAGGTTTCGACTTTGGCAAATCCGGTGACCGACCGGGGAATCAGATGCGTGTAGAAAATCGGTACATCGAGGAAATTAACATGGTTGGAGACCAGAATCAGGGGGCCTTGGTCGGGGATTTTCTTCAAGTCTGCGTCGTCCACGCGGCAGAGGGTTCGGCCGAGGACCCGGATCGGGAAATAAACGGCTGTCAGTGCCCGGTGCATGCGATCGCGCTCATCGGCCGGCGATCACGTCGATCGCCCTGGGGAGGATTTCCACGGAAAGGGACACGGCGTCGGCGGAGATCGTTTCGCCGTCGGCGTGTGCGGCGAGCAAGCCGGTCAGCGCCCGGACTTTCAGCCGGGCGGTATCGAGGTAGCGGATGGCCGGATGCCCGGTTTGGGTCCCCTGGATAAAGCGCGGAATGAGCAGGAAGATGCCAAGCCGGCTGACCTGCCCGGCCAGGCAGACGGTGAAGAGGCCGTCGTCGTTTTTCGATTGCGGGGCCATCTGAAAGGATCCGCCCATCCGGCGTCCGTTCATCACCGAGACCATCAGCGCCGGCTGTTCCACCGTGCCGCCGTCGGATTCGATGCGCAGCAGCGGGGCGTGGAAGTAGAGGAAGATCGTTTTCAGCGCCGCCATAAAATAGCTGGGAAAGCCGGTCAGCCAGGTGAGTTTGGCGGCTTCCCACCCGACAATCGTATCGAATCCGATCCCGATACCGTTGCCGAAATACCTGCCGCCCGGGAACAACCCGCCGGTCACTTTGCCGACGTCCATCCGTTTTCTCTTCCCCGCGGCCAGGACCCGGCAGGAGGGTTCCAGGCCGTGCGGAACGTCGATCCCGTGGGCGAAATCGTTTCCCCGGCCGACGGTGATGATCCCCAGCGCGGCTTGGCCTTCGCCGGAGAGTTTCGACTGCATCAACCCGTTCAAGACCTCGTTGGCGGTGCCGTCGCCGCCCATGGCGGCGACGACGTCGTATCCTTCGCGCACGGCTTCGCGGGCCAAGGCTACGGCGTGCATCCGCCGCTCCGTGCGGACCAGGTCGAACGTTACGCCGAGCGAACCCAGCAGCCGCTCGGCATGCGGAATTTCGACGCCGCCCGCACCCCGTCCGGACGTCGGATTGGCGATGATTTTGTATCGTGGCATGAAGGGGGGATCTCCGGGAAAGTGGGGATGGCCGCGATGATAACACAAACCGGGGCGGTCCTTGAAGACCGCCCCGGTTTCGTCAACCCGTGATCACGGGTTTCAAATCCTTCCAGGTATGGCCGCCGTCCGATGTGAACATCAATTGCCGGGTGTCGTCCTGTTGCGGCGCAGCCCATCCTTTGTTCCAATCGACGAAGTCGAACTGGGCGGTAAACGTGATCGGATCAACCTCTTCCCAGACCTCGGTTTCACCGTTGTAGATGAAGGATTCCTCTCCGACGATCAGTCCGCTTCGAACATCCCCCCGGAAGACGCGCCCGTCGCCGGCGCTGCGGATCACCAGCTGGCCGCCGGGATAAGGCATCGACGCCCAGCCGCCCTCCGTCAAATTGGAGAAGTACAAATAGGCGGCGAGTTCCTGCGTGGCCTTGGAGGTGCATTCCACCCCGAACATCAATTGGGAGCCTTGGGCGAAGAAAAACGGATCCCGGATGCGGCAGGCATAGTCGTCGGTGGTCAGCATGCCGGCCGGTGTGGCGGGGCTGGGCAATTTGGCTTCGTCCCAGGTCTTCCCGCCGTCGAAGGTCTGGAACAGGAAGACGCCCGGACGCTCGCCATGGCAATCGCCGGTCAGCCATCCGATCCAGGGCCCCGTGAAGACGATTCCGGTTTTCTCGCATTCCTGCACATCGGTATTCGGAGCCGGATCGACCACGCGCTCCCAGGTATTCCCGCCGTTCACCGTTTGGAACAGGGCGATCCGGTCCGCCTGTGGGTCGTCGCCCTTGTGGGCCATCACCCAGCCGGTGTTGATGTTGATGAAGAACAGATCGGAGACGCGGTATTTTCCCGTCCATCCGGAAAAGTCGAGCGGTTCGCTGGGATTCCATGTGGCGCCGCCGTCGGTGGTCTTCCAGACGACAGGGACATCCTGCGGGAACAGGAGGTCGTCCAGATAGAAGGTGGCCCAGGCCGTTTCGGCGTCCCAGAAGGCGCCTTTTGCCATCAGCCCGGCGGCGGGTTCGACGGCGGTATGTTCCGGCGGTGTAACGTCCGTCCAGGTATAACCGCCATCGGCGGTCCGCAGCACGTGATCCCATCCGTCAGTGTCGGCCGCTCCGCCGATCGCCCAGCCGTCGTCGGCGTCGATCATATCGATCCGGGAAATCGTCAGATCCGCTCCGCCGGCGAGATGCGGGATCGGACCGGAAGTAGGGACGGGTTCGCGGGTCGGAGTATCCGATCCGGGAGCCGTATACGTTGTCGGTGTGGAAGTCCGCCTCGGCTGGGGCGTGGAAGCGGCTTCCTCGGTTTCGCCGGCCGTGGACGCCGTTTGCGCTGCGGGAAAGTTGCATGCGGTCTGGAAGATGAGTAAAGCGATCGGGGCATATCGGATGAGATTGCGCATAGAACCTCCGAGGAGCATGTACGAAGTGCCGGACAGATGATGATTATACGGTCAATTGCGGGAAAGGGAAAATCCGCTAAGCGGCCGCGAAGGGCGAAGGGGAGGCCGGATCTCCCGCAAGGCGAAAGAAAAACCGTCCCCGGGATATGGGACGGTTTTGGCGGGAGCGACGGGATTCGAACCCGCGGTCTCGGCCTTGACAGGGCCGCGTGTTAGGCCAGCTACACCACGCCCCCGAGGCGCGGGCGGAATTTATACCATGGCGGCGGCGCGGCGTCAACATCCCGTGCCGCCGATTCGACACCCGTGGTTCCGCATTCCACGGCCTTCCGCGCACCGTGTGTTCCCTCGATCGCGGTCCGGCGGCGGGCATCCGCACGGAGAATCACCCGGGATTATCATCAGATATTATAATCAACGCCGATCCGGAACCAGGAGGCGCATTATGAATTTCACCCCATCACTAGCGGATGTGATGCAGACGGCAGACCGTCTCATCTCCGCCGCCATTGCCGAAGATATCGGTTCGGGGGACATCACCAGCAATTCCATCTTTCCTCCGCATGCTGTGGCCCGGGCGCACATCATCTCCAAGGAGGAGGGTGTCGTCGCGGGGTTGCCCGTGGCGCGGGCGGCCTTCGCCAAGAGGGACCCGAACATCACTTTTTCCGCCGAGGCGACCGACGGCGACCGGGTGAAAGAATCCCAAGTCTTGGTGAGAATCGAGGGGCCGTTGCGTTCCATCCTCTCCATGGAGCGGATCGTCCTGAATTTCATGCAGCATCTTTCCGGAATTGCCACCCTGGCGTCGAAGTTCGTCGAAGCCGTCAGCGGCACCGGGACCGTCATCCTGGATTCGCGGAAAACCACGCCGGGATACCGCCTGATGGAAAAATACGCCGTGCGGCTCGGCGGGGCGCAGAATCACCGGCGCGGCCTGTACGATATGATGATGGTCAAAGATAACCACATCAAGGCGACCCGGTCGATCTCGCTGGCCGTCCGGCGCGCGCGCAGCAGCCATCCGGAGCTGCCTCTCGAGGTGGAGGTGGATTCTCTGGATGATCTGAGGGAGATCCTCTCGCTGCCGGTCGACAGGATACTGCTCGACAACATGGATTTGGAGAACATACGGCAAGCCGTGGCGATGGCCGCCAACCGGGTCCCCCTGGAAGTCTCCGGAGGGGTCACGCTGGAAAACGTCCGCCGGATCGCCGAGACCGGCGTGAAATACATCTCCGTGGGTGCGCTGACCCACTCCGCGCCGGCGGTCGACCTCAGCCTGGAAATCACCAGTTGACTCCCGAACCCGCCGCCGTCTCCGGTCCGAAATCGGCAATGCCGCCGGAACAGCGGATACAAGCCGCAAAGGAGCATTTCGGCGATGCATTGGTCATCCTCGGCCATCACTATCAGAAGGACGAGGTCATCCGTTTCGCGGATTTCCGCGGCGATTCGCTGAAATTGGCCCGCGACGCGGCCGCCAACCGGCAGGCGAAATACATCATCTTCTGCGGTGTGCACTTCATGGCCGAAACGGCCGCCATCCTCGCCGCGGAGGATCAGGTGGTGATCCTGCCCGAACCCGAAGCGATGTGCCCTCTGGCGGAAATGGCGGATCGCCTGCTGGTGGAGGATGCTTGGCGGCAATTGGGCGGGTGCCTGGATGTGGAACGGGAACTGATGCCGGTCACCTATGTCAATTCCGAAGCCGGGTTGAAGGCTTTCTGCGGCGAACACGGCGGATCGGTCTGCACCTCTTCCAATGCCGGCGCCGTGCTGGCGTGGGCCCGCGCCCGTCGACGGTGCGTGTTCTTCTTCCCCGATCAGCACCTCGGCCGCAATACCGGCCTGCGGATGGGGATACCCGTCGAACGCATGCCGCTGTGGGATCCGCGCCGCGATCTGGGCGGGAACGACCGGGAGGATATCCTTGCGGCGCAGGTCATCCTGTGGAAGGGCTGGTGTTATGTTCATCAGCGATTTCTTCCCGCGCATGTCCGTGAGGCCCGCAAACAGCGTCCAGGCGTGCGCGTATGGGTCCACCTCGAGTGCAGCCAGGAGGTGGTGCGGCTGGCGGATGATGCGGGATCGACGGCCGACCTTATCCATTTGGTGGAGGCTTCCCCGCCGGGCACCCGCTGGGCGGTCGGCACGGAAGGAAACCTGGTCGGCCGGCTGGCGCGCGAGCATCCCGAACAAGATATCCGTCTGCTGTCGCCCGATCCCGTCAATTGCCTGACGATGAATAAAATCACAATCCATTCCCTGGCCCGCGTCACCGACGGGTTGCTGCGCGGCGAATGCATCCATCCGGTGCATGTCCCGCCGGCAATCGCGCAATCCGCCCGGACCGCGCTGCAACGGATGCTGGAGGTGAAGACATGACGCCTGTACAAACCGATGTGCTCATCATCGGTTGCGGGATTGCGGGCGCGAGCGCGGCGCTGCGGCTCTCCGAAGACCGGACGCGGCAGATAACGGTAATCACCCGGACCGGGGATCCCGAGGAAAGCAACACCCGATACGCCCAGGGCGGGATCGTTACGCTGGGCAAGGACGACAGCCCCGAATTGCTCGTGCACGACGTGCTGGATGCGGGGGCGGGGCGCAGCCTGCCTTCGGCTGCCCGGATCCTGGCTGCGGAGGGCCCGCCGCTTGTGCAATCCCTGCTCATCGAGCAGGCGGAAATCTCCTTCGACCGCACCCCCGATGGTTCGCCGGATTACGGCATCGAAGGCGCGCATTCCCGCCCGCGGATCCTGCATGTGGGCGATGCGAGCGGCCGGTCGATCATCGCCGGCTTGCACCGCCTGATGCGCACCCGCCCGAACATCCGATTTGTGACCGACGCCACGGCGGTGGACCTGATCACGTTCCCGCACCACGCCCGGGATCCGCTGGCTGTTTATCAGCCGATCACCTGCCACGGGGCATACATCTTCGACCGGGCGGACGGCGCGGTGCACCGTTACCTGGCGGGGGCGACCGTCCTGGCCACGGGCGGCTTGGGTCGCATCTACCGGCATACCTCGAATCCCGAAGGCGCCCGCGGCGACGGATTGGCGATGGCCGACCGCGCGGGCGCACGGGTGATCAACGCTGAATTCGTTCAATTTCATCCCACTCTCCTGGACTCCCCCGCGGGGGAGGGATTTCTCATCTCGGAAGCAGTGCGCGGCGAAGGCGGAAAGCTGCTGACCCCGGACGGCCGTGCCTTCATGGAGAAGATATCCCCGGAATGGAAGGACCTTGCGCCGCGCGACATTGTGGCCCGGGCGATCCACCGCGAAATGCTGGAGCACGACTACCCGCATGTATTGCTGGATATCTCCTTTCTGCCGGCCCGGCACATCCGGGAGAGGTTTCCGACCATTCATGCGCGCTGTCTGGAAGTCGGGATCGACATTACCAGCCAGCCGATCCCGGTGGTGCCGGCCGAGCATTATTCCTGCGGCGGAGTGTGGACGGACGATCGGGGCCGGACGAGCATTCCCGGCCTGTTTGCCGTGGGGGAAGTGGCCTGCACGGGCGTGCACGGCGCCAATCGACTGGCGAGCACTTCACTCCTGGAAGGACTGGTCTGGGGCTGGCGGGCGGGCGGCCGGATCGGCGAAACGGGCCCTTCGCCGGCCGTCGATCCGGACCAGGTGCCCGAATGGGAATCGGGCGTCAGCGAGGACGCCGATCCGGCTTTGATCGGGCGCGATATGCGCACCATCCAATACACCATGTGGCATTACGTCGGTTTGATCCGTTCCGCCGTCCGGTTGAAACGGGCGCTGAGCGACCTGTACCATCTCAGCGAGGAAATCGAGGAGTTTTACCGCACCACGCATCTCAACGACGGGCTGATCGGACTGCGCCACAGCATCCGTGCGGCGCTGGTGGTGGCCAATGCCGCAAAGCTGAACCGGACCAGCGTCGGCTGTCATTACCTGGAGGACGGCAAACAGGCGGGGGTGATCTGAAGGAATCCGGTTGGATCGTTATCCGGGTAGCGTGGCGTGGAGGAAGACGTTATGGGGAGTAACGGGGTATTGTTTCTTGCCGTCATCGCCGTAACCGCCGACGAATTTCCGAAGGCGGCGTGGGTTCGCCTGCGGTGTCGTCTGTATGCGAAAGGGAGATTGCCGGAACGCGCCTTGCCCCCGGCCGTTGTGGGAAAGGCCGAACGTCTTGGAAGCGCATGGGCCGTTTCCGGAAAAAAGGAGTGTCGATGCGGGCAGCGGTAATCGGGGCGGGTATCGGCGGATTGGCCGCAGCATACGATCTGGTGCGCGCCGGTCACACGGTGACGGTCTATGAATCCGAGGCGGCTCCCGGCGGTCTGGGCGGGGGATTCCGCGATGCAGGATGGGAGTGGAGTGTCGAACGGTTCTACCGTCATTGGTTTACTTCCGACCGCGACATCCTGGGCTTCATCCGCGAACTCGGTTGGGGGCGGAATATCGTCGTCCGGCGTCCGGTGACCGCCGTATACCACGAAGGGTCGTTCTACGCCCTCGACAGCATCCCGTCGTGGCTGGCTTTTCCCGGATTGCCCCTCCCGTTGAGATTCTGGAATCTGTTGATCGCCGGAACCTTTCTGAAACTTAACCCGTTCTGGCAGCCGCTGGAATCGCATTCCGCCGATGCTTGGATGAGCCGTTGGTTCGGCCGGCGGATCTACGAGAAGATGTGGAAACCGCTGCTGATCGGAAAATTCGGAGAGGAAAATTACCGCTCGATCCCGATGTCGTGGTTCTGGGCCCGGATGCATTCCCGCACGCCGAACCTCGTCACCTACGCCGGAGGCATGCAGGCGCTGCACGACCAGCTGGCCAAGCGGCTGCAATCACTGGGAGCCGACGTCCGCCTGTCCACCGCCGTCCGTTCCATAGCGGCCCGTCCCGGCGGGGGATTGACACTCGAGCTGCCGGCGGGGCGCGAAGCCTTCGACAGGTGCCTGGCGACCGTCTCGCCGCATCAGATGGCGGACCTGGCGTCCGGTCTTCCGGAGGCGTACGCCGCACGGCTTCGAGCCCTGCGCCACATGGGAGCGGTGGTCATGGTCTTCGCCCTGACCCGTTCCCTTTCCACCCGGGGCGTCTATTGGCACAATCTGCCCAAGGCGGCGGGTTTTCCGTTCCTGGCCATGGTGGAGCACACCAATTTCCTTGCCCCCGAACGGTTCGGGGGCGACCGAATCGTATATTGCGGTGATTACCTGCCGCTCGACCATGAATACTTCCGGCTGACGAAAGCGGAATTGCAGAAGCGGTTTCTTGCCGCTCTGCCGCGCTTCCATCCGGAATTCACCGCCGATTGGGTGAGGGCGTCGTGGCTGTTCAAGGCGGATTACGCCCAGCCCGTTCCGACCGCCAACCACTCGCGGAATATCCCCGATGTTCGCACGCCGATCCGGGGATTGTATTTTGCCTGCATGAGTCAGGTGTATCCGTGGGACCGGGGGATGAATTACGCCGTCCGTCTCGCGCGCCGCACCGCGCGGATGATGATGGCGGATGCGACGGGGGATTAGGGTGCCTGTCATTGCGAGGAGGGTTGCAGCGGGAAGATCGCCCGCTGCAACCCTCCTCG
>JBJYXS010000188.1:0-2317 GCA_046260075.1 Anaerolineales bacterium | reverse complement strand
GGCCGGCCGCGAGCGGCTGGATTTTCCCCGGTTGCCCAAGGGCCTGCCCGCCAAGCAGATGCTCTCGGCGATCGGACAGCCGCGGCTTATGGCGCTGTATGAGGAAGTGTTCGCCGTCCACGGGCTGGTCCCCGCCCAGGTCCTGCTGACCCGCTCCGACCTGGACGACCGCCGTCGCTACCTGAATTCGCGCAACACGCTCACCGCCCTGCTCGACCACGGCGCCATTCCGGTCATCAACGAGAACGACACCGTCGCCACCGAGGAGATCCGCGTCGGTGACAACGACAACCTCTCGGCGCTGGCCGCCAACCTGGTCGACGCCGACCTGCTAATCCTGCTGACCGACCAGGCCGGGCTCTACACCGCCGACCCGCGCACCGACCCGGACGCCGTCCTGGTGGCCGAGGTGGCCGAACCGGAAATCCCCGCTTCCCTGTGGGAGGCGGCCGGCGGGACGGAGGGCGGCCTGGGGACGGGCGGCATGGTCACCAAGCTCCAGGCGGCCGATCTGGCGCGCCGTTCGGGCACAACCGTGATCATCGCCTCGGGGGAAACGAAGGACGTCCTGTTGCTCGCCGCGGCCGGCGAGTCCGTCGGCACCCGTTTCCTGCCGGTGGCCACGTCGGTCGAAAGCCGCAAGCGCTACATCCTGGCCGGCGGACGCGCCGCCGGCGCCGTTCGCCTGGATGCCGGCGCGGTAAAAGCCCTCGGCGGCGGCTCTTCGCTGCTCCCGGTCGGGATCCGGTCCGTCGAAGGATCCTTCGAGCGCGGCGATTCGATCCGCGTGCTCGATCCCGGCGGGAAGGAGATCGCCCGCGGGATCACCAATTACGGCGCACCCGACTTGGCGCGCATCATCGGGAAGAAATCCGACGAGATCGAATCCGTGCTCGGATTCCACTTCGGCGACGAGGTGATCCACCGCAACGATCTGGTGGTCTTGTAATCAGGATTTCATCCCGGCCCATACCCGTACATCTTTCTCCTTGCGAACCGGTTCTTGGTTTGGTTCCGGCATTTGTCCCTTCCGGGATCCCTCGATCCTCATATACGCTCCGGAATAAATGACAATGATAAAATGCCTGCCTAGGAGATTCCCATGACCGTCAACATGGCCGACCTCGGCAAGCGGGCTCGCGCCGCCGCACGCGTGATGGCCAAGGCCCCCACCGAAAAAAAGAACCAAGCCCTGGCGGAGCTGGCCGGTCTGCTGGGTGAGGACCGCGACTCCGTGCTCGCGGCCAACGCCGCGGACGTGAAGGATGCCCGGGCCGCCGGGCTGACCCCGGCCCTGATCGACCGCCTGACCCTCACCCCCGAACGGCTGGAGGCCGTCGCCGCCGATCTGCGCAAGGTTATCGAACTGCCCGATCCGATCGGCGAGCGGTTCGACGAAACGACCCGCCCCGGCGGCCTGCATCTATGGCGCCAACGCGTCCCGATCGGCGTGCTGGGCGTGATCTACGAATCCCGTCCCAACGTGACCATCGACGTCGCCGGCCTGGCCGTCAAAACCGGCAACGCGGCCATCCTGCGCGGCGGCAGCGAGACGATCCGCACGAACCGCGCCCTGGTGGCGGCGGTGCGCCGGGCGCTCGCCTCGGCCGGCCTGCCCGAGGATGCGGTATCGTTCATCGACGATCCCGACCGGGCCCTGGTGACCGAACTGCTCTCCCTGGACGGCTTCGTGGACCTGATCATCCCCCGCGGCGGCAACAGCCTGCACCGATTCTGCCGCGAAAACAGCCGCATCCCGGTGATCACCGGTGGGATGGGCATCTGCCACCTGTACGCGGCGGCCTCCGCCGATCAGGCCCGCTCGCTCGAGGTGATTCACAACGCCAAGACCCAGCGGCCCTCGGTGTGCAACGCACTCGACACCGTTTTGGTGGACCGATCGATCGCGGCCGAGTTCCTGCCCAAGGTGGTGGCCCGCCTGGAAGGCGACGGCGTGACGTTCCGCGCCCACGCCAACGCCCTCCCCTACCTCGGCGACCCCCTGCCCGCTTCCGTGCAGCCGGCCGGCCCGGAGGATTTCGACACCGAATGGATGGCGCTGATCCTCGGGCTGAAGGTGGTCGATTCGATAGACGAGGCGATGGAACACATCGCCGCCCATTCGCTGGATCATTCCGACGGGATTCTCACCGCGGACCGCGCACAGGCGGAACGCTTCATGGCCGATGTGGACAGCGCCGCCGTATACGTCAACGCCAGCACGCGCTTCACCGACGGGGCGCAATTCGGCCTGGGCGCGGAGGTGGCCATCTCCACCGTGCGCGTGCACGCCCGCGGTCCGATGGGCCTGCGCGAG
>JBJYXS010000187.1:0-5393 GCA_046260075.1 Anaerolineales bacterium | reverse complement strand
CAAATGCTCGTCCATCATGCCGCTGTACCACAGCGGCATCTCCCAGCCGGCGAATTCGGTCATCTTCGCCCCCAGAGCCTTGTGGACTTCGTGGAGCGGGGTATGGCGGACGTCCGGTTCGGCCGCCGGCTCCCAGGAAAAACCGGGAAGAGCCGCACCCGGTTCAGCCTGGAACGGCGGAACATAATATGGCCGCGATTTATCGACCGAAGGCCCCGTGGTTTTCGGGAGGGCCGATGCGCCGCCGGCCAGATCGACGGCAACCGGACCGGGCAGCTTCCGCGCCAGGTCTTCGTCGAAATGGACGTAGCCGTCCGAAAGCGCCCGCAGCCAAGCCAACGCGGTATTTGCGCGCGGGGAGGGAACGGTCAGGATGAATTCCCCCGCCTCGCGTTCGAGTACCGCCTCGCAACCGCCGTCCGGCAGCGGCAGATGGGTGGCCTGCGCACGTCCGGGCTTGAGGGCATATACATCATTGGTCGTCGCCCAATACAGGAAGGTTTCCGCATGCCGGCCGCGGAGGGCGATCCGGGCGTATTTATTCTTCGGCGCGGGGTCGTCGAGGAAGAAGAAATGCGGATACCCGTGCCGTCCGGGCCGGAAATCGATTCCGGCTTTTTCAGCCAGATCCCGCACCTTGATGCGGGCATCCTCCATCGCCTCGAAATCGATGCGCGCCCGCAGGATCGGTCCTTTCTTTCCGGCGCGGCGGAAGGGATGGCAGCCTTTCAGTACTTGGGCGATCGCTTCCGCCAACCGGTCCATCTCCTTTTCCCGTAATCCGCGCTGGGTGACCCACGGCGTGCCCATGCGGACGCCGGACGCCTTGCCGGCGGACGGGTCGCCGGGAATGGTGTTGCGGTTGGCCACGATTCCGGCCAGGTCGAGCACGCGCGCGGCGATATCCCCCGAGAGCGGTGTGCCGTCCGGTCCGCGGACGCTTTTGCAGTCCACATTCAACAGATGGGTGTCGGTGCCGCCGTAGGCGATCCGCAGGCCGTTGGCCGACAGCGAATCCGAAAGCCGTTTGGCGTTGCGGACGATTTGGTGCTGCAGCGTGTGAAACTTATCGGTGCGCGCGATCTTGAACGCCACCGCCAGCGCGGCGAAGACGTTGACGTGCGGGCCGCCCTGCTCCCCGGGGAAGACCCCGCGGTCGATCCTGCGGGAAAGAACCGGATCGAGGGTGAGGACGCATGCGCCGCGCGGACCGCACAAGGTCTTGTGGGTGGTGAAAGTGATCACGTGGGCATGCCCCAGCGGCGAGGGATACGAGCCGGCGATGACCATGCCGGCGACGTGGGCGATGTCGGCCACCAGGTACGCACCGACGGAATCGGCGATTTGCCGGAAACGCTTCCAGTCCGGCGCCCATGGATACGACGTATACCCGGCGATGATCATCTTAGGCCGGTGTTCGCGGGCCAATGCTTCGGTTGCGTCGTAATCGATCTTTTCGGTTTCCGGATCGACGGTATATCCGACGATCTTGTACCATTTGCCGGAACGGTTGGCGGGCGATCCGTGGGTCAGGTGGCCGCCGTGCAGCAGGTTCAGCCCCATCACCGTGTCGCCGGGTTCCACCAAAGCATCGTACACGGCGGTGTTGGCCGGCGCCCCCGAAAGCGGTTGGACGTTTACGAAAATTTCTTCGGCCGGAATGTCCGGAACGGCGAAGGCTTCGGCGCAGCGCCGCCGGGCGAGAGCCTCGATGACGTCGGCGTATTCCACGCCCTTGTAATACCGGGGATCGGAATACCGCCGAAAGTGGCCCAGCCGGGCAGGATAGTCAAGGATCTCCTCCTCGCTCATCCGGCGGGTTTCCGCGTCCGGATAGCCTTCGGCGTAGAGATTCTGCAGCCGGCTGCCGAGCGCTTCCAGCACCGCCCGCGGCGCCGAACTCTCGGAAGGGATCAGGATCAGTTTGCGGTACTGGCGCTCGGATTCGATCCGGATTAATTCATCGACGGCGGGATCGAGTTTGGCAAGCGTTCCGCGCACCAAGAAATCGCTCATGGTCGGCTCCTGGATTGTTGAGATGTCGATTGCAAAGCGGAGGGGAAACCGCTCGAACAGCCGGAGAGAACCGGATAGGGGATCGGTCTGCACCGGGCCGTATCTTCCGACCGCGCGCGGTCTGACCTCATAGTGGGCGGAACAGGGTTCGAACCTGCGACCTCATCTGTGTAAGAGATGCGCTCTAACCAGCTGAGCTATCCGCCCTCCCGGGCGTATTATACCAGTGGGAATCCGATCCCTCGGGATCGGCAAGCCGTGAATGGTATACAATCCTTTCATGACGGATGGCCTGAGCTTCCGCTGGCTGGGCACGGCCGGGATTGAATTGCAATCCCGCGGCGGGCGGCTGCTGATCGACCCTTACCTTTCACGCTTTCCTCTCCATTGCGCTCTGTTCGGCAGGCACCCTCCCCGCCGGGATGTCGTTCTGCGCCATGTCCAGTCCGCACAAACGGTGTTGGTCTCCCACGCCCATTTTGACCATCTGCTCGATGTCCCGACCGTCTGCGGCGAATTGGGAGCCACGGCCTACGGGTCGCCGAATACCTGTGCGATTCTGCGCGCGCACGGAATCCCATCCGAGCGGGTGCAGGACACCGCCGCGGGCGAATCCTTTCGCGTCGGGCGGTTCGCCATCCGCGTATTCCCCGGCCGGCATGGGCGCATGGCGGGCGTGCTGCCGTACGCCGGCCCGCTGCCCAAACGCCTGAAACCGCCCTTACGCCTTTCGGATTATCGAATGGATTCGATATTCTCCTTTTTCATCCGAACACCGGAGGCATCGATTCTGGTCTGGAACCATCCGGAGACAAAGGACATTCCGAAGGCCGATATCCTCTTTTTCTGCCCGTTGTGGGGCGCCGGATCATGCGCCGGGGCGGCGAAGGCGGCCCGGGCTTCGATGATCGTGCCGGTTCATTGGGATAATTTCTTCTCCCCGCTTGATCGTCCCCCGCGGCCGATGCTGGTGCCGCCGGGGTGGCGTTCCCCGTGGTTCCGGAGAACCGATCCCGAATCCTTCGCCGCCAATCTGAAACGGTTGCTTCCAGACGTTTCCGTGCGGATTCCCGATCCCTTTGACCCCGTGATGTTTTCTCCGGCAATGTGAATCATCACCATCCGAAGACGCACGCGATGATGGAATCATTGTAGGTATTCCCATGGGGAAAAAATGTTGTAGGGGCGACCCATTGGGTCGCCCCTACGGTATACATTAATGCATAATTAGCTTCGTCCTACTGCACGCCTTCGCCCCGCTTACGGTCCTCCTACGACTGTCCGATTCTTATTGCATTCCCCGAAAAGGCGAATATGATTTTTGCATGTTGCGTGCACGCAACCATCCAGTACACAGCAAACGCATCCGCTGGAACCGGATGAGATGGGGAATCGTCTGGTTCGCAAGACGGCACGGGAAAACGGCGGATGCCACCGGAACCGGAAAACGGTTTGATGCCTTCGTGGCGCACAGGAGGCGCCGTGAGGAACGAAGGCGACGGAGTGCAGCAGAATATCGGTGTGATCGACCGTATCGGTGCGTATGACGGTATCCGAAAAAAAGAAAGCCCGGATGTGCCGAAGGGAGGTGAGGCCGGGAAGACGTATTGCCGTGAAGAAATACGGGGCGGTCGATGCATCGACCGCCCCGTCCCATTTTCCGGTATATCCCTGCCGCCTCCCCCGCTGGGTCTGGAGGGTGGGAGCCGGGAGAGCCCCGAGCAGTCCGGCGATGGTGGCGGGTGCTGAAAACATCGGAAAAGAGACGAAAACCGGAGGCGGGGGGATTTTCCGATAAGAGGCGGTTTTTAGGGTAAAATAGGCCTTCTGCGGGTTCGGCGGCGGAAGCGTGTTCCCCCGGTCCTTCCCCGAGGCGCACGTCCTCTAACGCCGAGGCGAACTCCGGATATCTTCTATCAGAAACTAGGAGTCTGTTCTATGGTTCGTATTCGTTTGCGAAGAATGGGCTTGCGCCATCAACCGTACTATCGGATCGTCGTGGCGGATCGCGAAAGCCCTCGTGACGGGCGCTTCCTCGAGGTGGTGGGGACCTACAATCCGCGCACCGAACCCTCCACCATCCTGGTGAAAGAGGAACGCGTGTACTACTGGATGAACCACGGCGCACAGCCTTCCGAGTCGGTCACCCGGCTGTTCACCCAGATCGGATTGAAAGATCGGTTCGAACGCCTGAAGAAAGGCGAGAAGGCGGAAAAACTGCTGGCGGAGGCGGAGAAAGCGGCCAAGGAACGCCCGCTGGAATTAAAGACCCGGCGCGATGCAAAACCCGGCGCCAAGAAGAAAGCCAGCTCCAAAAAGAAGAAGGCCGCGGAAGCGGCTGCGCCCGAAGCCCCCGCCGCGGAGAAGAAAGACGCAAAAGCGGCTGAGCCCAAGGCCCCCGCCGACGAGAAAGCGAAGTAATCCGGGAGAACCGGCATTATGGCAATGAAGGAATTGGTCGAATATATCGCCCAGGCGCTGGTCGAAGATTCGGAACAGGTTCACATTTCCGAAGTCGTAACCGGGGCGAACGTTCACCTGGAATTGATGGTCGCATCCAATGACCGCGGACGCGTCATCGGTCAGAACGGCCGGATCGCCAACGCCATCCGATCTCTGCTTTGGGTGGCGGCCGCCCAGGAAGGCCACCGGGTTACGTTCGATATCGTGTAAACCCATACCTCATCACCAACCTCATACCCTGCGCCCGCTCCCGATACAAAGAAGCAGGCGCAGAGTGGAGGAACCGGTGAACCTCCGGCGGGCGAGAGGGGAGTGGTGATGGCGCCTACTCGAAGGAACAGCCAGAAAAAAACATCTCAAGGCCCGGCCCGTCAGGGGAACGGGCCTTCTTTTTTGGCGGTAGCCAAGGTCCGGCGGCCGTTCGGCGTTAAGGGTGAGCTGCTGTTGGAAATCCTGACCGATTTCCCGAAGCGGTTGATGCAGCAGGAACATCTGTACGCTGGCGAAGAAAAAACATCCTACGGGGTGGAGTCCATCCGGCGGCATGGCAAGCAATTGCTCCTCCGGCTGGAAGGGATAGCCGACCGCGATGCGGCGGAGCGATTGCGGGACGGGATCCTGTTTTCGCGTCTTGATGATTTGCCGCCTTTACCGGAAGGCGTGTATTACCTGCACCAGATCGAGGGGTTGGCGGTTTTCACCGAGGATGGGGAATCATTGGGGACGGTGCGCGAAATCCTAAAAACCGGCGCCAACGACGTGTATGTGGTGCGGGGGGAAAAAGGCGAGATCCTCCTTCCGGCCATCCCCCAGGTGATCCGCGAGGTGGTGCTGGAGGAGAAGCGGATGGTCGTGACGTTGATCGACGGGCTGGTGTAATCGGCGGACCGGCAGCCGCCATTCCGCGCGGCTTA
>JBJYXS010000186.1:4767-8761 GCA_046260075.1 Anaerolineales bacterium | reverse complement strand
GGGTACTACACCGCCGATCACGCCAGCCGGCTGGAAAGCCTGGCCGGCCACGCGGCCCTGGCGTTGCTCAACGCGCTGACCTTCGGCGAAGTGGAACAGGCCTCGATCACCGATTTCGTCACCGGAGTCTACAACCGCCGGTACTTCAACGAGCAACTGCAGCTGGAAGTCGACCGCGCGCGCCGGATCGGTTATCCGGTGTCGCTACTGATCTTCGACATCGATTATTTCAAACGGGTCAACGACACCTACGGCCATCCGGTCGGGGACCGCATTCTGCAGATGGTGGCCCGGCGGATCAAGGACGAGTTGCGGGCGGTCGACATCCTGGCGCGATACGGCGGCGAGGAGTTCGCGGTCATACTGCCCGGGACTCCGGCCAGCTCATTGGCCGGAGTGGGCGAACGGCTGCGCCAGGTGATCGCCATGCGGCCGTTTGTGGTGGAAGAGACCACCATATCGATCACCGTATCGGCGGGCGGAGCGACGTTCCCGGACGACGCCGATGACGTGCACCGCCTGATCGACGAATCCGACCGCTGGCTGTACGACGCCAAGGAGACCGGCCGCAACCGCACCCGGGTCCCCGAACCCATGCCCTGGCCCTACACCGAACCCGGCGGGGAGCCGCAGGAGGCCGGAGGGAAAAAGCAGCCGAAGGACGGTACTGCCGAAAAAAAACCGAAGGAGTGAACCGGATCCCGGCCGCCACGCCGGTTTGCGCCGGGCCGGAAAGGAAACGGACGCGGAGAGGATTCCTCTCCGCGTCCGTTGGGTTTTTCTTCATATCTTCCGTCGAACGGCGGATCCGAAAAGGCTCTCCCGTTCCGCGGAAGGACTTTCGCCGTTCCGTCCGGCGTCAATCGGACCGCGGCGACTGGTAGTTCGGCGCCTCCTTGGTGATCATGACGTCGTGCGGATGGCTCTCGATCAGCGCCGCGTGGGAAATTTTCACCAGGCGGGCCTTTTCCTGCAGGTCGGCGATCGACGCCGCGCCGGCATAGCCCATGCCCGAGCGCAGGCCGCCGACCAATTGGTAGATGTAATCCGAAAGCTTTCCCTTATAGGCGACCATTCCCTCGATGCCCTCGGGGACCAATTTACCGGCGGTGCCCGCCCCCTGGCCGGAGGCATAGCGGTCTCGGCCATATCCCTGCATCGCCCCCAGCGAGCCCATTCCGCGGTGTTCCTTGAACCGCCGGCCCTCGGAAAGCACCTCCTCGCCCGGCGATTCCTCCAGCCCGGCCAGCAGGGCGCCGAGCATCACCACATTGGCCCCGGCGACGAGCGCCTTGACGATATCGCCGCTGTATTTGATCCCGCCGTCGGCCACGATCGGGATGCCCTTCGAACGGGCGGCGCGGGCGCAGGCGAAAATGGCGCTCATCTGCGGCATGCCCGCGCCGGCGATGACGCGGGTGGTGCAGATCGATCCGGCGCCCACGCCGACCTTGACCGCATCCGCGCCGGCGTCGATCAGCGCTTGCGTGCCTTCGGCGGTGACCACGTTTCCGGCGATCACCGGGAGATCGGGCCACTGCTTTTTGATGCGGGCGATCGCCTTCAACACGCCCTCGGAATGGCCGTGGGCGGTGTCGATCGCCACCAGGTCCACCCCGGCGTCGACCAGCGCCCCGGTCCGGATCTCCAGATCGTCCCCCACTCCGACCGCCGCCCCGGCCCGCAGCCGGCCCTGGGAATCCACCGCCGCGAAGGGGAAGTCCTTTTTCTTCTGAATGTCCTTGACGGTGATCAATCCCTTCAACACCCCGCGAGAATCCACCAGCGGCAATTTTTCGATGCGGTGTTTCTGGAGGATGACCTTGGCCTGATCGAGCGTCGTCCCGACCGGCGCGGTCACCAATTTCTCGCGGGTCATGTACTCGCTCACCGGTTTCGAAAAATCCTTGGTTTCGAGGAAGCGGATGTCGCGGTTGGTGAGGATGCCGACCAGTTTGCCGCCGCCCCGTTTTTCGGTGATCGGAATCCCGCTGATGTGGAACTGGCCCATCAGGCCTTCGGCTTCGAAGAGCGTCGCTTCGGGATCCAGGGTGATCGGGTCGGTGATCATACCGGATTCGGAACGCTTGACCTTTTCGACGAACATCGCCTGCTCTTCGGCCGAGAGGTTGCGGTGGATGATCCCCAACCCGCCTTCGCGCGCCAGGGCGATCGCCATCCGCGTCTCGGTCACCGTGTCCATCGCCGCGGAGATGATCGGGATGTTGAGCGGGATGTCGCGGGTGAGCCGGGCGCGGACATCGGTTTGATCGGGGAGGACCGAGGTGTACCCGGGGACGATCAGCAGATCGTCGAAGGTCAGTGCCTCGTAAGATTGGAAAAGCTCCTCGTTCATGGGCCTCCTGATTCTACAGGTGGTCGAGCCGCCCGCGTCTTTTCGCAGGCCTGCCGAGACCACCGGTTCAATGGCGGAAGTGGCGCACGCCGGTCACGACCATCGCCATGTCGGCCGCGTCGGCCGCGGCGATCGACTCGGAATCGCGCACCGATCCGCCGGGATGGACTGCGGCGACGATGCCGGCTTCCGCGGCGACCTGGACCGAATCCGGGAACGGGAAAAAGGCGTCGGAAGCCATCACCGCACCTTTGGCTCTTTCGCCGGCGCGCTGGGCGGCGATGCGGACGCAATCCACCCGGTTGGGCTGTCCGCCGCCGATTCCCACCGTGGCCTGGCTGTGGGCGAATACGATCGCATTGGATTTCACGTATTGGCATGCCTTCCAGGCGAAGCGCAGATCCTCCCATTCTTCCGTTGTCGGCGCGCGGCGGCTGACGACTTTCCATTCCGGAATGCCGGGCGGATCGCCGAGGTCGGAATCCTGCAGCAGTATCCCGCTGCTTACCGAGCGGAATTCGACTTTGGATTGGTCGGCCGCCTCCGGCATTTCCAGCAGCCGGCAGTTCTTGCGTTTGGCCAGCAACGTGCGCGCCGCCGGGGAAAAACCGGGGGCGATGATGCATTCAATGAACAGCTTGCCCATGGCCTGCACCGTGGATTCGTCGATCGGCCGGTTGGCGGCGACCACGGCCCCGAAGGCCGAAACCAGATCGGAAGCCAGCGCCCCGCGGAAGGCGTCGGCCAGCGCATCCGCGCTGGCGATGCCGCAAGGGGATACCTGTTTGACGATAACCACGGTGGGACGATCGAAGGCGGCGGCTGCGCGCCAGGCTTCATCCATTCCCAGCAGGTTGGTGTACGAGAGTTCCTTGCCCTGGAGGACCTTGCACCCCAGCGGCCCCGTGCCGGGAGCGAAGGAATAGAACGTCGCCTGCTGATGCGGATTTTCTCCGTAACGGAGCTTCAGCTGCGGATGGGCGAGGATCCGCAGCGGCGCCGCGTCGCCGGCCAGGTAGGCGGCGATCGCCGCATCGTATTCGGCCGTATGGTCGAAGCCCTTCAGGGCCAGACGGCGGCGGGTGGCCGGGCTCACCGCGCCCGATTGCAGTTCGGAGAGCACCGCGGGGTAATCGGCCGGATCGCAGCATAGGATCACCCGCTGGAAATTCTTGGCTGCCGCGCGGATCAGCGTCACGCCGCCGATGTCAATTTGCTCGAGGGCCTCTTCCAGCGTCGTGCCTTCTTTGGCGACCGTTTCCCGGAAGGGATACAGGTTGCAAGCCACCAGGTCGATGGCGTCCCAGCCGAGTTTCTGCAATTCCCCCAGATCCGCTTTTGTGCCGCGGGCGAGCAATCCGCCGTGGATCGCCGGGTGGAGCGTCTTCACCCGGCCGCCGAGAATTTCCGGCGAACCGGTATAAGCCGCCACTTCGGTGACGGGGAGCTTGTGCTTGCGCAGCAGCTTCGCCGTCCCGCCGGAGGCGATCAGCGTGTACTGCAGCTTGTGCAGTCCGCGTGCGAATTCCACCAATCCGGTTTTATCGTATGCGGAGAGAATCGCTTTCGGCATGAGAATCCCTTCTTCGGACCCATCACCCGTCTCCCCGGACCGACCCAACCGGGGCGGTGCACGGG
>JBJYXS010000186.1:0-4667 GCA_046260075.1 Anaerolineales bacterium | reverse complement strand
ACGCCCTCATCGGGCACCAGGTGGACCATCACGCCGGTGTTGCGGATCTCCCCTTTTTGATGGGCGTCGAACGCGCGCTCGATCGCGTGGGTGCCGGGAAAGGTGCCCGGCAGCGCGGGATGCAAATTGATCACCCGTCCGGGGAATCGGTCCAGGAAGTTCGACGACAGAATACGCATCCACCCCGCCAGGATGATCCAATCCGGCCGGTGGGAGGCTACCAGATCCGCCAGTTCCCCGTCATAGGCACGGCGGTCCTGTTCCTTGGGCCGCGGCCGGGCGATCGCCGGGACGCCGGCGCGCCGGGCGCGTTCCAGGCCGAAGGCTTCGCGCTTGTTCGAAACGACAGCGGCGACCTGAGCCGGCAGGGCTCCCGACGCGCACGCATCGAGGATCGCCTGCAAATTCGTGCCGCTTCCGGAAATCAGGACCACCAAACGGGCTTTTTCAGCCATGCCGTCCTCTTTCCTCACCCCCAAACCCCGGTTGGGGTTGGGCCGGGAGGAAGGGGGGATAGGGGTGAGGCGTCAATGATGGAACAACCGGACCCCGGTGAACACCATCACCATGCCGTACTCGTCGCAGGCGGCTATCACCGCGTCGTCGCGGGTGGAGCCGCCGGGCTCCATGACGTAACGCACGCCGCTCTTCGAGGCGCGGTCGATCGAATCCCTGAAGGGGAAGAAGGCGTCGGATCCGAGCACGGTCGGCGGCATGCCCTGCAGCCATTTCCGCTTTTCCTCCGCCGGGAGCGGTTTTGGGGTTTCCGCGAAGAGGTCCTTCCAACCCGCTTTTTCCGCCGGTGTGACGTCGTCGCGCAGGTACTGGTCGATGGCGTTGTCGCGGTCCGGGCGCCTGACCTTGGGGAGGAATTGTAGCCCGAGCACCGCGGGATGCTGTCGCAGTCTCCACAAATCCGCCTTGACGCCCGCCAGGCGGGTGCAGTGGATGCGCGACTGCTGGCCGGCTCCCACGCCGATGACCTGCCCGTCGACGGCAAAGCAGACCGAATTCGACTGGGTGTATTTCAACGCGATCCAGGCCACCATCATGTCGCGGACGGCGCTTTCCGGAAGGTCCTGGTTCTTGGTGACGATCTTTTGGAGATCCCCGCGGGTGACCGGCCGGTCGTTGCGGCGCTGCTCGAGGGTGACGCCGAACACCTCGCGGCGCTCCATCTGCCCCGGTGCAAAGGCGGGGTCCATCTGCAGGACGGCGTACTTGCCGCCCTTTTTGGCCTTCAACTTCTCCAAGGCTTCCGGTTCGTAAGCCGGGGCGATGATCCCGTCGCTCACTTCGCGGGAGATTAACTTGGCGGCCGTTGCGTCGACCGGATCGGACAGGGCGATCCAATCCCCGAAGGAAGACATCCGGTCCACGCCGCGCGCACGGGCGTAGGCGGCGGCCAGTGGGGAGAGTTCGAGATCGTCCACCCAATAGGCCTTGCGCAATGCGTCCGTCAGCGGGATGCCGACCGCCGCCCCGGAAGGACTGACGTGCTTGAACGACGCCGCGGCGGGCAGGCCGACGGCCTGTTTCAGTTCCGCGACCAGCTGCCAGGAGTTGAGCGCATCCAGCAAGTTGATGTAGCCGGGCGCTCCGTTCAACACCTGGAACGGCAACTCCCCCGGATCGGCGTACGCCCGCGCCGGAATCTGGTGGGGATTGGCGCCGTATCGCAATGTGATTTCCTTGACCAACGGACCTCCTCGTTATTTCAGGACGACTTTGCATTCCCCGGATATCAATTCGCCGACAACCCATGTTTCTTCGGGAATCGCCGCTTGCACCCGCTCGGCGTCTTCCCGCGCCGCCACGACGACCATCCCGATCCCCATGTTGAACACCCGGTACATCTCCTGCGGATCCACTTCCCCCTTGCTCTGGATGGCTGAAAAGAGCGGCGGGACGGGCCACGATCCGATCCGGACCTCGGCGCCGATCCCCTCGGGAAAGACGCGGATCGGGTTTTCGATCCACGCTCCGCCGGTGAGGTGGGCCAGCGCCTTGACGGGGGAATCCGTTTCCTCCAACAGCGGCATCAGGATCGGGAGGTAGGAACGGTGCGGCGCCAGGAGCGCGTCGGCGAGCGGGATACCCAATTCGGGAAGGACTGTGGATAGCGGGGTATCGTGGAAGATTTTCCGGATCAGCGAATAACCGTTGGTGTGCGGCCCGGTGGAACGGATGCCGATCAGCACGTCGCCCGGGCGCAGATCCTTGCGGGGGAGGACGGCCCCTCGTTCGACGGCGCCGACGATCGTGCCGGCCACGTCGAATTCGCCTTCCTGGTAGACGCCCGGCATCTCGGCCGTCTCGCCGCCGATCAGGGCGCAGCCCGACTCGCGGCAGGCCTTGGCCATGCCGCCGACCACCTCGGCGATCCGGGCGGGATCGAGTTTGGAGGAAGCGAAGTAATCCAGGAAGAACAGCGGGCGGGCGCCCTGCACCAGGATGTCGTCGATGCAATGGTTGACGATATCCTCGCCCAGGGAAGCGTAACGGCCGGCCCGCGCCGCCAGTTTGACCTTGGTTCCCACGCCGTCGGTCGAGCCGACCAGAACCGGGTGCCGCATCCGGCGCAGGAGCGGTGCGGCGTCGAACAGCCCGCCGAAGGAGCCGATGCCGGCCAGCACTTCCGGCCCGTAGGTGGATTTCACCGCGGCGGTCATCATCTCCACCGCGTGGTATTTGACGTCCATATCGACGCCGGCGGCGGCGTAATCGGACGGGTTCGAAGCGGGGGAAGCGGAAGCGGATTTAGCCATGGGAGGATCTCGCGACGGCCCGGCGGCCGATGTCTTTCCGGTACTGCATGCCTTCGAAACGGATCGGCCCGACGGCAGTGTAGGCCGATTTTAACGCCTGGGCGATATCCGCGCCCCAGCCGGTGACGCACAGCACCCGCCCGCCGGCGGTGACGGTCCGGCCGTCCTGTTGTTTCGTTCCGGCGTGGAACACGTACGAATCCGGGCGGCTTTCCTCCAGGCCGGAGATCGGCTTGCCGACCGCGTATTTGCCCGGGTAGCCCCCGGAGGCGACGACCACGCAGGCCGCCGCGTTCTTGCTCCAGCGGATGTCCAGCTCCGCCAGGCGGCCGACCGCGCAGGCCATGAGGATTTCCAGCAGATCGCTTTCGAGCAGCGGCAGGATGACCTGGATTTCCGGGTCTCCGAAGCGGCAGTTGAACTCGATCACCTGGGGGCCGTTCTCGGTGAGCATCAGCCCGCCGTACAGCACGCCGACGAAGGGCCGGCCTTCTTCTCGCATCCCGTCGACAGCGGGCTGCAGGATGTCGTGCATGATTTTTTCCGCCATGGCGGGGGCGCAGACCGGGACGGGCGCGTAGGCGCCCATGCCGCCGGTGTTCGGCCCGCGGTCGCCGTCGTGGGCTCGTTTGTGATCCTGGGCCGGCACGGTCGGTTTGGTCGCCGTCCCGTCGGTGAAGGCGAACAGGGAAACCTCCGGTCCGGACAGGCGCTCTTCGAGCACCACCTCGTCGCCGGCCGCGCCGAAGACCTTATCGACCATGATTCGACGGAGGGCTTTTTCGGCCTGCATCGGATTCCCGGGGAGGATGACGCCTTTGCCCGCGGCCAGGCCGGAGGCTTTGATCACCACCGGACGCTCCAGGTTGTGGATGTATTCGAGGGCTTTTTCGTAATCGCGGAAAACGGAAAATCCCGCCGAGGGGATGTTGTGCCGCGCCATGAATTCCTTGGCGAAGACCTTCGAACTCTCGATTTCCGCGGCGGCCCGCGAAGGGCCGAAGACGGGCACTCCCTTGGCGCGGAGGGAATCCGACAGGCCGGCTGCCAGCGGGGCCTCCGGACCGATCACGGCCAGATCGACCTTGTGTTCGAGGGCCGCGGCCGTCAGCGCATCATTGTCCTTGACATCGATCGGGAGGTTGGCGATCTCGGTTCCGTCCGCCCGCAACCGGGCGGTGCCGGCGTTTCCGGGAGCGATGTACAGCGCTTTCAGCAGCGGCGATTGCGCCATTTTCCATCCCAGCGCATGTTCTCTTCCTCCCGAACCGACCAACAGCACTCTCATATCGCGCTCCTTGAACAGCGTCAGGATGATCCTCCCGGCGCGCCGCTAGGCGGCGCGTACGCGCCGGGGCGTGGTTGGCACGTCAGACAAGCACCGTGCGCAGCGGACGGAATCTTCCCGTAAGTGGAAATGTTGTGGAATACGTTGGTGCGTCACGAACGTCATGCGGAGAATCCTTTGGATAGAAAAGATCCGCCGGCCTGGGTCCAGGCCGGGCCGTGTGTGCAACCCGATCGATTCCAAATGGATTTCCGAACCGTTGAACCGGGGAGGCAAGCTTTTTCGAATTGTACCATAACCCCCTACATTTCCGATCACGCAATCGACTTTTCGAATCCGGTCTTGGCCTGTTCGGGTTCCACCTCCAGCGGGTAGACCCCGGTGTAGCAGGCGTTGCAATACCCGCCGGAGCGGCCGATGGCGCGCATCATGCCCTCCAGGGAAAGGAAGTGAAGGGTGTCGGCGCCGACGTGGCAGCGGATCGCTTCGACCGTTTTGCGGTGGGCGATCAGTTCCTCGTGGGTGCCGAAATCCACGCCCATGAAGCAGGGGTGCTTGATCGGCGGGCAGGTGATGCGCAGGTGCACCTCGCGCGCGCCGGCTTCGCGCAG
>JBJYXS010000185.1:0-2527 GCA_046260075.1 Anaerolineales bacterium | reverse complement strand
TGGCGAGGGGATAGCCATCGGGCCGGCCCGCGTGCTGGTCGTCAACCGGGATCCGGAGGGGGAAGCCGGAATGATGCTGGAGGATCTCCTGACCGGCGAAGACTTCGCGTCCGTGCTGGAAGCGGAACGCCTTTCCGATCCGGAAGCCGCCCGCGCAGCAGTGAATGCGGGCGAGGCGGCGGCCGTGGTGATCATTCCCGAAGGATTCAGCGAATTGCTGGCATCCGGGCGGTCCGCGGTTGAGGTCGAGGTCTATCAGGATCCGGCCGGCACCGTCGGGCCCGCCATCGTGCGTTCGATCGTCGAGCAGCTGTTGGACGGTTTCGCGGGCATGCAGGTGGCGCTGCGGACCTCCGGCGAAGCTCTGGCGTCGCGCTCGCTGACCTTGGATGCGCAAGGCGCCGCCCAAATCGCGGGATGGTATGCGCAGTGGGCGCCCGCCGCGATGTCCGGCGCATCCGCGGAATCCGGGGTGGATATCCAGTCCGCCGCCGGCGTGCGGCAGGAATCGATGGATACCATCACCCGGATGATCTCGGTCATCATGGCGATGATGATGGTGTTCTATTGCTTCTTCACCGGAACCGCCGCGGCGCAGTCGATCCTGAAGGAGCAGGAAGAAGGAACCCTGCCGCGGATGTTCACCACGCCCGTCCGGCGGTGGAACATACTGGCCGGGAAAATGCTGGCGGTGTTCGTCACCCTGCTGCTTCAGCTCGTCGTGCTGCTGACGGCCTCGGCGGTCCTTTTCGGGATCCGTTGGGGGGATGCGCCGTCGATCCTGATGGGAATCCTCGGGACGGGGTTGCTCAGCGCGAGCTTCGCCGTCTTCCTGACGTCCTTCCTGAAGGACACCAAGCAGGCCGGAACGGTGTACGGCGTGGTGGTCAACCTGGTGGGCTGGATCGGGATCAGCCGCCTGTTCGCCGGGATCATGCCCGGGTTGGAGAAGTTCTCCATCTACACGGATATCGTTTCGCTGATCTCGCCGCAGGGTTGGGCGGCCCTCATCTGGCAGGAATCCCTCGCCGGTGATCCGGTATGGGCCACCCTGGCCGGTATGCTCATCGTCAGCCTGGTGCTGTTCGGGATCGGCGTTTACAAATTCAACCGAAGGTTTTCGGTGTGAAGGGGCGGGAGGTGTTTGCGATGCGCATGTTGGATGTAACGGTAAAGGATCTTTCACAGCTGTTCCGCGATAAGCGGCCGGCGGCGTTTCTGCTGGGCGCGCCGATCCTCTTCACCATCCTGATGGGGATCATGATGGGCGGATTGGGCGGTTCGGAGGAAGAAGATCCGCGGCTGGCGGTGGCCGTGTGGGACCGCGACGGGGGCGTCCTGGCGGAAAGCCTGGTCGATCTGCTGGAATCCGCGGAATCGGTCCGCCCCGTGGAGGCGGAGGAGCAGGAAGATGAATCGCTCCGCCAACAGGTCGGCAAGGGCAAGTACGCCGCCGCGGTCGTCATCCCCGAGGGATACACGCAGGCGCTGCTGGCCGGGGAGGATAGTGCGCTGCGGATCATGGTCGACGAGACCGTGGATGCGGGCTCCCACGCCGAACCGGCGATCCGCGCGGTCGTCTTCCGGCTACAAACCGCGGTTCAGGCGGCGCGCTGGAGCGCCGATCTCGCCGCACAGCAGAAACCCTTCGCCGATGCCGCCGAGCGCGAGTCGTTCATCGAGCAGGCCGTGCGGGACGCCGTCGGGGAATGGGAAGAAGCCCCGGTGACGATGCAGCTCCGGTCGGCTGCGGCGGATTCGTCGGACGAATCCTCGTACCCTATGGGCTTCGCGCAAGCCTCGCCGGGCAATATGGTGACCTTCGCCCTGGCCGGTCTGATCGGCGCGGCGGAGATCATCGTCTGGGAGCGGAAATCCGGCACCCTGCAACGGCTGCTGACCACCTCGATCTCCCGGGCCGAGATCCTCATCGGCCATTTCCTGGCGATGTTCGCGCTGGTGTTCCTGCAGGTGATCATCCTCGGGACGTTCGGGCAGCTGATGTTCGGATTGCCCTACTGGAACGAAGGGGCGGCGTTCCTGGCCGTGGCGGCGGCGGTGACGTTCTGGATCGCTTCGATGGGGTTGCTCATCGGCGTCCTGGCGCGGACTTCCGACCAGGTGGCCATGTTCTCGATCGTGCCGATGCTCCTGCTGGCCGGATTGGGCGGCGCGTGGATGCCGCTGGAAGTGACCGGCGAAACCTTCCAGGCGGTGGGGCATCTCACCCCGACCTACTGGGCGATGCAGGGGATGCAGAACCTGATCCTGCGCGGGCAGGGCTTTGCGGGGATCGCCCTCCCGGCCGCGGTACTGTGCGGTTTCGGGATGGTGTTTTTCGGGATTGCGCTGCTGCAATTCCATCGGGAATAATCCTTCTCCGGTTCGCTTCCCGCCGACTCTTCAACCAATCCACGAAATCCTCACATCCCGTTCCCTCTCTTCGGTTCGCGAAGGGAGCGGACGGGATGTGCTGTTGGACGGCGGGAAGGCGCGGGGGATGCCTACCGCAGGAAGAGCAGGTAGA
>JBJYXS010000184.1:0-2916 GCA_046260075.1 Anaerolineales bacterium | reverse complement strand
AACGCACGCGCTTCCATGTTATGGGTAAAGCCGATCCGGTTTCCGGGCAATCGGACGATCCCGTGAGTCGAAAGAGATCCGCCGGTAGATCTCGTGACGGCGTTGGCCGTTTGGTTATCCGATGCATATCACGCGGATGAATGATATGAAGAGCTGGGGACGCGAGCGATCGGCATTGTTGGAACTGGCCGTGCTGTTCCTCCCCGCCGTCCCGGCCCTGATCTGGCTCTGGCCGAATCTTCGCGATGAACACCTCCAAACGGCCGTCCAATCCGCCGCCTATGTATATGTGCTGGCCGGCGTGCTGTGGATCGGGCGGCGGCGCTGGTCGTGGGAGGAACTGGGAATCACACATCGCGGATTTTGGCTCGGCGCGGTTTTCGGCGGCGTACTTTTCCTCCTGAGAATACTGGCCCTGTTGGGATTCCGCCTTCCCGTTGCATTTAAACCGCTTCAGGCGTTGCCGTTCCTTTGGGACATCGTGTTCTATTTCGGTTTCGTCGCCCTGACGGAGGAACTGCTGTTCCGCGGCTTGCTGTTCCGGGCGCTGGAAGATGGATGGGGACCGGCGGCGGCGGTCATCGGTTCGGCGGCCGGGTTTGCCCTGTGGCACATCGGATGGGCGGGTCCGCTGGTGATCGGCCACTTCGTCCTCGGCCTGTACTTCGGCCTGATCCGCCGGCGGTCGCAGGGCATCCTCGGGCTGATCGCCGCCCACGGTTTGTACGACCTGTTCGCCGAGCAACTGGCCGAGCCGATCCCGCTGGACGGCATCCTGCAGGCGATCGCCCGCGGCGAGGTCGCGGCGGCCTGGCTGCTGCTGGGCGACGGGCTGCTTGTGGGGGCGGTCATTTTCCTCATCTGGGTGTACCCCCGCGTGCGGGCGCGCGGAAAACCGGACGGCGCGCGGGAACGCCGGGCGTAGTTTGGTTGCGCCGCGCCGGAAGAAGCGAGCGTTGTGTTTTTACTTTCCGAAATCGGAGATGTCCGGGTTGCACGAAATATCTTGGAGGATGGAGGTTGCCGTTTGGTTATCCATCTTCGTAAAGAGATCTTCACCGTTCTCATTGTGGGGTTCTATTACGGTAATAGCATTCCGGGATGAAAAAGGAATAATGAAATACCGCCCAACCCGCGAGTCGGACCGACTCCGCATTCCCCGGCGAAGATCGCGCCGAGGGTAAACCCCGCATAGCGGGGCAGGCTTCGGTTTCAAGTCTTCGATGATATAAGCTTCGGGGATCCAATGTATACTGCGAGTCCGATCCCCGCATTGGGTTATTCCCGAAGCGGAAAGCGGGCTGCCCAACTCGAAGCCGTCGGGCGGCGGAACATCAGGATGGGTGCGAGTGATAGAATCTTTCATATTCTACCCGAGGGCGGCCGCTTGTCCGGAAAAACAGAAAGGACAGGCATCATGAACAAGCGTCATGCGATGAAAAATTGGCTCATTCCCTGCATATTCCTATTGATCACGGCCTGTCTTCCGTCGGAATCGACTAAAACGCCGGAACCGTCGAACACGCCGGAACCGATTGACGCGACAGCGGCCGATGTGGTTTTTCTCAACGGCGTGGTGCTGACGATGGAGCCGGGCCGGCCGCAGGCGCAGGCCGTCGCCATTTTGGGTGAGGAAATTCTTGATGTCGGTTCCGACGATACCATCATGGCTCATGTGGGATCGGAGACGCAGGTGATCGACCTGGGCGGAAGGACCCTGCTGCCGGGGTTCATCGATTCCCACGCGCATTGGATCGGGGACAATCAGCAGACCGGATATAGTAGTGTGGACGAGACGGTCCAATACCTGCTCGAGAACGGCTGGACGAGTATTAACGAGATGTTCGTGACTCCCGAAAGGCTGGCGGACCTCCAGGCTCTGGATCAGGAGGGGCGCCTTAAGGTGCGCGTCAACGCCTATATGCCGGTCAACTATCGCGATCAGTACTTCGGGCGCGTATACGAATCCCATGCGCCCCGGCAGGTCGTCAGCCCCCGCGTGCGCCTGGCCGGCGTGAAGTTCGTCCCCGAAAGTTATTACGGGGAAACCTTGTATTTCTCGCAATCGGAATTGAACGAGGAATTCATGGCCGCGCAGGATGCCGGTTGGCAGATCGCCGTTCACACGGAATTGGTCGAAGGCCATACCTTGGTCCTGAACGCGTTGGACGCGGCGCTGTCGGGCGGGGATAACGGCGAATCCCGTCATCGCATCGAGCACGTGTTCGGCATTACCGACGATCAATTGGCGGAGATCCAAACAAAGGGGTACATCGCCTCGATCCAATTGAACCTGCCGGCCAACTTCCCGTATCAGGATCCGACCTTCTACGATAGGGTTTCCGAAGATGTATTCCCGCTCATCTGCCGGTGGAGAGACCTGTACGACGCAGGGGTCCTCATCGCCGGCGGCACCGATTGGCCGTGGCTGACCAACGATTCCTACATGGAACAGGGCGGGGCGCCGGCGGGTTCGCCGCTGCGCCTGATCTACAAAGCGGCCACCCACACCAACACGCAGGATGTGATTACGGATGCATGGATGGACGGCCAATACCTGCCGGTGGAGGCTTCCCTGGAAGCCCTGACGATCAACGGCGCGTATGCCACCTTCGAGGAAGAAATCAAAGGCAGCTTGGCGCGGGGCAAGCTGGCGGATATCGTCATCCTTTCCGACAACCCCGTTTCCGTGGCCGACGCCGACATCCGGGGGGTCAGGGGCATCGAAGTGCTGATGACCATGATCGGGGGAAACGCGGAGTATTGCGCGCCCGGGGCCGCCGGCTTGTGCCCGGATACGGGGGGCGGCGCGGCGGATGTTGGAAGCGTGGTCCCTCCGGAGCCGGGGCAGGATGCGCTGCTCCGTTTGCGGATGACGACCACCTCCGACTGGACGGACCTTATCCTGGTATCCGG
>JBJYXS010000183.1:2708-4686 GCA_046260075.1 Anaerolineales bacterium | reverse complement strand
GCGACCAGTTCATGGCCCACCGCGTCTTCACCCGCGCGCTGCCGTGATGAAGCGGGGCTTGATCGGTTTTCTTTCCCTGGGATTCTTGCTTGCTGCTTGCGGGAATGCGGAAGGCATCCCGGATTCCAACCCATCATCGACATCGAACAGGACGCCCTCCATCTCCTTATCATTACGAAACAGTACGAGTCCGCCCGAACTTTCCCCTATACCGTCGACCGCTCACACGAAAACCATGCAACCTTCGCCCACTGATCACTTACCCCTGCAAACCGATGGGCCATACCTGACATATATCCGCCGGGAGGACGATCACTGGGATCTTGTATTCATGGACGCCGATGGCGCAGGTCAAAAAACCATCCCCTTGCCGGAGAGCACGGCCATTTCACTCTATTATTGGATAAACAGATCATCCGACGGAAGATGGGTCGTTTATCCTGTTGATAAGGAGGGCGTAAGCGAAGAAGGAATACAATATACCGGGGCATGGTTCCTCCTGGACACGCTGGATTCCAAATCCCGATTGCTTAATTATTCCTCCGTAATGGCTTATGCCTATCCGTATGCCGGATTCTACGGATCTCCCGGTTTCTCCCCGGACGGGAAGTGGCTTGTTTACTATTCCGGCATGCTGCCCACAGAGGAGGAATTGAATGTTGATGGTTCGTATGAATTGACCATGAATCTCCTCTCCTTAGCTGACGGTGAAATAAAAAAACAAGTAAATTTATTGGCGCCGGATTTTCCCGCCTCCATAGATACGGAATCTTATGCCTCTTTCCTATATGGCTTCGATTCCCGCAATTGGTCTCCAAACGGCCGGTATCTGGCATTCGCCGGCGCCATGGATGGGCCCTCTTCCGACATTTACTTGTTGGATGTGGTCGATCAATCCGTCATTCGATTAACGGATGGCCCCGGGAATATTCAATGGATAAAGTGGTCGCCCGACGGGAATCGAATTCTCCATTCCAGCGCCAATGTATATTGTGAACCCCTCGCCACTTGCGATGAGTATTTTGTCGTCACGAAAGACGGCAATTCGGCCGCTCCCATTCCGGATATTTCCACAGTGATTGGCGGTTCGTTTTACGGCATTGGATGGCTTACGCCATCCAAATATGTCTTCTTCGGGGTTAACAACGGCGGGCACGCCCCATTGGGATATTTTGATCTCGACCGACAGCGCACCTTCCAAGTATTTCCGGAATACACGACGGGGTTCGGCGGCGAGATCGATTATCTTTCCCACACATTGATGGCCATGGATATCGATAGGGGAATGCTTTGGTACGATGCAACCACGGGAGAAAAAAAGATCCTGAACCTGGGTTTGTGCGGACCCGATGAAGGCAATTGCTACGGGCGGTATGGCCGGATGGACTTCGGGGAATATAGATTTTTCGCTTCCAGCGATAACGATACGGCTCTGATAAACGCCAAGGGGGCCGGAACCCCGCTGGGAGAGAGCGCGAAAAATATATGGTGCTCCCCGGATGGACAATGGATGGTATCGGAACACACGGAATCCGTCTCGTTTTCATTGTTCGATTCCCAACTTCAAAAAATCCGGGATATTTCTTTGAACGGCGAGTATTTTTACTCCCTGCTGTGGCGGCCGGATTCCAAAGGATTCTTCATCCATATGGACGGCAACCTTTTTTATTTTGACCTATCGGTGAATACATTGGAAAAGGCAGATACCGGATTGGATAATTGGGGGTTTGATTCATATCCGATGAAATGGGTGGCGGAATAACTTCCCTTAATGGAGTGATCAAATTGCCTTCCATGCGATGTTTGGTTTTCGCCGGCTTTGCCCTCCTCCAATTATCGGCCTGCCAACCGATCCATTCAAACACCGCAACGAGCGAAGATCCCTATCCCGCCGATGGGGAATACTTCGGTCCCGTGGCGACCGATTTGCAGAAGACCGTGCTCACCCCGATGCCGCCCGCCGACGCGCCGCCGCCCC
>JBJYXS010000183.1:0-2608 GCA_046260075.1 Anaerolineales bacterium | reverse complement strand
TGGCCGTAATGTGAAGACCCATTCACCGCAAAGAACGCAAAGGGTTTTTACTTAAGAATCCTTTGCACCCTTTGCGCCTTTGCGGTAAAAAAGGTTTTCCGAAACGCAACGGGTAGGATTTCCGCCTTCGGAAAGGAAGAGGGGAATGCAAGAGACGAAATATATAAATAAACTGGAAAACCTGCTTCGCCAGGCGGGCATCCGCTACCGCCGGCAGCCTTCCATCGGCGGGCTGCGCCCG
Organism: Anaerolineales bacterium; assembly: GCA_046260075.1. Taxonomy (GTDB): domain Bacteria; phylum Chloroflexota; class Anaerolineae; order Anaerolineales; family RBG-16-64-43; genus JAFGKK01. The sequence goes on along the minus strand of JBJYXS010000183.1, from coordinate 2,367 downwards.
GATTTCCTCGTCGCCGGTCCGCACGGAGAGAAGGTCGTCCTCGAGGTGAAGCTCTGGGATCCGCGCGGCGGCAACACCGCCCGCGCCATCCGTCAGGCGGAGCTGTACCGGAAAGCCACCGGCGCCGATCGCGCGCTGATCGTGATGCCGAATCTGAAAAGGAACTACCGCCGCGAGGGTGTTATCCGCATGGAGGCGGTCGTGCCCCTGCTCCGGAAGCAGTTGCGGCTGGACCGCGAAGGGCCGCGCCGCGCCGCCGGGAAAAAGCCGCGCCGCAAGGCCGCGGGCCGGACGGTATTCGCCGCCATGCCCTTTTCCAGAGAGTACGATGACACGTATTTCATCGCCATGTCGCACGCCGCCGAGCAGGTCGGCGCCGAATGCAAGCGGGTTGACCGCAAGGAATTCTCCGGCGACATCGTCGAGGAGATCAAGCGCCTGATTCGGAGCAGCGCGGCGGTGATCGTCGATCTCTCGGAAGCCAAACCGAACGTGCTGTACGAGGCCGGTTATGCCCACGCGCTGCGCAAACCCGTCGTCCACATCTGCTCGACCCCGCTCTCCAAACTCCCCTTCGACGTACGGAACTGGAACACCATCGCCTACCGGCGCGGCCAGACGGCCCTGCTGCGCGAACCGCTTGCCCGGCGGCTGAAGGCCGTGATGGGCGAATAACGGTCCGCCGGGATACCGGATCGCCCCGGCTTAGCGGCTTGCTTCACTCGCCGGTTTCTGCGGCTTTTTTCTTTATCGGGATGATTCTTTTTACGAGGAAACGCACATTCCACAGCAACACCAGACTCACCAGAATCCACCATAATTCCACCGACAGCAAAACAACTCCGACGGGCGGCCAGCCGAGATGGACCGTGCGGCTTCCGACCCGGGTCGAGCTCCCGTCGACCGTCTCCACCTTCAGAATGTACCGCCCGGAAGGCACGCCGTCGGGCAGTTCCAGCCGCCCGGCGAAAGTCCCCTCCGCCCCGGCGTCGACGGTCATATCCGCCACCGCCAGGTCACTCCCCTCCATGTCGGAGCCGGGCGATGCAAGCAGCATCACCGTAGCCTTTCCCTCCGGAGGCAATCCTCCACCGGCGAAGCTCACCGCATCCAACCGCGGCATCCAGGGGAAGGCCGGGCGGATGGTCAGATCCGGGATGGGATACGCGATCCGCATCGCCGGATCGCCGAACAGGTTGTAGGCGTGCTGGCCGAGGTTGTAGTGCTGCCGGCCGGGAATGGACGGCGCGGTCGACTGCGCCTGCTGCGCGGAGAGTCGATGCAATTCGGGGATCGCCAGGCGTCCGAGCGCCATCCACAGGGCGCCGTCCGCCGAGGGACGCAGGAAGGCGCTTTCCGCGCGCCCCGCCCACGTCCCGGCTTCAGGGTACCGGCGTTGGAGCATTCCGGCCAGCAGGTCCTTGACCAGGACGGCGTTGCCTTCGGGCGAGGTGATGCGCGAAGCCGCGTACGTCGCCGCCGCCCCGCCCTGGATAAGCAGCAGCGATTCCGCCAGCGAAGCCTGATCGCCGGCGGAATCGTACTCGCCGATCAGGCAGCCGAGCAGCGCCACGACGGTCCCCTCGGCGCCGGTGATCAGGGGAAGATCATCCAGCTCGAAGGCCGGTATGTTTTTCCCTTCCGGCGTACGGACGGGCCCGAGATGATCCATAAGCCCGTGCCCGATGTACATCATCAGCAGCGAACCGCTGTTCATCCGTTCGGCGATCGTTTGCGGGAAATCCTCCGCCGGAAGGTAATACGGGCTGGCCGGATTCCCGTACAGGATCCGCCACTGGTAATATTCCGGAAGGTAATGCCGGACGATGTATTCGAGCGATGTGACCACCAAATTGTCGAATTGCGGCCCGAACCCCGAATCCGATGCGATCAGGTCGATCCGGGTCCGTCCCGCGCCGATGGGAGGCTGCGATTCGTATTCCTTGACCCGGGCCAGGACGCGCAACGCTTCGCCGTCATCGCGGGCGGGGACCCTGCCGATCGTCAGCGGCAGGAGGCGGAAGTCGTCGCCGGCGGCGGCGTACAGGCTGTCGGATGCGATCGACTCGGCTCCGGAAAGGTAATACGCATAATCGCCCGTATCCAGAAGGCCCGGGGGAAGGTAGGCGTCGGGCGATGAGGAATTCGGATGGGCATGTCCCAGCAGAAGGACGTAGAAGGGATAGGGCCGGCCGCTGTCGGCGTAGATTGCCTGGATGCTTTCACGGAGAAGCGGGAATTCCGGTTCGGAAACGGTGAGGATGTCCGGCACATAGCCCGTGGAGCGGCGGTATTCCGCCCAGGTCTTGGCGCTGGTCTGCAGCGCCGGGGGTGAGACGATGAGGTAATTCGTGCCGCCCGGCGGCG
>JBJYXS010000182.1:0-1512 GCA_046260075.1 Anaerolineales bacterium | reverse complement strand
AGGAAGCAGGTTTTTTTGCGGCTCGCCGGCTACGAAAGCCGATATAATGGGCGCGGCCGGGAAGGGAACCCGGCGATTTTCCAGGACGATAAACCGGTTTTTTATGTCATTCCGAACCCCGGTGTACTCCCGGGGCGGACAATCGGTTGCGCTTGGCCGTACAAAAGGATGGCAGATGAAGTCGCTTCGAGATAACGCGGAGGATGACATGGAGATAAACAAGCAAAAGGACCGTTCGCCCTGGTGGGCATTGGGCGGCGTGGCGTTTGGATTCCTGCTTCCGCTGATCGGCATGGCGTGCATGGTCGTCCTGTGCATGGCCAGCTTTTTTGCAATGAGCGGGATGAGTGCGTCGGCGGCGGAGCCGGAAAGCGTCGTTCACCTGTCCGGTCCATTAAGCGGACCGGCGGTGGCCGTGATCGACATCAACGGGACGATCGTCAGCGGATCGTCCGGATCGCTGGGGGTGAGCGCCTATGCTTCGTCCGACGATGTCATTCCACTGATCCGGAGCGCGGCATCGAATTCCGACGTCAAGGCGCTCCTCCTGCGGATCGACAGCCCGGGCGGATCGGTGGTGGCATCCGATCTGATCTACCACGCGCTGACGGGCTGCGGCAAGCCGATCGTCGTACTGATGGGCGAGATGGCCGCTTCGGGCGGCTACTACATCAGCATGGCGGCCGATCACATCGTCGCCAACCCCAACACCCTCACCGGGTCGATCGGCGTGATCAGCGAGTTTCCGGAAGCCTCGGCATTGATGGAGAAGCTGGGCGTCACCGTATCGGTGATCACTTCCGGCGAGGTCAAGGACATGGGCAGCCTGTACCGCCCGATGACCGATGAGGAAAAGCGGGCCTGGAAGCAGAAGATCGACGAAGTCTACGAATCATTCGTGCAGATCGTCGCCGACGGGCGCGGCATGTCCGCCGGTGAGGTCCGTGAACTGGCCGACGGGAGCGTCTACACCGGCCGGGAAGCCCTGGCACTCGGACTGATCGATTCGCTCGGATACGAGGAGGACGCCGTGGCCGAGGCCGCGGACCTGGGCCGCATCCCGGGCAAGCCGCGGGTGATACTCTACACCCCGCCATCCCTCTCGCTGTTTTCAGCGCTGTTTTCCGGCCGCATTCCCCAGAACCTCCTGACCGAAGACATTCTCGGCGATCTGCTGGCGCCGAAGCTGGAATTCCGCTGGACCGGGCAATGACATTCCTGTGGAAGACGATGACGGAGCATTGCTTTCCCCGATGAAATCCTTCGGGGGGATCCCGTTGCGCAGGTAGTCCAACTGCTCTCTTGACAGGGTCCTGATCATGTCTGACAGCCTCAAAGAGACCATCAGCGCCAAACTCACACTCCGCCTGGCCAGCCTCGTGGGGTTGCTGCTTCCCCCGCGCCTGGGGTATGCCGCCGCCGACTTCATCGCGGACCGGATCGCCTCCCGCCGCGATGCCGGCATGGTGCAGGCGGTGCGCGCCAACCAATGGGTGGCCCGCGGCGAGCAAT
>JBJYXS010000181.1:0-5548 GCA_046260075.1 Anaerolineales bacterium | reverse complement strand
TGCAGGTGGAGATCGCCGACACCGGGCCGGGCATTCCGGCGGAGGAAATCCCGCGCCTGTTCGAGGAACTGTACCGCGGTTCGAACGCCCGCGGATTCGAAGGCAGCGGATTGGGCCTGGCGCTGGTGCGGCGGGTGGTCGAGCGCCATGCCGGCTGGGTGACCGTCCGCAGCCGACGCGACGGCCGCAGGGGTACGGTGTTCACCGTCACCCTGCCGCTGTCGGCGCAAACCGCCCGGACGTCATCGCCGTAACCCTATCGGATCCTATGGGATCCAATCGGATCTGACCGTCATCTCTCAAAAAAACCGCCGCCGCACTTGGCGGCGGTTCGCAGATACCGGACCGGGAAGGAAATTTCCCGGGTTGTCTTTACCATTCCTCCCCCCCCGACCCTGCCCCTAGTATTACCGAGCGGATTTCCTCCCGCTTACTCCAACAGGCTGTCCAGCGGGACGTTCACTCCCCCGGGAAGGTTGATCTCGAATGCGGTGACGGACGGTTCAGCTTCGAACTCCCAGTGCACGCGGCTGATTTCGCCGGAGGATTTGTAAAACGTGATTTTCGTCCACTGCACGATCCCGTTCAGGGTCACCGCCCATCCCTCGATCGCATCCGATGAAACGCCTTCGGTAAGCACCTTGGCCCAAGCGGCCAAGCGGTACTTCTCGATCACCGTATGGCTTTCATCGTACACGGGAATTCTGGCCGCCACATCGAACAGCAATTGCACGCCGTTCACCGTAACCGGCTGTGTGATCCCCGGGATCCCGCCCGCACTCGGGGTGCGGGTCGGAGTGAGCCCTGTTTTGGTGGGAGTCGGCGGAGCGTAGGTCGCGGTTTTAGTGGGTGTGGCGATGTTCGTCGCGGTCGGCGGCGCCGGGGTGGCGGTGATGGTCGCCGTCGGCACGTTCGAAGTTGCGGCGGCCGCCGGCGCGGCCGGCGTTCCGGCGAAACCCGCCGCGGCGACCGGCACCTGGCTGTCTATGCCGCTGCCGTCGCCCAATTGCCCGAATTCGTTCGAGCCCCAGCAGTACACCGCGCCGCTGTCTGTCGCCGCGCAACTGTGCGCAAAGCCTAGAGCCGCCGTCTTCACGCCCTCCGGCAGGCCGTACACGCCGGCCGGTTCGGCCCGCGAGGCCTTCGTCCCGTCACCCAGCTGCCCCGCGGAATTCCAGCCCCAGCAGTACAGCCCGCCCTTGCCGTCCACCCCGCAACTATGGTTCCAACCGACCGCCAACTCCCGTTGATCCGGCGTCAGCCCCGCCACCCGCACCGGGCTGTTGCGCGTCTCGGAAGTCCCGTCGCCCAGCTGGCCGTACTTGTTGTTCCCCCAGCAGCGGATGCCGCCGTAGATCGTCAGCACGCAGCTCTGTCCCCCGTCCGCCGCCAGCTTCACCACCGCACGCTCCACTTCCGCGACGGTCACCGCCGTCAGCCGGTAATCCTCCTTCTGCTGCCCGTCTCCCAACTGGCCCAATTCGCCGTTGCCCCAGCATGCCGCGCTGCCGTCGCCGGTGATCACGCAGCTGTGCCCCCACCCCGCGGCGACCGCTTTCGCCCCGCCCGCCGTCGCCGATGCAAAGACCGGAATCGAGCGGCTGGTCCGAGTCCCGTCGCCCAACTGGCCGAACTCGTTGTAACCCCAGCACCTGACGATCCCCTGATCGCCGACCGCGCAGGTATGGTCGTCGCCGGCATCGATCATCGTCACGCCGGATTTCAGCCCGCTCACCGGCACCGGCACCGGGCTGTCCTCGCTTTTCCCGTTGCCCAGTTCGCCGTTCTTGTTGTACCCCCAGCACTTCACCCCGCCGCTGGCCGTCAGCGCGCAGGTGTGCTTCCAGCCGGCGGTCACCGCCACCGCATTGGTCAGGCCCGCGACGTCCACCGGAATGGCGCTGTCGTTCAGGCTTCCGTCGCCCAGTTGTCCGTGGTCGTTCGACCCCCAGCACTTCACCCCACCCCACTGCGTCACCGCGCAACTATGCTCACGGCCGGCGGCGACGGCAACGGCGACCTCCGCCGCCGGCGTGGGAGTGGCGGTTTCCGTCAGCCGCATCGTGGGCGTATCGGGCGGCGCTGTGGCCGTCGCCGTTTCGGTGAATACGACCGGACCGGCTGCGGTGCCGGCGACCGGGGTCTCCGCATATTCGATCTCGACGCCCAAATCGCCGCATCCCGACATGAACAGTAAGATGGACGATCCGAGGAAAATGGCATATCTCTTCATTCGATTGCCTCCACCGGAAAAATAACGCATAGCCGCCTTGCCCCGCCGGGCGCCCCCGCAGATCACAGCAGACCGTCCAACAGGAAATTATTCCCTTCAGGAAGATTCAATACATAGGAAGATTCGGGTATGACGATCTGGAAATACCATGTCACCAAGGCCAGTGCACCGTCATCCCAGACAACACTAAACGACCGGGGCCTGTAGATGCCGTTCACATGAATATCCCATATCTCTATCCGCCTCGTATTCACGACTTTGCTGAGTATCTCGGCCTCAATATACAGGTCGATTCTCCCGTATCTATCGGGGGCTTCGCCCGCATAGGCCCCGGTGACGGCCAATCGTATACCTTCGATCGTGACCGGTTGCTTGACCCCGACGATTTTCCCCTGCACAGTGGATGTGCGTGTCGGTTTGTCGGCGGCGGTTGCGGTATGGTTCGCGGTCGGCTGCGCCGGGGTGGCGGTGACGGTCGCCACCGGCATTCCGGCGAAACCCGCCGCGGCGACCGGCACCTGGCTGCTAACGCCGCTGCCGTCGCCCAACTGCCCGAATTCGTTCGATCCCCAGCAGTACACCGCGCCGCTTTCGGTCACCGCGCAACTGTGCGCAAAGCCCAGGGCGAGAGACCGCACGCCCTCCGGCAGATCGACTTCCCCTGCCGGCTGGATGCGCGACGTTTTGGTTCCATCCCCGAGCTGGCCATTGAGATTCCAGCCCCAACAGCGCAGCCCGCCCTTTCCGTCCACCCCGCAACTATGGTTCCAACCGACCGCCAACTCCCGTTGATCCGGCGTCAGCCCCGCCACCCGCACCGGGCTGTTGCGCGTCTCGGAAGTCCCGTCGCCCAGCTGGCCGTACTTGTTGTTCCCCCAGCAGCGGATGCCGCCGTAGATCGTCAGCACGCAGCTCTGTCCCCCGTCCGCCGCCAGCTTCACCACCGCACGCTCCACTTCCGCGACGGTCACCGCCGTCAGCCGGTAATCCTCCTTCTGCTGCCCGTCTCCCAACTGGCCCAATTCGCCGTTGCCCCAGCATGCCGCGCTGCCGTCGCCGGTGATCACGCAGCTGTGCCCCCACCCCGCGGCGACCGCTTTCGCCCCGCCCGCCGTCGCCGATGCAAAGACCGGAATCGAGCGGCTGGTCCGAGTCCCGTCGCCCAACTGGCCGAACTCGTTGTAACCCCAGCACCTGACGATCCCCTGATCGCCGACCGCGCAGGTATGGTCGTCGCCGGCATCGATCATCGTCACGCCGGATTTCAGCCCGCTCACCGGCACCGGCACCGGGCTGTCCTCGCTTTTCCCGTTGCCCAGTTCGCCGTTCTTGTTGTACCCCCAGCACTTCACCCCGCCGCTGGCCGTCAGCGCGCAGGTGTGCTTCCAGCCGGCGGTCACCGCCACCGCATTGGTCAGGCCCGCGACGTCCACCGGAATGGCGCTGTCGTTCAGGCTTCCGTCGCCCAGTTGTCCGTGGTCGTTCGACCCCCAGCACTTCACCCCGCCCGCGGCCGTCACCGCGCAACTGTGCTCGCGGCCGGCGGCGATGGCGACGGCGATTTTCGCCTGCTGCGCGGGATCCGGCGATTGGATCGGGGTGGGCGATACTCTGGTTGCGGTCGGCCGCAAGGTCGGGGTGGGCGCATATACCAATCTGTTCAGCGGGACGTCCACTCCTCCGGGAAGATGAATCGTAAACGACGTACTGGTTTCTTCGACCTCGAAGATCCAGGTAACCTGATCGACCCCGTATTCGGTCCCGGAGCTCCCAGTGTGTAACTGGATAAACGTCTTTGTGATGTTGTCGTTCAAGAAAACCAGCCATCCCATCACCTGTTCGCGCTTAACGCCCGGAGTAAGCACCTTGGCCTTCACAACCAGGAAGATCTTCTCGTTGGATTTTGGAAGCAATTCAATGTCTTTTGTGTACTGCTCCACCCTGGAGGCATTGAAAATTTTTAATTCCAGGCCGTCCACCGTAACCGGCCGGGTGATCCCCGGGATCTCCATCGGAGTGGCGGAAACGGATTGGCCGGCCGTGACACCGGCCGGAGGGGTTTGGCCGTATTCCACTTCGACCGCCACCGAACCGCAACCCGCAAGCAATAAGATGAAAACAGCCGATAGGATCAGATATTTATTTTTCATATCTCCACTCGTATAACGCAGAATGTACTTTCATGTGGTATTCCGCCGCACATTTGAGGATTCGCTGGATACGGGGACGGCAATGGGGGCCCGGATCAGCCGATTCCCGCCACCGCCAGGGGCACCGAACTGTCGATAGTGGTGCCGTCTCCCAGCTGGCCGTAGGCGTTCCATCCCCAGCACTTCACGCCGCCCTCGGCGGTGACCGCGCAGGTGTGTCCCCAACCGGCGGCGGCATCGGTCACGTCGTCCATCAAGCGCTGCACGGAAACCGGGCGGGGCTGCGCCGCCTTCATGCCGTCGCCCAGCTGTCCGTAATAATTCCATCCCCAGCATTTCAATCCGCCGTTTCCCATCACGGCGCAACTATGGTTGCAACCCGCCGACACCTTGGCGGCTCCCTGGCTTAATCCCTCCACCGCAACGGGAAGATTGCTTTGCTGGGCCGTGCCGTCACCCAGCTGGCCGTATTTGTTGTAGCCCCAACAGAAGATTCCGCCGCCGGCCAGGAGCGCGCAACTTTGGCCGCCGCCGGCGTCGAAGCCGATCACACTATTTCCCAAATCCAGCACGCCGACCGGCGTGAAGCGGTATTCCACCGGTTCGCCGTATCCCAACTGCCCGTATTCGTTGTTCCCCCAGCACCGCACGGCTCCCCCCACCGTCAGGATGCAAGTGTGCCCCCAGCCCGCGGCGACCCATGCGGCATTCATCGCCGGGATCTCCATCTCAGCCGGAATGCTGCGGCTGGTTTGAGTCCCGTCGCCCAGCTGTCCGTAATCGTTGTAGCCCCAGCAAGCAACGGCGCCCGCGGCCGTCACCGCGCAAGTGTGGTCATCCCCCATCCCGATCGCCGAAACGCCGGAGGAAAGCCCGACGACATCCACCGGAAGGCTGCTGTCGGCGGTCTTCCCATTGCCCAACTCCCCGTTCCGGTTGTACCCCCAGCATTTCACCGCCCCGCCTGCCGTCAGCGCGCAGGAGTGCTTCCACCCCGCCCGCACCGAAACGGCATCCTCCAATCCCTGCACCTGCACCGGGATGCTGCTGGTCACCCGGGTTCCGTTGCCCAGCTGGCCGTTCTCGTTGTTACCCCAGCAGAACACGGCCCCCCGGTCGGTGACGGCGCAGGTATGCCGTTCGCCGGCCGAAAGGGCCGTCACCC
>JBJYXS010000180.1:0-5994 GCA_046260075.1 Anaerolineales bacterium | reverse complement strand
CGGCCTGGTCGGATCGATCGACAACGATTTCTACGGCACCGACATGACCATCGGCGCCGATACCGCCCTCCACCGCATCGTCGAGGCGGTCGACGCCATCTCCTCCACCGCCACCAGCCACCAGCGGACCTTCGTGGTGGAGGTCATGGGCCGCCACTGCGGATACCTGGCTCTGATGAGCGCGCTGGCCTGCGGCGCGGATTGGGTGCTGATCCCCGAGAGCCCGCCGGACGTCGAGAATTGGGAGGATGTGATGTGCGGGGTGCTCAAGGCCGGCCGCGCGGCGGGCCGGCGCGACAGCACCGTGATCGTCGCCGAGGGCGCCACCGACCGGGACGGCAAACCGATCACCAGCTCCTACGTCAAACAGGTGCTCGAGGAGAAGCTCGGCGAAGACTGCCGCGTCACCATCCTCGGGCACGTCCAGCGCGGCGGTTCGCCGAGCGCATTCGACCGCAACCTCGGCACGCTGATGGGCCACGCCGCCGTCCGGCGGCTCGAGCAGAGCAGCGCCGAATCCGAGCCGGTCGTGGTGGGCTGGCGCGAGAACCGGATCGCCTTCACCCCGCTCCTGGAATGCGTTGAACAAACCCAGAAGGTGGCGGCGGTCGTTTCCAAAAAGGATTACACCCAGGCGATGGACCTGCGCGGCGGTTCGTTCAAAACCGCCTTCCGCACCCTGCGGACGATGGTCCGCTCGCTGCCCCACGCCCCGAAGCCGGGCGTCCGCCGGCTGCGGATCGCGGTGCTGAATTCCGGCGCGCCCGCCCCGGGGATGAACACCGCCGTGCGGGCCGCCGTCCGGCTGGGAATCGACAAAGGCCACACCCTGCTCGGCGTGCGCGGAGGGTTCCGGGGGCTGATCGACGGCGACATCCAGGAGATGAACTGGATGAGCGTCAACGGCTGGGCGCCGCGCGGCGGCTCGGCGCTTGGCACCGGGCGGAAGGTCCCCGCCGGCAAGGAATTGTACGCCGTCGCCCGCAACATCGAGGAACTCGATATCCACTGCCTGCTGGTCATCGGCGGCTGGTCGGGCTATGAATCCGCATACCGGCTGTGGAAGGAGCGCGAGAACTTCCCGGCGTACAACATCCCGCTCCTGTGCCTGCCGGCGACGATCAACAACAACCTGCCCGGCTCCGAACTGTCGATCGGCGCCGACACCGCGGTCAACAACATCGTCGATGCGGTCGACAAGATCAAGCAGTCCAGCGGCTCGCTCCACCGCTGCTTCGTGGTCGAGGTGATGGGCCGTTCCTGCGGGTACCTGGCGCTGATGAGCGGCCTGGCCACCGGGGCCGAACGGGTGTACCTCCACGAGGAGGGCGTGACGCTGAAGGACCTCGAACAGGATCTCGAGAATCTGAAACAGGGATTTGCTGGCGGCAAGCGGATCAGCCTGATGATCCGCAACGAGGAAGCCAATCCGCTCTACACCACGGCCTTCATGTATGCCCTGTTCGAGGAGGAGGGACGGGAGCTGTTCGACGTGCGCCAGGCCATCCTCGGCCACCTCCAGCAGGGCGGCGATCCCTCGCCCTTCGACCGGATCCAGGCCACCCGGCTGGCCACGCGCTGCATCGAAAAGCTGGGCGAAATGGCGGAAAGTCCGGAACCGCCGGCCCTGTTCGTCGGCATGCAGGGCGGCGCGGTGAACTTCTACAACATCGAGGACCTTCCGCGGATGGCGGACATCCGCTTGATGCGGCCCAAGGAACAGTGGTGGCTCGATAAGCGCGAGGTGGCGCGGGTGCTGGCCAAGCCGGGCCCGAAGAAGGCGTAGCACAGCCGGAGAAGAACCGCCGGCCGATCAGTCCTTTCATACCGGACAGAATGAGTCGAATTCCGAATTGCGCACAATATCCGAAAAGGATCAAACGGGCGATAAGCAGGAAATATTCCATATCCCTATCCTCTGGATCGGCCGATGCATAATTACTTCTAAAGAGCAATCACTGACAATTCCGCAGAAATTATTACAGATGGATCAGCTGCATATCTCCATGTATTCCGTCCAGGCCGGATTTTCATATTGTTCCCAATCCGAAACCGTCAGTTTGCGGTAATACGCTTCCCGGGTTTTCAAAAAATCGATGAATTCGGCCAGCTCCCGTATCCGCGGACGGGCTTTCTCCCAGAAACGGTCCTTCTGATGGCCCCGCCAGCCGTAGGACCGCCGGATGAAGGAGGAATCCAGGTCGGCATGTTCGGTCGTCAAGCGGAGGATTAACTCGCGGATCCCCCCTGCGATGACATCCGCTTCGCGGGGATGGAAATAGATCTGTCGGTATAGGTATTGCGGCGGCGCCGGCATAAATCCCCCTTTATCGATTGACTGCTACTATAGGTCATGCTATGATGTTTGTCAATACCGCTGAGGTGAGAAGCCGCCGCGGAGGGAACAAAGGGGGAGCAATGGACGATTACGATTATTACTGGATCCACGTCGATACCGGAAACCTCAGGGCCTTCTCCAGGGAATACCGCACCCGCGCCGACGTCCTTCAGGAAGCCGGCAAGGGAATCCGCTTTGCGATTCAAACCGTCCTCGACCACATGCCCGATTATGACGGACGCATGCAGCCGGCCGCCCGGGCCGACGCGGAGGATTTCTACGCGCGGGCCTGGCGGCTGCACCTCGGATTCACCGAGGATGCCGGCTTTCTCCATAAAACGGCGGAAGCCTTCGAAGACGTCGACGGCCGGACGGTCCGGATTTTCGAGGAGTGCCGGGGGATTACGTCCACGGCATGCCTGATCGATGCACAAGGCACGCCGGGATGGGGTACGACGACGACGGAATCGGTCGTAACCAATCCGGATGGATCCACGTCGGTCATTACTGTCGTTAAAACACTTAACGATGATGGTTCTGTAACAGAAAGAACAACCATTACCACACAATGGGTGTTGGACGAAAAGACGGCGTATGAATGGAATGAGACCCAAAAGAACGCTTGTTTATTGCTATTGGGCGTGCTGAGTATACCGGCTTTAGCGGTATTAGAACTTCCCATTGGCGTCAGCATTGCCATTGAGTTGATCAAGGACGGTGCACTACCCCAAATTCCCTGGACAAGATATCAAACAGGGGATACGGTGACCAACACCGTGACAATTGAAACCACTACCCCACCGGTCCAACCGTATAATGAGCCCCCGCCAGCGCCCAACATCACGAATACGACAGTTATTATCGATAAGGACGGGAAGGAAACCTTCAAGGATACACGGGGCATTGATTCAAACGGCGTACTACGATAAACCCGAAGACTTTTCTGAGGGATCGAAATATGAGATTTATCGAAGAGACCGATCATTCCGATACACCGATACGTTAGCAAACAAAAAGGGGGAAAAATGTCTTCGATCACGAAACTGCTTTATAACGGCTTTTTGTATGCACCGACAGTAATACTAATTTTCGGCACCTTAAAAGCGTTGGTCTCCTGGCGCCGTCAGCCTTTACTGGCCCTCTCTGCAGCAATCGCTTTTTTCCTCTCATTAATCCTGACCCTGACCGCGGCACACTCCATTGAATGGCTGCAGGATGCTCTTCGTAGAATGCAGGTTCCACCGTCTCTTTGGGTGAATTACTACATGGGAATGTATGCTTTTCGATCTTTGCTTTCAACCATCTCATGGGGAGTAATAATCATCCTCTTGTTCCGAAAAGATCGGTCTGTATATCCTGAACCCTCTCTGAAAGGATAAAATTATTGGATGAAAGATTTCCCACAAAGCACATTGTGTGCTGTTTCCTGCGCCTTGGGCTTTATGTGAGATTATGCATCGCACGAGTTTTTTCAGCAATACCAGCTACGCTTAGGTGAAAATTTCGGGAAGTACAATCACGCTACTATTCCGGATATCTCCCCCTCCGAGTTCCTCGGAGCGACCTCATTGGGATATGCTAGAATCCCGCCGATATGGGAACGTTGTATCTGGTCGCCACGCCGATCGGCAACCTGGAGGACGCTTCCGCGCGCTGCCTGCGGATCCTGCGCGAATCGGCCTGCATCGCCGCCGAAGATACCCGCCAGACCGGGAAGCTGCTGGCGCATTTCGGCATCCGCACGCCGATGATCCCCTACCACGAACACAACAAGATCGTCCGGATCGAGGCGCTGCTGGCCCGCCTGGCCGAAGGCGATGTGGCATTGGTCAGCGACGCCGGTTCCCCGGGCCTTAACGACCCGGGGTATGAACTGGTCCGCGCGGCCCTGGCGGCCGGGTTCCCCGTTTCGCCCGTGCCCGGGCCGTGCGCGCCGATCGCCGCCCTGACCGCCTCCGGGCTGCCCGCGGATTCATTCGTCTACCTCGGCTACCTGCCGCGCCGGTCCGCCCAGCGCAGAACCTTCCTGGAAGGGCTGGCGGGCGAACGCCGCACACTCGTCGCGCTCGAGGCTCCCCACCGGCTCGTCAAATCGCTGGCCGATATCGAGGCCGTCCTGGGAAACCGCCCCGTCGCCGTCGCCCGCGAGCTGACCAAGATCCACGAGGAATTCGTGCGCGGCACGGTCCGCGAGGCGCAGGCTCATTTTCAGGACCATCCGCCGCTGGGGGAAATCACGCTCGTCCTGGGCGGCGCCGACGCGGCCGAAAAGTGGTCCGAAGCCCGGGTCCGCGCGGCGTTGGAACGGAGCGGCAAACGGAACATTCCGGCCGCGCAGTTGGCCGAGGAAACCGCCGCTCAAAGCGGATGGAACAAACGGGACGTGTATAAACTTATCCACAAATGATTGCGAGGATACATGAACCTTGACGACCTGCAGGCCATGAAAGCCATCGATACCCAGAACATGCTCGGAGCCATCGACAACCTTCCCGACCAGCTGGAAGAAGCCTGGGCCGCCGGGCAATCCTTCCCCCTGCCCGATCCGCCGCAGCCCGTCCGGCGCATCGTCATCGCCGGGATGGGCGGATCCGCGATCGGCGGATCGCTGCTGGCGGCCTACGCCGCGCCCCTTTGCCAAGCTCCGATCATCGTCCGGCGCGGGTACGATCTGCCCGCCTGGGCCAAGGGCCCGGAAACTCTGATGATCGCCTCTTCCTATTCCGGGAACACCGAGGAGACCCTCTCGGCCTACCGGTCCGCGGTGGAAAACAAATGCACGGTCCTGGCGATGACCACCGGCGGCAAGCTGGCGGCCGCGGCCCAAAAGGACGGCGTGCCGGTCTGGAAATTCGATTACAAGGGCCAGCCGCGCGCCGCGGTGGGATACACCTTCGCCCTGCCGTGCGCCCTCGCGGCCCGGCTGGACCTGCTTCCCGATCCGTCCGAAGCCGTCGCCGCGGCCGCCGCGGCCATGCGCGCCCAGCAGCAGCGGATCGGCGCCGGATCGCCGGCCGCGCAAAATTGCGCCAAGCTTCTGGCCAACAAAGCCGCCGGCCGATCGGTGATCGTCTTCGGCGCCGACGGCCTGGCTCCGGTCGCCCGCCGCTGGAAGGGCCAGGTCTCGGAGGTCGCCAAGGCCTGGGGCCAATTCGAAGAACTGCCCGAACTGGATCACAACACCGTCGCGGGAACGGTCCAGCCCCGCGAGGTGATCGAGCGCTCGCTGGTCGTGTTCCTCAAGGCTTCCCACAACCATCCCCGCAACATCCGCCGCATCGCCATCACCCGCGAGCTGTTCGCCCGCCAGGGCTGGCTCGCGGAGGAAGTGGACGCCGCGGGCGAAGGCATGCTGGCGGAAATGTACGCCTGCCTGCATTTGGGCGATTACACAGCCTTCTACTTGGCGATGCTGTACGGCTCCGATCCCAGCCCGGTGGCAGTGATCGAAGACCTGAAGAAGATGCTGGCTCAGTAAACCGCCCTTGCCTTTCCGTCATGGGAAGGAGGTGCGGGGGATGGTATAATCCCCGCCCGCCGGCCGATCGAGCCGGCGGAATTGCTGGAGAGGTTGCATAGTCCGGTCTAATGCGCGCGCTTGGAGAGCGCGTGAGCTGAAAGGCTCCGTGGGTTCGAATCCCACCCTCTCCGCCTGA
>JBJYXS010000179.1:0-3891 GCA_046260075.1 Anaerolineales bacterium | reverse complement strand
CGGGTGGAAGCCGACAGATTGCTGGCGGAAGGGAAGATCGAAGCGGCGGAAGCCTACATGGAGCAGCGCCGCGTCTTCATCATGGAGCATTTCGCCGAACACGGCCGCGTCATCCGCCGGCTGAACCAGGCGTTCTTCGCCTTCTACGGCTCCTATGCCGATTCTCCGGGAGAGCGCGGTGAGGATCCGGTCGGGCCGGCGGTGATTGCGTTGTTTGAACTATGCCCCTCGCCGGGCGCTTTTTTGCGGGCTGTTTCACGTGTGTCCAGCTTCGCGCAACTGCAGCAAATCGTCGCCTCCGGACAATGTGGATGATCCCATGGACATGCCCTTCTTCCCCGGCCGCCACCCCTCCACACCGGAACCGATGGCCCTCTTCCTGCCGCCGTACTTCGAGGGGACCGGCACGGAATTCCTGCGCAGGCTGGGAAGGGGAGGCATGCGGGTCGCCGATCCATTCGGCCAATCCCCCGCCATGGCGTTGGAATTGGCGCGCAGCGGGGCGGCGGTGTTGATCGCCTCGCCCAATCCGGTCCTCCGGGCGGTCGTCGGGTTGCAGGCCGACCCGCCGCCGGCCCATCTGATCCGCAGCGTCCTGGAACGCCTGGGGCGCTCCGCCCCCTCCGCCGCGAAGGCGCCGCGGAGATCCTCCGATGAAACCCTGGAATCCCACATCCGGAGTCTGTACACCGGAACGTGCGCGTTTTGCGGCAGGGATTCGGAAGCGGAAGGGTACATCTGGGCATACGACCCGGATTCGAGAAGCCATGCGGCCGGGGAAGAGCCGGGGCCGCAGGCGATGTTCCGCGAGCCGGGAAAGCCGGAAGCCAAACCCCGTCTGATCAGCCGGATCTGCGGATGCCCCCACTGTCAGCATGTGATTGAGGAACCGGCCGGGCCCGCCGACGAGAAATCGATGCCCCACGAAGGCTCGAGCCGGATGATGTACCACCGCGCGCTGGAACGTTTGGCGCCCCTGGACGACCCGTACCGGTCGAACGCCAAGGAGGCTCTGGATGTTTATCCGGCCCGTTCCATTTACGCGCTTTTTTTGATCCTCACCCGCTTGGAGTTGATGGAGCTGGACCCGCTGGAAAGGCGCTGCGCCGATCTGCTTCTGCTCTCGGCGCTCGACCAATCCCACATCCTGCGCGGGCACGGGCACGCCACCCGCGAACGGCCGCGCTCCCTCCTGCCGCCCGCCCAGTTCCGCGAATCCAACATCTGGCGCCTGATGGAAAAAGCGGCCGAGGATTGGAGCCTGCCCGGCCAACGGGTGCCCGTCCGCAAGTGGAAAGAAGGCGAAGCGCTGGAGGAAGGCGTTCTGATGACATTCGCCGGCACGGCCCGCGAACTGGCGCCGCACCTGGCGCACCTCCGGCCGGACGCCGTGATCAGCTGCCTGCCGCGGCCGAACCAGGCGGCGTGGACCCTTTCCGCCATGTGGACCGGCTGGTTGTGGGGGCGCACGAATACCGCACCATTGGCGAGCATGTTGCACCGCCGCCGTTACGATTGGAACTGGCACGCGCGCGCACTGACCGCGTCATCCGCGGCATTGGCCGACCACTTGCCGGCCGGAACCCCCGTGGCCGGCATCCTCGGGGAATGGGAACCATCCTTCCTGGCCGCCACACTATGGTCCTTTTACCAGAGCGGCTTCTCCCTGGAAGGCCGGGCCGCCCGGAGCGACAGCAACACCGTCCAGCTCCTCTGGGCGGCCCCCGGCCCGGATCATCCCCCCATGTCGCAGGGACCGCGCGGCCTGGAGCCGGCGGTCGAGGTCGCACGGCTTGCCGCCCGGCGGCTGATTTCCAACCGTTCCGAACCGGTGACCTGGGACCTGCTGCATGCGGCCGCCTGGAGCGAAGCCGCATTCCGCCGCATGCTGCCGCCGGGTTCCGCCCAGGCCCGGGAGAGCGATTTCTCGCGGTGCCAAGCCGAGTTGGCCGCGGCCGTGGACGAGGACCCGGAGATCGAAACCTCCAAAAAAGAAGAAAGCGAATTCGGCGCCACCCGGTGGCTGCCGGGTGATGAGACCATCACCAGCCCGCTGTCGGACCAGGTGGAAGTGGAGGTGGCGCGGATCCTGCTTGAGGAAGGGCCCATCGCCGCCGAGGACCTGGACCGCCGTTTGTGTTCCTTCTTCCCCGGCCTGCTGACCCCCGAACAGCGGCTGTTGCAAGCTTGTCTGGAATCCTACGGGGCAACGGATGATGACGGCCGGACCTGGTCGCTCCGGCCGGAGGACAATCCCCCCACGCGCGCCGAAGCGCTGCAGCAGGCGCGCACATCGCTTGCCGGCCTTGGGGAACAGATGGGGTTCGCCGCCCGGGGCGGCCGCGAGCTGCTGTGGATTGATCCGGAAGCACGGGAAAGGTTTTATTTTCTCTTCACCGCGTCGGCCGCCGTCGGTCGGTATCTCCTGCAGCCGGCGTTTCCGGAAGACCGTTCCTGGATCGTCCTTCCCGGCGGCCGGGCGACCCTGGTCGGATACAAG
This sequence comes from Anaerolineales bacterium, assembly GCA_046260075.1. Classification (GTDB taxonomy): domain Bacteria; phylum Chloroflexota; class Anaerolineae; order Anaerolineales; family RBG-16-64-43; genus JAFGKK01. Next base: position 1,391 of record JBJYXS010000179.1, on the reverse strand, counting down.
CTGCGAAGGAACGTTCTCTTGCGGCGGGCCGCATCACGGGGATGGCGTTTCCTGAAATTCCGCCATATCCGCCGTTTGCTGGAAGACCCGATCCTCCGGCCGGAGAATCTTGAGGAACGGATGGGATTGGATCCGCTGGACGTGACCGAGGACAAGGTGCCGTATTTATAAATACACGGGGAGGCGGAAGGCGGATTGGTCTTTTTACTTCTCGATGTACCAGCCGCAAATGGAATTGAGCCGGTCGGTGTTGGAGAACAAGGGCCCGAAGGATATCCCGTCGACGTCCGCCTCCACGGCGTAACTGTATACGGGATGCCAGAGGAACAAGGCCGGAAGTTGGTAGGTGAACCGGAAGAGGAACGTCCGGTACAACCGCGCCCGTTCCTCCCGGTCGATGCTCGTCCGCGCGTCCTCCAGAAGTTCGCTGATGGCTCGGTCGTCCAATTGGGAGTAATTTTGCCCGTTAGGAGATTGCGTCTGGTGCCAGAACGGATAGGGGTCCGGATCCGGGTAGGGGGCCATATCCAGATCGACCAGCGCGGCCTGATAGGTCCGCGGGATAAGGTGATCCTCCAGCAGGGAGCGCATGTTGGCTACTTGTACGTTCACCTTCACACCCACCCGGGCCCATTGTTCCCGGACGGCTTCGGCAACCGCCTGCAACCGTTGATCTTCCGGACAGAGCAGCGTAAAGGCAAGCGGAATCTCATCGTTCATCCGCACGAACATATCCGTTCCGGGTTCCGCCCCTTCGGGAAAAACCCATCCCGCGTCGTCCAATAGGCGGGAGGCTTCATCCGGGCTGTATTCCATGGGAAGCAGGCTCGGATCCTCCGCCCACGAACCGGGCAGGATCGGCCCGTTCGCCGGGACCGCCTGGCCGGAGAACACGGTGTCGATGATCCGCTGCCGGTCGATGGCCAGCAGCAACGCCCGGCGGATATCGCGCTGTTCAAAAAATTCCACATCCTCGTTCTGCAGGTTCAGGAAAATTACGGAAGACTGCGGAAGCCGCGCGGAGTAAACCTTCCAGGTCGAATCGGGCAATATGGCAGCCAATTCGCCCTCCGAGAGCCCGCCCAAGCCCATTACCGCTCCCGATTGCAGCGCATCGAACGCCTCGGTCCGGGTGGGATAGTAGAGAAAGTCGATCTTATCCAGCGCGGGTTGCTTTCCGTAGTATTTTTCAAACGGGTGGAGCGTCACGCCGCGGATGTTGTCCCCCTCGACGATCAGGGTCTCGACGGCATAGGGACCGGAGCCGATAGGCGCCAGGTTGAACGGCAGTCCGTCCAGCTCCTTCACACCGACGCCGTTGAGGATATGAGCCGGCAGCAAACCGGTGGCGAGGTAATCCAGAAACGGCGCGTACGGCTCGCTGAGGGTGA
>JBJYXS010000178.1:0-2856 GCA_046260075.1 Anaerolineales bacterium | reverse complement strand
TCCGGATAGAAGCGCGCGGTGACGATCGGTATGCCCAATTCGAGGGCGTAGGATTTGGTGATAAGGTAGCCGAGCGGCAGTCCCAACAAGGCACCAAGTCCCGCGCCCACCACACCGATCACCAGGGCATACAGCAGGTAATGCCACAGCACGGCGGAGTTGGTGTACCCGATGGCTTTCATCAAGCCGATCTGCGGCGCTTGGGCGCGCACCTGGCGGCCGAGCATCACGTACACCGAGACCGCCGCCACCAGCAGGATGACGACCGGCATCAGGTAGGCGATCTCGCGAAACCCTTCCAGGTCCGCGTTCAGCGCTGCATTGGAGGGCTGGTCTTTTTGCAGTGTAGTCTCCATAAGACCGTAGGGGGCCAGCAAATCCTGTGCGGCGCTCACCACGGATGGGGTGTCGACCTCCGGCCGGATCAGCACGGCGAAGTTGTTGACGGTTCCTTCGAGGCCCAGCCGGCGCTGCAGTTCGGATTGGACGACGAAGAACACACCGAAGCTGCGCACCGAAGGGAAGATTTCCTGTTTGCTGGGACTGACCACCAAATACTCGGGACTGGCGGCGACGCCGGTGGCTTGGAAGGTGACTTTTTCCCCGTTGAGAATCGGCGTGATATCGTCGCCCGGGCCGAGGTGGTAGTACTCGGCGAAGTGGGATTCCATCAGGGTGGCGTCCGATTCTCCGTCGGTAAGATACCCGCCGTCGAGCACCAGGATATCGTCCACTGCCGGACGGGTTTCGGTGGGCATGCCGATCAGGCGGGCGCGGATCGGATCCTGGGATTCGCCGTCGGCGTCAGGTAATTCCAATCCGGTGTCGACCACCAGCCGGGCGGTCACCGCCTCCACACCATCCAGGCCGCGCAGGTCGTCGGCCACGCTCTCGGGCGCGGATTGGACGCTGAAGGTGACGTCGGCGAAGTGCAATCGGTCATAGGTGCTTTGATAAGAGGTGGCCAGGTCTCGGAAGGCCGCCACCGAAGCCACGAAGCTGGCCACGCCCAGCGTGACGATCACGATCAGCGCCACGCTTTGGGCCAGGGAGGAGCGAAGGTCGCGAAGGGTTTTCAGCAGAAGGATGTTCATGGCATCACCACGCCAATTCCGCCACCGGAGCCGGGTTGGGGTTGGGGTCGATCTTGCTGACCGCCCCGTCGTGCAACCGGACAATCCGGTCGGCCATGGGGGCGATGCTGGTGTTGTGCGTGACCAGGACGACGGTTGCCCCTTCTTTTTTATTCAGATCCCGCAGCGACTGCAGCACTTGACGTCCGGTGCCGGCGTCGAGGTTGCCGGTCGGTTCGTCGCACAACAGCAGCGGCGGGCGGTTGGCCAGGGCGCGGGCGATCGCCACGCGCTGCTGTTCGCCGCCCGAAAGCTGCGAGGGGAAGTGGTCGGCGCGTTCCCGCAGCCCCACCCGGTCCAGGAATTCGAGCCCCTGCGGCCGCATGGCCTTGCCGCCGTGGGTCAGCGCCAGAGCGAACTCCACGTTTTCCACGGCCGTGAGGGTGGGGATCAGGTTGAAGAATTGAAAGATGAATCCGACGCTCTTGCGGCGGTATTCGGCCAGGCGGGTTTCATTGAGGCCGGTGATTTCGGTTCCGTCCACTTCCAGCTTCCCCGCAGTGGGCCGGTCGAGACCGCCGATCAGGTTGAGGGTGGTGGTTTTGCCCGAACCCGACGGCCCAAGCAGTACGATGAATTCACCCCGTTTCACATCCAGGTCCATGCCGCTGAGGGCGTGAACGGTAACCTCCCCCATCGGATAGTCCTTTTGGATGTCCTGCAATTGGATCAAGGATTGCGCGCTCATAATGACAACTCCTTTAAGGTTGAATTTCTTCGAGCCGGACTCCGCGGCGGGATGCCCCCTGTGCGGAACGGCTTGAGGAGGGAAGCCAATATCAGCCCCGATTTCGTTCGGTGTCCGATGCAAACTCCCGCCGGGTGAAGAACAGCGGCAAGGCGAACAAAGCCAATAACACGGTGTTGACGGCGGCGTTGAACATCACGCCGGCCTGCAGCGAAAAGCCGGTGTCGGGGACGTACCAGAAGAGGATTCCCAGCACCATGCAATTCCACGCCCAGCGCTCCCGGCGGCGGAACGGGATCCCGGCGACGAATGCCAGGAACACGCCCCAGCCGGCCATCGCCGCCCCCATAACGGCGTAGGTCCACCCGCGGAAGGCCGCCGCCTGCGGCGGTACCGGCTGGCCGCCCCAGAACACCGGATCCACCATGCGGTTGAGCGGATCGATCGCAGAGGTTCCGCTAGCCACCGCCAATGCCAGGCCGAAAACGACGATCAGTATGCTGATAGTGAGCAACCATCGCTGCCAAAAGATGAAACGATTCATGCGTGTTCTCCTAACGGGGTCCGCAGCGCCTGCCGGATCTGTCCGGCATGCGAATCGAAGTGACGCTTGACGTAACCGAACAGGTACTCCATCGAGACCTCGCCGGTCAGCAGCGGATCCCAGTCGGGATAGGGCATGTGCTTGTTGAACTCCTCCGCGGAGAGTGATTCCAATACCTTTAAGATGGTGGCGCTGGCCCGGTCGTACTCTGCGGCCAGGAATTCCCGCGAGGATTTGCCCGCCCCAAGGCGGGTCAGGCGGGCATTGAGCCAGTCGAAGAGCCGTTTGGGGAAGATCCGCGGCACGATCCGGTACAGCCATCGCCGTCCGCCGATCATCTGGACGTCGAGGACCATGAACCGCGGGGCAAGGCTCATGTGATACAGCACCTGGCCGACCGTCCAGGCCGGATTGGCGCTGGGCAGGGAAAATGCCTTGTCGGGAACGGATTCCAGCAGGCGGTGGAAGGCCAGCCGGGTGTCCTCGATCTC
>JBJYXS010000177.1:0-2752 GCA_046260075.1 Anaerolineales bacterium | reverse complement strand
ACAGGATCGCCGGCCTTGATGAAGCCGGCCGGGGAGCCTGGGCCGGGCCGCTGTCGGCTGCTGCGGTTATCCTCCCCGTCGGCCGGTCCTCACTATCCTCCGCGCTTGCCGGAGTCCGCGATTCAAAGCAAATGACGCCCTCCCAACGGGTGCAGGCCGCCGACGTCATCCGCTCTGTGGCCCTGGCTTGGGCCGTCGGCAGCGCATCCGCCCGAGAGGTGGATCGGATCGGTCCCCTGCGCGCCACGCGGCTGGCGATGCTCCGCGCACTCACCAAGTTGTCCGTTCCCCCGGACCACCTGATGATCGACTACTTACTCCTGCCCGAATCCGCAATCCCCCAAACCGCTGTGACCCACGGCGATGCGCGCTCCCTCTCGATTGCCGCCGCATCGGTGCTGGCCAAGACTTGGCGTGACCAACAGATGATCGCGCTCGACACCCGCTATCCGGGATACGGTTTTGCACAGCACAAGGGCTACGGGACCAACGGCCATGCCGAAGGAATCCATCGGCTGGGAATCTGCCCACAGCACCGCCGTTCCTATGCGCCCATCCGCCGAACGGCCGAGATCCGTCCGGTATAATCCGGAGCATCGAGGACGCGATGAAACGGAACGACCTGAAAGACCTCTCGATCGAAGAGCTGGAACGTCTGCTGGCGGCCAAGCGCCAAGCCGCCCGCCGGGAACGAATCCGCCGTTTCAGCCGCTCGGGACGCGCAGTATTCACCGAGCCGCCCGTCGCCGCCGAGACCCCTGCCGTTCCATCCGCCGAAGCGCCCCGCGCGCGGAAAAGCCTTCTCGACCGCGTCCTGCTGGCCGTTGAAATCGGCGCGGTGATCGTCCTGGGCTTGGTCGTACTGCAATTCATCTTCCGGCTGCAGGAATTGAACAGGGATTCGCTCGCTCTCGTCCTGGCCGGCACGCCTTCGCCCACCCCGTTGATCACCGCCGTCGTTCTTCCCTCGGGCCACACGCCTCCGGATTCCCCCGGCGGATCCGCGCCCAATGATGCGGAAGTACCCGCCGACTTGCGCCCGAAAATGCAGTCCTACCTCTCCCTTGCCGTTCCGACCCGCGGGCCGGAACAACCGCAGCGGCTGGATTTGCCCAGCATCGAAAAAAACAACCTGCCGGTGGTGGAGGGCGACGGATGGGATCAGCTGCGGCAGGGCGTGGGGCACCACATCGGCAGCGCCAACCCGGGATCCACAGGCAATGTCGTGCTGTCCGCCCATAACGATATCTTCGGGGAGCTGTTCCGCGACCTGGATCGCTTGCAACCCGGCGACGCCGTCTTCTTATATACCGCCACACAGAAATTCACCTACCGCGTCGTACAGATCCGAATCGTCGAACCGACGGACATCTCCGTCCTATCTTCCAGCGCGCGGCCGATACTGACCCTGGTTTCCTGTTACCCTTATATGATCGACAATCAGCGGATTGTCGTGACGGCGGAGCTGGAATCCGGCTGACGATTCTCATACGATGGGCCCAGTCGCCGGATCCGCGCCGGCGAAGATTCCTCCTCCATCCGATGGAAAATAAGCCTTTCCTGAGAAAAAACCGCCGTTACAGCCGGTTTGGATTCTTATGCTACAATTCGCGCGGCCCGTTTCCGTCCAGCTGTCTCTCCTGCGGTCCAAAGGTGTGCGAATCAGGATCCCACGTTGTGATGGACGGCATCAGGGGATCGGCCGGAAAGGAATGATTGATGTCGGGAAAAAAACAACAACGAAAAACCCGCCGGGAGGAATTGAGCAACCCGGATTACTCCTTTATAAAAAGCGATCTGCGTCGGATTTTCATCATCGCCAGCTCCTTCATCGCCGTGATGATCGTCCTGGCGTTCATCCTGCGGTAATTGGAGGAAAGCGAACAAGGCATGGCATCCTACCTACCGACTCCGAAATCCAAACCGTCGAAACCGGAAAAAACCTCGGAACCGCCGAAGCCCGCGCCGCAACCCCCTCCGGCGGCGAAGAAACGCACCCGCCGTTCCGGTCTGCCGGATTGGGCGAAAGGCATCCTCACCACACTGGGAATCGCCCTGCCAATCGTGGCGGGCGTGTTTGCCTTCTTATTAGTGCGCTTCTTCGCCAGCGGCGGTACGGTTACTGACCCGATTTTTAATCCGCCCGAAAGCACCATGCTGCCTCCCGGCGTCACCCCCACCGTGGCAGCTCCTCCGCCCGCGGTGAAACCCTGGAACGGCGTGGACCGCGTAACCCTCCTGGCGATGGGACTAGACTATGGGGATTGGCGCGTGGAGGCGAATTCCACCGCGTCGCGCACCGATTCGATGGCGGTGTTGAGTCTCGATCCGATCGCAAAAACCGCCGTGATGCTTTCAATTCCCCGGGATTTGTATGTGGACATCCCCGGATATGGGTTCGACAAGATCAACAAGGCGTATTTCTTCGCCGAGCGGGATAAACTGCCGATCGGCGGGCCGGGTCTGGCGATGCAGACCGTCCAGAACCTTCTGGGCGTTCCGATCGACTACTACGCCGTAGTGGATTTCGTTTCTTTCACAACGGTGGTTGATACCATTGACGGGATCGACGTGTACGTCCCCTTTGACAATATGCTGATCGACCCGGTGGGACCGGAGGACGTAAAGCAGCTGTTCTTCGGCTGGAACCATCTCACCGGCTCCGAGGCGCTGGCTTTCGCTCGCGCGCGTTCCACCGAAGGCGGAGATTTCGACCGCGCAGCCCGCACCCAGCAGGTGATCCTGGCCATCC
>JBJYXS010000176.1:0-5435 GCA_046260075.1 Anaerolineales bacterium | reverse complement strand
CCTTCGCGTGCCGTCGGCCTATCCGCAAGCGGAACCGGGAGCTGCCCGGTTCCGCTTGCGGATAGTGGATAGGAGATGGGAAACTGCGTTTATTCAGGAATCGCGCGGTATCGCATTTCCCGGTATTTTACTTCCCGGTCAACCCTTTATTGCACCGGCCGTCAATCCGGAGACGATCTGCCGTTCGGCGAAGAAGTAAAAGATGAGCGTCGGCAGCGCGGACAGGGTGACGAAGGCGTTGACCAGCGAGATATCGAAGCCGTACTGACCCTGGAACTGCATGGTACCCAGCGGCAGGGTCCACAGGCTCTCCTTGTTGATCATCACCAGCGGCGTCAACAGGTCGTTCCAGCTGGCGATCATCACCAGCGCCCCGACGGCCGCCAGCGCGGGCCGCGCCATCGGCAGCAGGATCCGCCAGAAGAAGTCGAACGACGTGCAGCCGTCGATGTACGAGGCGTCCTCCAGCTCGACCGGAACGGACAGGAAGAAACCCCTCAGGATCATCACGTTGCCGGAGATGGAAAACGCCGTTTGCACGATGATGATGGACAGGATCGTGTCGGTGATTTTTATCTGCCGGATCAGCAGGAAGACCGGCAAAATGGCGATCGAGATCGGGAACATCAACCCCAAGGTGACGATATTGAAGGTAAGGTCCTTAAGGCGGAACCGCATCCGGGCGAAGACGAAGGCCGCCAGGCTGCACACGAACAAAGTCGACACCGTCGTCCCCGCCAGGAGGATCAGGCTGTTTTTCAGCATCGTCCAGAAGGTGTCGGATGTGAGAATCCGCTCCATGTTCCCCCAATAGACCGGAATGGGCGGCGTGTACGGATGGGTATAGGCCATACCGCGTTCCTTCAGGCCGCTGAAGACCAGCATGACGATCGGGACGAACACGACGACGACGATCAGCGAAAGGATCACGTATTGGATGATCCGCGGAATGTACTTACGATAACTCCTTCGAGGTGTCATAACCGTGGTAGCCATGTCGGATCCTTTCTATTGTGCGCCCAAATATTCCGGCTGGCGGACGATCCGCAGGTAGCCGATCGAGAAGGCAAGCGAGATCAGCAGCATGATGATGGCTACGGAAGAACCGTATCCCAGCCAGAACCGCACGAAGCTGTAGCGGTACATGTAGGTCGACATCATTTCGCTGGCGTTAACCGGACCGCCTTTGGTCATGACCCACACCAGAACGAACTGCTGCAAGGAACCGAGAATCGATAGGTACATGCAGGTGCGGATGGTGTTGGCGAGCATCGGTATGGTGATGTAGCGGACCAACTGCAGACCGTTCGCGCCGTCGATCCGCGCCGCTTCCTCGACTTCGGTGGGAATGCTTTGCAGGCCGGCCAGGAAGAGCAGCATGTGCAGGCCGAAGTATTTCCAGGTCATCACGATGAAAATGCACGGCAGGACGAGTTCCCGGCTGCCCATCCAGCCGATCGGTTCCACTCCGGGAAAAAGCACCAGGATGGCGTTGATCAAGCCGCGGGTCGGATCGGGGTTAAAGAGCCCCAGGAAGGCGATAGCGGCGATGACTTCCGAAATAACGTAGGGCATGAAAAAGATCATCCGGAAGAAGCCTCTTCCGGGCAAGTCGCGGCCCACCATGATCGCCAGGGCCAGCGACAGCGGCAGCTGGAGACCGAGCGACAGGCCGACGACCAACAATCCGTTGAGGATCGCCCTATGGAATATCTTGTCCTTTACAATCTGAGCGTAGTTATCCAGTCCGATGAAATCCGTCGCCGGGCCGAACCCCTTCCAGGAAAAGAAACTGTAATACACCGACTGGACGATGGGATAGATGATGAACAAGAAAAACAGTATGAACGCGGGCAAGAGAAACAATATGATCGTCAGGTTATTTTGTGCCTTGTTGGAAATTAAGGAGCCGCGCCTCGGTTTCCGGGCGGCCCCCTTGGTGGCGGCGGTATTCATTGGGCTTCTCCTTCTTCTGCACCAATTAAAGTGCGGGGATCGGGAAACCGATCCGATCCCCGCACTTTTTGTCAGAACGAATGCGCTAGTCGAGTTCCTGCTGAGCAGAATCCTCGATCGCCTGCGCGCATTCCTCGGGTGTCATGGACAGGGCGAAGAGCGCCTGCACGCTGTCGTTGATAACCGAACCCATCGCCGGAGGCAGGGCCTGGTCGTAGTAGAGCTGGAAGTACTGAGCCAGAGCCAGTTGCGCCTGCAGCTTCATCATGAGCGGGTCGGTCATGGCAGCTTCACCGCCGGCCACAACCGGGATGCACCAACCATCGCCCGCGCACATCATCTGCGATTCAGGGCGGGTCAGGTACTTCACGAAGTCGATCGCAGCATCGGGGGCGTTCACGCCGATCGCGAACCCGTTGCCGCCGCCGACCGCGTCGTTGATGTCGCCGACCCCACCCTCAACCGCCGGGAAGGGAGCCCAGTCGAGATCGTCGCCGATCCCGTTGCCGTCGACGCTGTTGGCCTTCTCGACGGCCGGCGCCCACTGGCCCATCAGCTCCATCGCTACCGCGCCATTGCCCATCGCGGTGGCTTCGTCGCCGTAGGTCGCGCCCAGGAAGCCGTCCTGGAAGGGATCCATGTTCACCAGGTCCTGGATCATCTTGCCGGCTTCGACGAACGGCGCATCCGTGAAGGAACCGGTGCGGAACAGCGCGGCTTCAAAACCGGCCTGGCCGCCGATGCGGGTGACCAGGTAGGCCCACATGTGCATGCCGGGCCACTTGTCGCCCATTCCGACCGAGATCGGGACGATTCCGGCGTCTTTCAACGCCGTCACGCCATCGGTGAACTCGGTCCAGGTGGTCGGGAAGGCTTCGATTCCGGCCTGGCTGAACAGAGCTTTATTGTACCACCAGCCGATCATGCCCATATCCCACGGTACGCCGTAGTTCACGCCCTTATAGGCGTACACGCCGAGCGCACCGGCGCCGAACGAGTTGCGCCACGCGCCGCCGTCAGCGTCCAGTTCCGCATCGATGGAGCGGAGCAGGCCGGCTTCGGCGTATTCGTTCAGCACGCCGCCACCCCAGCTCTGGAAGATGTCGGGCGGGTCACCGGACTGCATGACCGTCGTCAGTTTGGTCTTGAAGGCTTCGTTCTCCAGCACCTGAATCTCGAGGGTGACGTTCGGGTGCAGGGCCACGTACTCATCGGCCAGAGTCTGCCAAACTGCCTTCTGCTCTTCCTGAGTGGTGATGTGCCACCAGTTGATGGTGACGGGTTCCGCTGGTGTTGCGGTCGGTTCCGGCAGGTCGACATCCGGCTCTTCAGTGGGTTTTTCCGGAGCCGTCGTCGGCGCAACAGTTGTTGCAGTAGTGCCGCATGCCGTCAGCGCGAACGCAACGATCAGCACGAGGCTGACCAACAAAAACAGTTTGCGGGGCATTGCATTTTCTCCTTCTTTTTATTTTCGTACGGATGACGTGTCACATTTTGCTTTCGTTCGTCTTTGTGATCCGGTATCACCTCCTTCCGTTCATGGATTGGGAAAGGCCCGCAACCGGCGATGATCCCATCGGCGGTTACGGCGTACGAGGCGGTTGGCAGGAATCCCGGATCACCAGCTCGGTCGGCAGTTCGATCCGGTTTTCCACGGTGTTGGTCTTCTCCTTTTTCTGCGTCAGTTCCATCAGCATCTGCGTGGCGACGCGTCCCATTTTTTCCAGCGGCTGGTTGACCGTCGTCAGGGCGGGACGCACCATCGCCGCCTGCGGGATATCGTCGAAGCCGATCACCGAAACATCGTCCGGGACCCGCAAGCCCCGGTTGCGGACGGCGTCCATCACCCCCAGGGCCATGACGTCGTTGGATGCGAAAATCGCCGTCGGCGGATCGGCCAGGTTCAGCAGTTCCGAGGCGCCCGCATACCCATCCGGCTGAGAGAACGTCCCCTCGTAGATCAGTTCCTCGTCGACATCCAAGTGGGCCGTCCGCAGCGCCGAGCGGTAGCCTTCCTGCCGGTCGGCGGCGCAGCCCAAATCCATCGAACCGGTGATGAAACCGATCCGCTTATGGCCGAGATGAATGAGATATTCCGTGGCGTGATACGCGCCCTGCCAATTGGTGGCGCCGACGGCCGGGCAATCCCGTCCGATTCCCTGATGGTCGATCAGCACAAAGGGGAATGTGCGGCTGGCCAGCGTACCGATATAGTCGATCGGGCTGCGCGGAAGGACCAGCAGCAGTCCATCCACCATGCCCCGGGCGAGATTGGCGACGTAATTCGCTTCTTTGCTGGCAGTGCGGTGTGTGGTGTACAAGATCAGATCCAAATCCGTCAGGCTGAGTTCCGCATCGATTCCGCGGATGATTTCGCCTATGTACCCGGTTCCCAGGTCGGGGACCAGCACCCCAATCGTATTGGATCTTCCCCCGGCCAGGCTGCGAGCCTGCCTATTGGCAGTATACCCGAGTTTCTGCATTACACCAATAACCCGCTCCCGGGTTTCCTGCTTAACATGTACATCGTTGTTGATGACGCGCGAAACCGTGCCGAAAGAGACGCCTGCTTTTTCGGCTACATCAACGATAGTGATCTTCGATGGACGGTTTCTTGCCATGTGTTTTGGAAACGTTTACACGGTTTTCAGCTGTATTTTTCCGGCAGTCATGGCCCGCGAGTCTTCCCCATTAGGGTGGAAAAATAAAAATGTGCTGTTTTCCAGGGATTTTCGCGGTTTACATCACATCACGATCAAATTCAGGTTATTTCCTTGCATGGGATTTGGAAGCGTTTACACGCGAATAATAGCATCATCCATCCGGCGAGTCAAGTAAAGGAGCTGGTTTTTTTCCCTGTTTTTCAGCGGGATTTTTCCATTAATTCAGTTTTTTCGATGGGGCGGGTTTACCGGTATAAGGGGAAATTTCCAACCGGGTTTTTTAATATTCGGATCCGCCGTAAAAATGGGACCCGGCGCGCGTTCGAGGCAGCCCCCCCTTTAATGAAGAAAGGGCTGCGGATCCTCCATTGGATCCCTTCCTTAAAACGAAATCGGATAGTCCGTTTCGCGTGCGGGATGTTTTAAGGCGTTGGGCGTTTCCCGACGGGGAAGAGGCTTCCGGTCATATGCTTCTGTCCGCAATTCGCCGGGAACAACCGCCCGCATCCGACGTCATGCGGCTTCATTCGATATGACCCGAAGGATGATGGAAAGAAGGAATGACGGATCCGGGTTTTTGAGGGAAGCAGATTTAAAGAAAGCGCGGCACCCGCCGCCGGTACTCCGCATAGATCGGTCCGAATTGTTCGCCCAACCAGGTTTCTTCTGCAAACGGGACGAGCAACAACGGGGGAAAGCCGAAGAGGGAAGCGGCGGCCGCCGCCTTCGACGCGGAAAGGATCGACCACCCGATCAACATAACCAGACAGCCGACATATTGCGGATTGCGCGAGAAACGGAACGGCCCGGTCCGGA
>JBJYXS010000175.1:0-1609 GCA_046260075.1 Anaerolineales bacterium | reverse complement strand
GGCATGCGGTATAATCCGCGCGATTCCGCTCTCAGGCCCCGCCGTCCCCTTCCGCGAGTTGTTCGGCTCGGATTTTCACCGTCGCCCATCGCCCGGTCGGCCGGCATCCGGGTCCGGGACGGCGTCTTTTTCAAATCCATTCTAGAAAAGGCAAGAGGCATATGATCGACGTCAACGAACTTCGCAAAGGGGTGACCTTCGAACTCGACGGCCGTCTGTTCAAGGTCCTCGATTACTCCCACAACAAGCCCGGACGCGGCAACGCCACCATCCGTACCAAAGTGCGCGACCTGCGTTCCGGCAACGTGCTGGATAAAACCTTCCAATCCGGTTCCCAGGTACAGGACATCCGCCTGGACCACCATCAGGCGCAGTTCCTCTACTCCGACGGCAACCTGTTCCACTTTATGGATTCGGAAAATTACGAACAGACCGCCATCTCGGCGGCCGTGGTGGGCGAAAGCTCTTCCTACCTCAAGGAGGGCCAGGAGGTTAAGCTCACCTTCCACGAATCGGAGCCGATCGACGTCGATCTCCCGGCCTCGGTCGATCTGAAAGTGGTCGAAGCCGAACTCGGCGTCAAGGGCGACACCGCCACCGGCGCCACGAAATCCGTCACCACCGAAACCGGCCTCAAGGTGTCGGTTCCCCTGTTCGTCGAAACCGGCGACACCATCCGGGTCGATACCCGCAGCGGCGAGTATCTCACCCGCGCCTGACCGATGCGGACGCCCTACGGCAAGGAGTGCACGTACTACTACCAGGATTTCGGCCGCGGCCGGGAAATCCAGGAATGCCGACTGCTGGGCCAGAGCGGGGGCTGGAAGTCCGACGACTGCAAGGAGTGCCCCGTGCCCGGCATCCTGATGGCCAACGCCTGCCCGGATATGGTCATCCGCGGCAAGGTGGTGACGGGATTGCTGGGAATGGGCCGCAGGGTGCGGATCACCGCCTACTGCCGGCGATCGAATCGCACCGGCTTTGATCCCCATATCGGCTGCGGTGAATGCCACAAGGATCTGGATTCGATCCTCCCGCCGAAGTGACGCTCACTTTGCGTCATCCCGGGGGTTCGCAAGAATCCGAGGGATCCATCCGGATGTGCGTTTGAGTGAAGGACATCCTTTGAACAGCGAACCGATCCGGTTCCGTTCGTCGTGAGATTCCTCGGCGCCCCGTCGGGAGCCTTGGAATGACGGGAACCATTACAACATTCCGCCATGATATCCGCGATCCTCTTCGACCTTGACGGCACGCTGCTCGACAATGACATCGCCCGCTTCCTGCCGGCCTACCTACAATCGCTGGGCGGCTTCCTGGAGGGCCGGATCTCTCCGGCCCGCTTCCGCGAAGCGATCCATATGGGCACCCGCGCCATGCAGGAAAACGGTGATCCGGAAATCACCCTGCAACAGGCTTTCGACCGGGTGTTCTTCCCGCATATCGGGATCGAACGCAAAGATCTGGAAACCGGCTTCGAGCGCTACTACGCCGAATGCTTCCCGGCATTAAAGGAGCTAACCGGGCCGGTGGAAGCGGCGGTGCAGGCCGTCGACCGCGCCTTCGAACTCCGCTGGAAGGTGGCGGTGGCCACCAACCCGCTGTTCCC
>JBJYXS010000174.1:0-6523 GCA_046260075.1 Anaerolineales bacterium | reverse complement strand
GCGATGAGGATCTGCAGCAGGAAACTTCCCGACCCGGGATCCAGGTACAACAGTCTGCGGGCGGGCAGGGAGACGATCGGTTCGATGATGCATGGATTCATGGTTCACTCCGATGGAGAGGATTTCCCGGATTGTACACTGTATCGGTGAGAACGGACCGGCTGTGGGGAAAAAGCCGGTCCGCAGCTTTCATTCCAGCGACGAAACGTCGAACCCGTTGGCGCGCAGATACTCGATGATCAGCCGGCGGCCTTCATCGGGGGAAGGTAAATTGCCGGCCGGGCATGGCGTGGTGTGGTCGGCGATATCCGTCTGGTAGAAAAAGATATTTTCCAGGTCCATCAGGTTTACTTCCTGGCACACCACTATTTGAATGTAACCAAACTGATAAAAGGGCGGATGCGTGCGATCCGCATCGATGGCGCACCACCAGTCCGGCCCGTTGCAATCCACAGTGGCAACGCCGGCGCTGATGATCGGCCGCATGGCCGGCGGTTCACCCTCCAAAAGGGACTGTCCCGTCATCCATGCAGGTGGATCTATCCCCAGGTAAGCCAGCATGGGGGGGGCGATGTCGTGGTTCTGCGTTTTGTTATGGTTTCGTCCCGCATATTCGCCGGGGGGAAAATGAAAAAGCACGGGGATCCGGCCGCCGGTACGCCGGCGGTCGACATGATCCGAATAGACGATCAGGAGGGTGTCATCCCATGTGCCAAGTCTTTGCAGTTCCTCCACGAACGCGCCGACATAGGAGTCGAAATCCAACATGGTGTCGTCGGCATACTCCGGCATCCAATCGCGATCTTGTTCCATCCCGGCCGAATACACCCGCTGGATGGGATAATATCTCGGCCCGTGGGTGTCCATGAGGTGCACATGAGCAAAGACCGGCCCCTCGGTTTCGCGCAGGGTGTACAGCAACCGATCCATCTTCTCCTGATCGGTGATACGGGTGGTGTTGTCTGGGTTGGCGGCTTGAATCACCTCGCGATACGGATCGGGCATTTGGCGGATGAAAGAAATGTGAAGCAGCCGGATGGAAATCCGCTCCCACAGGCGGGGCAGGAAATATCCGACCTCCTCCCAATGGGCACGCCGAAAAATCGTGAAGAACCCCTCTCCCTCGAGGGCCAGGCCGTTCACCTCGTCAAAAGCTTCCTGCATATTCACGCTGTAGGCATCGAGGTAGTATGGAAATGCGATTTGCACGTTGGTGTAGCCCGCCCGCCGCAGGATGCCCGGGAGGTGCTGGACGGCGTCATCGCCGCGGAGGATGTTTGGGGCATAGAGCAATCGCGTAGCGGCGGGATATTTTCCGGTCAGCATAGAAAACACCGAGCCGGTGGTGTGCGATGCATTGGTGAAATTGTTTTCCGCCAACAATCCGCTTTCGGCGATCCGGGTGAGATTCGGCGTAGTGTCCCGTTCATAACCGTACAACGACATGTTCCTGGAGACCGTCCCATCGCCTCCCAGCAGGATGATATCCGGCCGGCGTTGAGCCGCGATAGTGCCTTCGCCGACGATTTCCAGGGCCGTTGCGGTGCGCACCGCGCCGGCGATCAGGGAGATCGCAAGCAGGGCGGTTGCCAGGATGGATGCCGACTTCGCCAGAACCGGATACCGCGCCCGGCCGCCGGGGAAGTGGGCGCAAAGGAGCATTTGCCGGTACCAGAACAGCAAAAGCGCCACCGCCAGCCCCGCATATCCGATGCGGATAATCCCCCGGCTTTTAATGATGCCGTACGCAACAACGGTATAAGTGAAATTATCAATCAGCAACAGGCTCAATGCGGCGGCCGTCGTGGCGGGAATGAGCGCCGCCAGATATTGGAACACATGCCGCTGCTTCGTTGGACCCGGGATCCATCCGAAAAGCCGGATAGGGATGAGAATGGACAAAGCAGCGGCGGCCAGTACCAGGCCGGTGATCAGGAAGATTTCTATTTTATTCTCCAGCGACAGGCCGTCCATGAAGGAGGGCATAGTTGCGAAGAACAGCCATTCCAGAAACGCATATGCATACGCCGCGAGGACGGCCTCGACGCACAAGGCCTTCCATGAGAGATCCATCGCGGTGAAAAATTTCCAGTGGAAGACCAAGCTCTGCCGTATGCGGCGCATGAAGAAAAGGCGGTATGCGAAAGAGAAGTGGCGTTTCATATTGTCCTTAACGTCATTCTACCTTTTTTCGAAATTCGTCAAAAGATGCGCCGGAACGGTTCCGGATCCCAGGCGGCCCGGCGGAAGACATAATCATTCCAGCGACGAAACGTCGAACCCGTAGGCGCGCAGATGCTCGATGATCAACCGGCGGCCTTCCTTCGCGCCGGGCAGTTCGTCCATCGGGCACGGCGCGGTATGGCTGTGGATGATTTTCCGCAGGAAACGGCCGTTTACTAAATTCAACGTATCCATCTCCTGGCATACGATCACCTGGATGGATCCGAAGTGATAAAAGGGGGGGTGGGAGAGGGCCGCGTCGATCGTGCACCACCAATCCGGCGGGCGGCAATCCACGCCGACCACGCCGGCGCTGAATATCGGGCGCATCGCCGGCGGCTCGCCCGCCAGCAGGGATTGCCCCGGCATCCAGGCGGGTTGTTCCATTCCGAGGTAATCCAGCAGGGTGGGGGCGATGTCGAGACTCTGGGTGTTGTTGCGGATCCGTCCCGCGTACTCGCCGCCGGGGAAGTGGAACAGCAGCGGGATCCGGTCATCGGACCGCCATTGGTCGGCGTGATCCGAGGTGACGACCAGGACCGTGTCGTCCCACAAGCCGGCCTTCTCCAGATCCGCCGCCAGCTCGCCGATGTAGGCGTCGAAATCCAGCATGGCGTCGTCGTAGAACGGCTGCATCCAATCGCGGTCCTGCGTCATGCCGGCCGAAAAGACGCGCGTCCGGGGGAAGAACCTCGGACCGTGGGTGTCCATGAGGTGGACGTGGGCGAAGACCGGCCCCTCGGCTTCGAGCAGCGTGTCCATCAACTTCTCCAGGCGGGCCGGGTCGGTGCTTTTATCGAGCGTATTCGGGTCGACGGATTGGAGCACCTCGCGGTAGGGGTCGGGCATCTCCCGGATGAAGAAGATATGCAACAGCCGGTCGGAGATCCGTTCCCACAGGCGGGGGAGGAAATATCCGGCGTCTTCCCAATGCAGCATCCGGGCCATGCGGGAGATATCGCCCTCGGCCAGGGAGCGGCCGTTCACCTCGTCGAAGGCTTCCTGCATGTTCACGTTGTAGGCGTCGACGTAATACGGGAGGGCGATCTGGACATTGGTATATCCCGAACGGTGGAGGATTCCCGGCAGGTGTTCGACCGTATCTTCGCCCTGCAGGATGTTGGGCGTGTAGAGCACCCGGGTGTCGGCGGGATATTTTCCGGTCAGCATCGAAGTCAACGATCCGGTGGTGTGGGCGGCGTTGGTGTAGTCGTTCTCCGCCAGCAGGCCGGTTTCCGCCAAACGGATGAGGTTGGGCGTGGTGTCGCGGGAATATCCGTACAGCGACATGTATTTGGAATCCAGCCCCTCGGCGGTGATCAGGACGATGTGCGGCCGGCGCGGAGAGAGGATTCCGCTTTCGCCGGAGATGTCGGCGGCGGCGAGGATTCGGGCCGTCCCGACTCCCAGCGAGGCGATCAGCATCGCAACGGCCAGGATGGAAGCCGTTCCCGCCAAAAACGACGGCCGCCTTCGGCCGGCGGGGCCTTCGGCGTACCGCAGCACTTGCCGGTACCAAAGCAGCAGCAGCGCCGCCGCGAGCAGGGCGTACCCGGCCCGCAAAACCCCCGTGCTGGTGACGATCCCGAACCGGAACACGGTATAGGTAAAGTTGTCGATCAGCAGCAGGCTCAGCGCCGCGGCCGCCAGGGCGGGGAGGAGCGCCCCCAGCCGCAGGAAAAGGAACCTGCGCTTCGTCGGGCCGGGGATCCACCCGAGGATCCGCAGCGGGATGAGAACCGCCAGGGCCCCTCCCGCCAGGACCAGCCCGGTGATCAGGAAGATCTCCAGTTTGGCGCCCAGGGACACCGCGTCCATGAAGGAAGGCATGGTCGCAAAGAAGAGCCATTCCATGAAGGCGTAGGCGAAGGCGGCGAGAATAGACTGGATGAACAGGCGGCCCCAGGAAAGTTCCGCGGCGGGGTGCTTCTTCGTTTCCCTTTTTTCGTTCTCCATTTTTTCCTTCGATGATTCGGTCATGATTTTCGGCACCAGAACAGCATGATCGGCGAGAACGTCAGCTCGTCCTTCCAGGGGCGGGAGGGATCGCCGGGGAAAGGCGGTTTCGCGGGATCGGCCAGCGGATACTCGATCGAGCGGATGCAAAAGCCGGCCCGCTCGATGCAGCCGGCGTAGATCCCGCGGGACCAGAACCGGTCCTTCTCCCAGACGATGCCGGACACCGTCGAGCGGCTCTTGACGATATTGTCCTTCCGGGTTTTGTTTTCCGGGAACGGGGCATAGGTGAAGGCGGTATAGTCCTCGCAGGTATTGGCGTCGTTGTTGCACACCGCGGCGAACCATCCGCCTTTCTTTGTGATCCGGCCGATTTCGCGGACGGCGTTCTCCAATTGGTCCTCGCTCTGCATCTCCTGCAGGACCCAGGTCGTGACCGCGGCATCGGCCATGCCGTCTTCCAATGGGATGACCTCGCGCCCGTCCCGGGTCTCGATCTGCTTGTAGATGAAACGGACGTCCGGATGGTCCGTTTTGGTCTCCTTCGTCAGCGCGGCGGCCTGGGCGACCATCTCGGCGGAAATATCCACCCCGATCACCGTCCCCCCGGGCCGCACGCAGCGGGCCGCGGCGCGGGTGCTCTTGCCGGCCCCGCAGCCGAAATCCACCAGGCAGCCGATCCCGCCGCGCAGCGGCAGCAGTTTTTCCCAGATCACCTGGGCGGCAAACAGATACGTGCCGACCAGTTCGATCTTGGCGTATTCCGACGCCTGCTGGTGGGTGAAATCGACCCTCTGTTCTTGACTCAAGCGGTTCTCCTATTCTCCGTCATTCCTTGGTTGGTATAGACCCCCCGGAACGCGGGGCATGGAATCGTCCGACCGGCCAATCCGGCAACTATACCATCCGCCTGTATGATACGAAGACCCCGTTCCCGGGAGTGGATGGGTGGAAAAAGAAAAAGCCTAGGGGAATCTTCCGGGTGATGGAAGAAGCGAGATCCGGTTTTTTCCCGCCGGAGGTTGGGCAATAGGTTTACGCCGTTCACTGTATGGATGGCCGGACTCATACCTGATACAGCGTACCGAAGAAGAAGGACAGGACGTTCGCGATGGCGGATGCGGCCAGCGCTTGACGCAGGGAAAGCGGAAGCGTCTTCGAATAGAAGAAGCCCTCAACAGAGACCACCAGTGCTTCCGCTGGCAACAGGACGGCGGCAAATGCGGCCGGATCGGCGTCGGCAAAGAAGGACAGCAGAATCCACAATCCGGGAATGGTAAATAAGTTGATGAGCATGACGGACAGCAGGACGTCCTTGATGCGCGCCGGACCCGATGGATCGCTGTGCCGGATCCATACGATGGCGGCAAGGAATTCGATCGCAATGGTCATCAGGATAAGAAAGGCCGTCTGGATGGATCCGGTCGGCGAAAGGACGTCTGATGCGGCGATGCCGGAAATCGAAACCGGAATCGCCATCGATCCGAAGGGGGTATCGGCGCTTGCGCCGGCGAAGACCGATGCCATTGCCGAAAGGGTCTTCCATACGATGTACGAGACGGCGTTGGCGGCAGCGGATACCAGGGCGGAATGCCAGATGCTCGACAATAGGGATTTGCGATAATACAGAGCCTCGAGGACAAAAACCAATACCCAGACGACCGTCTCGTCGAATACCGATTGGGTGACGTGTTGAATAGTCCGATCGTACAACAGAATCCATCCGACGGTAAGTGTCAGCAGGTTGATGACGGCCACGGCGGCGAGGATTTTTCTTTCGGAGATATCCTTCCGATTTAAGATTCCGCGGATCAGCAGGTACGCAATAAGATATTCGGTTCCCAGAGAGACGGCGTAGGTCGGAATGAGATACCGAAAAAAATACAAAATATTTTCCGGGACGTTATTCAGAAAAGGGACGAACGGATTCGCCTTTACAACGGCTGCGGGGATGAGGGACGCCAGGACGCCGATGGCGGCAGGGATCCGCAATCGCCGGAGCATGGATAACGATCGACAGGTTGTGGCGCCGCGAACGTTGGTTTTCATGTGTTTCCTTTTTCGTCGACACGTGATATGAGGTATCCGTGAAAGGATTACGGATTGTCGCCGGGATCCTTTCGGCTTAACAGCATCGCCGGAATCAAACCCGCGGCGGCGACGGCCAGCGCGATCCAGGCCATCTCGGCCGTCACCCGGGTGACGGACTGCAGGGCGGCCTCGGCCATCCGCGCGAAATCCGTCAGCAAGGCGCCTTCCATCAATTCGGCGCTGATCTCGGCCGTTCGACGCAGGCCGTAGGTCGTCAGCAGGCTGACGCTCAGGCTCATCCCGATCAGCCGCA
>JBJYXS010000173.1:0-5886 GCA_046260075.1 Anaerolineales bacterium | reverse complement strand
TCCGCGGGCGATGTACTCCTTGAGGATGTCGTTCTGGATCGTTCCCCGCAGGCGGCGCGTGTCGGCCCCCTGCCGCCGGGCCGCCGCAACGTACATTGCCAGAAGGACGGCGGCCGGGGAATTGATGGTCATGCTGGTGCTGACTTTTTCCATCGGGATGCCGGCGAACAGCCGCTGCATTTCCTCGAGGCTGAAAATCGACACCCCCACCTTGCCCACCTCTCCCGCCGCCAGGGCGTGGTCCGGGTCGTAGCCGATCTGGGTGGGCAGGTCAAAGGCCACCGACAGGCCGGTTTGGCCCTGCGAGAGCAGGAACTTGTAACGGGCGTTCGATTCCTCGGCGGTGGCGTAACCCGCATACTGGCGCATCGTCCATAACCGGCCGCGGTACATGGTCGGTTGTACGCCGCGCGTGAAGGGGTACTGTCCCGGGTATTCGGCGGGCGCGCTTCGGGCGCCTTCCGTTTCCGCCGGAAAGTACACGCGTTCCAATGGGATTCCCGAAGGGGTGGTGAATTCCGTTTTCCGTTCAGGGTATTTTTTCAGCGCGGGCTGCAGGATGCCCTCTTCCCATCGCCGCCGATCGTCGGTCTTCTTCTGAGTCATACGTTCCCTTCCCGGGGTAATGCCGCCAATGCCTCCGCCGTTTTCCGGGCGTCCCAGCCGGAGAAATTATGGAACGTCGCGTCGAGGAATTTCAGGCGGTGCTTTTTTTTCAACAGCAAGAATATCCCCATATAGGAATTGTGCAGGGAGTCCTGCCACTGCAAGCCGAGCCGTTCGGCCGTCCGTTGCAACTCCGCGAGATCCGGGCCCTCCAGTTCGCAAAAAAAACCGAAGGGAAGCTGATCGAGCATCACCAAGGCCGATCGCCAGCGGAAGACCTCGCGGTATTTCTCGTACCGCACGATCGGACGGAACCCGAGGGCGTGCAGCAGGTGGGCGGTTTTCTCCAGGTTGTCGACGGTGATTTCGGTTTCCAGGAGGCGCCGCGCCGCCCCGTCGCCGCCGGCGGATCGGGCGGCCTCCGGTGTTTTAAAGGTGAGGATCACCGTGCCGGCCGCGCGCAACCGGAGCACCTTCCCCGCGCGCGTGAGAACGCCTTCCGCCGTATCGAACCGGATGTTCGTTTCGTGCGCGCGCGGGAGATACGGCTGCGCCCCGAGGTCCGCCAGCCGGCGGCGGAGAGCGCCTTCATCCGGTAAAAAGAATTTAATTTCCTGTTCGAGGGCGGCGGGCTCTTCCCGTCGGTTCACGCGTCACCTCGTCGTGATGCCGGGGATGGGGGAGGGAAAGGATCACCCGATGACGGCCAACACCTGATTTTGTTCGACGGTCTGGCCCGGCTGGACCCGGATTTCCTGGATGGTGCCGTCCTTCGGGCTGCGGAGTTCGTTCTGCATTTTCATCGATTCCAGGATCACCAGGGCGGTTCCTTTGGCAACGGTCTCGCCCGCCGCCACGGGAATGCTTACGACCAATCCCGGCATCGGCGCCCGGAGCGCGAATTCCCCGCCGGAATCCCCGACCGAGCGCGCAAGGCCGCGGACGCGGATCGCCCGCTCGTCCTCGACCTGGGCGTCGAACATCTGCCCCTGCAGCAAGACCTTCCAGCCGCCCTCCATCGGGACGGCATGGGCTTCCAGCGAACGCCCGTTGATCAGCAGGGAGAACACCGGCTGGCTGTAGATGGCGGTGAAGTCCACCTCGAAGGATTTGCCGTCGAGCAGGATGTGGCGGTCGTCGAGCACTTCCACATGATAGGTCTTCCCGCCGATCGTCGTGGCGTATTTCATCGGCGGTCCCTCCCGCCGCGACCGGCCCATTTCCAGCGCGAGATGGAGCACGGGTCGGCGGATTCCATCGTCTGGGCCGCCCGTTGCGCCGTGCGGTGTTCCGCCAGCGTGGCGAAAATGGCGGCCATTTCGGGTTGGTGGTCGATCTCCCCCGTGTTGCCGTTGATCGCGAACCGTTCCTCCACAAAGCGGGTGTCGAAGACGCCCGCCATGAACCGCGGCGAATTCAATAACGCCTGATGGAAGGGGATGTTGGTCTTCACGCCGATGATGCGGTATTCCTCGAGCGCCCGGCGCATCCGCAGGATGGCTTCCGCGCGGGTTTCCCCCCAGACCACCAGCTTGGAGATGAGCGAATCGTAATAGGGCGTCACTTCGAAACCGGAGTATACGCCGGTGTCGACCCGTACGCCGGGGCCGGTGGGGACGAACACCAGCTGTATTCTTCCCGTGGAGGGGGTGAATTGGTTGTACGGATCCTCGGCGTTGATCCGGCACTCCAACGACCAGCCGGACAGGGTGACGTCGTCCTGCCGGTAGCGCAGCGGCCGGCCGCGGGAGATGCGGATCTGTTCCTTGACGATGTCGATTCCGGTGATCATCTCGGTGGCCGGATGCTCCACCTGCAGCCGGGTATTCATCTCCAGGAAGTAGAAATGGCGGTCCCTGTCGACCAGAAATTCGATCGTTCCGGCGTTCACGTACCCGACGCTGGCGGCGGAACGGCAGGCGACCTCCCCCATCTTCCGGCGCAAGGCGTCGTCCGTGCCGATGAACGGAGAAGGGGCTTCCTCGAACAACTTCTGATGGCGGCGCTGCAGCGAGCATTCGCGCTCTCCGAGATAGATGACGTTGCCTTCCTTGTCGGCCAGGATTTGGAATTCCACGTGCCGCGCGGTGAGGATGAGTTTTTCCAGGTAGACGTTGCCGTCGCCGAAGGCGGCTTCCGCCTCGCGGCGGGCGGCCTGCAGGAGGTGCGGCATCTCCTCGGCCGTCATCACCTCGCGCATGCCCTTTCCGCCGCCGCCCGCGGTGGCTTTCACCAGCAGCGGAAATCCGATCTCCGGGGCGATGCGGATCAGTTCCTCGTCCGTCAGGTTTCCTTCGCCTTCGGTTCCGGGCACCACCGGGATGCCGGCTTTGGCGACCGTGCTGCGCGCGGCGGTTTTGTCGCCCATCGCGGCGATCGACGAGGGCTTGGGGCCGATGTAGGCGATCCCGGCGTCTTCGCATGCTACGGCGAAATCCTCCCGCTCGGCGAGGAATCCGTATCCGGGATGTATGGCATCGGCGCCGCAGCTCCGGGCGATATCCAGGATCTTGTCCATTCGCAGGTAGGAATCGCGCGCCGGAGCCGGGCCGAGCAGATAGGCCTCGTCGGCGTAGCGCACGTGCAGCGCCTGGCGGTCGGCTTCCGAGTAGACGGCCACGGTCGGAATCCCGAGTTCGCGGCAGGCCCGCAGAATGCGGACGGCGATTTCCCCGCGGTTGGCGATCAGAACCTTGTTGAATAGCAAGTGATACCTTTCCCTTGTGCAGCGGGTACTGTATGCATCGGGGTCTTTTCGAGCGGCCCCGGCCGCCGGCGGCGGCGAACCGTCGCGGTGTTTACAGCGGGATGTTGCCGTGCTTCTTGGACGGCAGCGAATCCCGTTTATTGGTCAGCATGGCCAGTGCATTGATCAGCCGCGGCCGGGTTTCATGCGGTTCGATCACATCGTCGATAAACCCCCGCGAGGCGGCTACGTAGGGGTTGGCGAACTTCTCGGCGTATTCCGCCGCTAATTCCTTCCGACGCTGGGCGGGATTCTTGGCGGCTTCCAGTTCCTTGCGGAAGACGATGTTGATGGCTCCCTCCGGCCCCATGACCGCGATTTCGGTGCTCGGCCAGGCAAGGTTGATGTCGCCGCGCAGATGTTTCGATGACATCACAATATAGGCTCCCCCATAGGCCTTGCGGGTGATCACGGTGACTTTCGGGACCGTCGCTTCGCAGTAGGCGTATATCAGCTTGGCCCCCGACCGGATGATCCCGCCGTGTTCCTGCGCGGTGCCCGGGATGAAACCCGGCACGTCGACCAGCGTGACCAGCGGTATGTTGAAGGAATCGCAGAAGCGGACGAACCGTGCGGCCTTGTGCGAGGCGTGGATGTCGAGCGATCCGGCCAGTACGGCCGGCTGGTTGGCTACGATCCCCACCGGATGGCCCGCCAGCCGGGCCAGCCCAACGACGATGTTCTGGGCGAAATCCTCGTGAATTTCGAAGAAGTGACCCTTGTCGACGACCAGCCGGATCACCTCGCGCATTTCGTACGGCTTGAGCGGGTCGTCCGGGATGATGTGGTCCAACGCCTCCTCCGAACGCAGCGGATCGTCGGTGGAGGGGTGGAAGGGCGGGTCTTCCATGTTGTTCTGTGGAAGGTACTGCAGCAGGTGCCGGATCCGTTCCATGCAATCGGCGTCGTTTTCGACCGTCACGTGGGCCACGCCCGAGATCCCGCCGTGAACGCTTGCCCCGCCGAGATCCTCCGCGGTGACGTCTTCGTGGGTCACGGTCCGGACGACGTCCGGCCCGGTCAGGTACATCTGAGAGGTGCCCCGGACCATGAAGGTGAAGTCGGTCAGGGCGGGGGAATAAACCGCCGCGCCGGCGCACGGTCCGAGGATGGCGCTGATCTGCGGGATGACGCCGGAAGCCAGGGTGTTGCGCAGGAACATATCCGCGCATCCCGCCAGCGAAAAAACGCCTTCCTGAATCCGGGCGCCGCCGGAGTCGTTCAGGCAGACGACCGGGACTCCGTTCTTCAACGCCAGGTCGAAGAGCTTGCAGATCTTCGCGGCGTGCGCTTCCCCGATGCTGCCGCCCATGACGGTGAAATCCTGGGAGGAAACGTATACCAGCCGTCCTTCCAGCGTTCCCCAGCCGCAGACCACGCCGTCGCCCAGGTAGCGCTTGCGCCCCATCCCGAAATGGTCCGAGCGGTGCTCGACGAAGGGATCCAGTTCGCGGAACGATCCCTTGTCGAGCAGGAGGTCGATCCGCTCGCGGGCGGTCAACTTCCCGCGTTCGTGCTGGGCGTCGATCCGTTCCTTGCCGCCGCCCTGCATCGCCTGTTCCCGCTTGTGGCGCAGCGTGTTCTGCTGTTTTTTATTCGTCATGAGGTTGTGTGTTCTCCCGTTCCGCCCTCCGCGCGGATTTCCGGATTCCTGTTCCGGCGTCCCGAAAGGAGCAGGACCGCCGCCAGCCACCCGGCGGCCAGCAGCCGCACGGCCAGGTCGAACCCGAACGATTGTATCGCGATCTCCGACCGGCTGAACAGAACCCAGTCCGCCAGCCAGGCACCGAGTTGCAGCGGAAGGACAACCAGGGCGGCCCGGCGGGCCCATTCCCTGCCCATCCACAGCCCCGCCCCCAGAATCAGCCATACTACGCCCCAAAAGGCGCCGGTCAGTGGAATGTACCATGCGGGCACCGAGAGCGGGAGGTTATTGTGCAGCGCGTACCGGGAAAGGGCCTGTCCGGCTTGGAGCAAATACCCGCCCCCTAACAGTAACACGCCGTAGATGGTGAGAGTTACGGCTAGGGGGCGGCGGTGGTGCCGTTTTTCCATCCCTCTCCCTCCAGTCGGATCTCATATACGTGGACGTGGGCCGGTTCGCCTTCTCCCACCGTCTCAATTTCCAGCCGGAGATGGTCGCTTTCCACGGGAGCGGGAAGGTCGATCGTGACGTCGCGGAAATCCGATGAGCGGTTCACTTCGGCCGTAAAGGTCACCGGGTCCCCTCCGTCGGACGGGAACAGGGTGGCCCTCACGAGCGTCGGGGCGCCCCCCACCCGGACGCTGATCTGCGTGAAGCGGTGCGGCTCGGGGAAGGACATGTCGAGCACCATCGGATTGGCCGTTTCGGTCCGGATCAGGCTGTAGGGTTTACTGTCGAACACCGCGGCAAGGTAGCCCATGTCGAGCCGGGAATGCACGATCCGGACGGTTTCTCCCGCCGTCCCCGATCCCGAAAAGAGGGTGATGTCTTCTATGACGGGTTTGGCCCGCTCGGCCTTTTCCGCTGCGATGATCTCCTGGATGTCGGG
>JBJYXS010000172.1:0-4123 GCA_046260075.1 Anaerolineales bacterium | reverse complement strand
GCGGAAACGGCTTCGAAGGCTGGTGGGAGGAGCGCAGCCTGCCGCAGAAGGTGATGCTCGGAATCCTGTTCGCCGTCGGCGGGATCTCCCTCATGGCGCTGTTCGGCGGGTTCGTGATGCTGCTCTGGAACTGGCTGATGCCCGATATTTTCGGCCTGGGAACGGTGAACTACTGGCAGGCTTGGGGGTTGATGATCCTCTCGTGGATCCTGTTCAAGGGCTTCCACGCCGGCGATTCGTCCGGGAGCACCGAACGCAAGCGCAAGAAGGAACTGCGGCGCTATATCCGTGAAGATGACGAGGCGAATTCGTCGCCGGAGACCCAATAGGCCGGCTGAACGGACGAAGTATGCCATTCCGGCTTAACAGGGACCGCCCGGACGTAAAATGGACGTCCGGGCGGTCCCTTCGGGAGAGAAGAACATCCGGCGATTCGTCGGATGCCGGAGACCCTCGGTGCTGACGTATGCCGCGGATTCACAGAATCCCGGCGGACCGAATCGAAATAACGGAGCGCGGCCCCGCTGGCGTCGATATCCTCGGCGGATGATCGGCAACCAGCGGGCACCGTCCGATGGAAGGGTGGGAATATGAAAAAAACAACCAAACCGGAATGTGCCGGAAAGGGATCCGGCGGCGATTACCGGAATCTCTATCGGATCGGCGGGGCGGCTGCGATCGCGGCGGCGGCACTGGCGCTGAGCGAGGCGGTCGTCTTCGCCGCTTTCCCCCAGCCCGGCCCGGTGGAGGATTGGTTTCGCCTGATGCAGGAACGCCCGCTGATCGGCTGGCTCGATGGCTGGGGGCTGGAGCTGCTGATGTATGCGGCATTCATCCCACTTTTCCTGGCCCTTTATCCCGCGCTGCGCAAGAGCGATCCGGGTTGGATGGCGATCTCACTTTCCGCCGCATTGGTGGGAATTGGAGTATTTTTCGCGGCCAACAATCCCTTCGCCCTGCTTTCGCTTGCACGCCAGCACGCAGCGGCGGGAGCGGCCGAACAGGCCGAACTCCTGGCGGCCGGCCGGGCATTGTTGGCCTATACCGGGCAGCGGGCCCTCGGAGGATTCAACACCGGATTGTTCCTGGTATCGATGGCCGGTCTGATCGCATCCTGGGTGATGTTACGCGGCGCCGCGTTCGGCAAGACGGCCGCCTATGGGGGATTGCTGGCCAACGTGCTTTCGCTGGCCGATTTCCTGCGGGCGGCGCTGACCGATTCGAAGCTTGCCGTTTTGATCGTGGCCCTGGCTAGTGTGCTGTTCCTGACGGTCTGGCTGGCAGCCGTCGGACGGGACCTTCTGCGGCTTGGGAAGGCGCGACCCGGGGGCGGTACGTGAAGCCGCTCACGGTTCTTTTCGCATATGCTACGAGTTACGGATCGACGCGCGAGGTGGCCGAAGCGGCGGCGGCGGAGCTGCGCGAAGGCGGGATGAAAGTGGATGTGCGGCCCGCGCGTGAGATGAGCGCGCTGGAAGGGTACGGCGCGGTCGTGCTCGGGGCGCCGCTGATCATGTTCGCCTGGCACCGGGATGCGCGCCGCTTCCTCTCGCGGAATCGCAAAGCCCTCAAACGGATCCCGGTCGCGGTGTTCGCGCTCGGCCCGACCCACGAACCGCATGATGAGGAGGAATGGCGGGATTCGCGCGCCCAGTTCGACCGTGCGCTGGCGGCGTTTGGATGGTTCCATCCGGTTGCGCGGGCCGTCTTCGGAGGGAAATACGATCCCGCGAAGTTGAGCTTTCTCATCCGCATGATGGCCGGCGGCGTTCCGGCCAGCGACGTGCGGGATTGGGCGGCGATTCGGGCCTGGGCGGCGGGGCTGAAAACGGTTCTGCTGAAGAGAAACGCAACCATGACATCAAAGATGTCTCAATGAACATCAATAAGGAAAGAACGGCATGAGCGCACAGATCTATTTTTTTTCCGGCACCGGCAATTCGTTGCATGTGGCCAGGAAGCTGCAGGAAAGGCTGGACGGCGCCGAATTGGTGCCGATCGTAGGGGCGTTGAAGGCGGAACGCATCTCCTCCGCGGCCGAGACCGTGGGACTGGTGTTTCCGATCCATAACCTGACCTCGCCGGCGATTGTGCGGACCTTCGTGGAGCGCGCGGACCTGCGGTCGGCGAAATATCTGTTCGCCGTCGCGACGCGCGAATGCTCCGACATCGTCTTTTTGGAAATCGACAGGCTGCTGGCTCGGCAAGGCAAGGCGCTGAAAGCTTGGTTTTCGGTGGAGATGCCGTGCACCTACACGCCGCTCTTTCCGCTTCCCTCGGCGAAAGCAAAGGACGAGATGGAGCGGAAGCTAAAGGAGAATCTGGAAAGGATCGCCGCCGTGGTGGCAGCGGGGGAGGAGAGCCGGCAGCGCGACGATCCGGTGGTGTTCTTCTTCAGCCGCGTGATGTACCCGGCGATCAAGGCCTACATGTTCGCCTTCCGTTTTCCCGGCATGGCCCGCTCCTTCTATGCCGATTCGAAATGCACGGGCTGCGGCGTATGCGAACGGGTCTGCCCGGCCGGGCGGATCCGCATGGCGGCCGGCCGGCCGGAATGGCGGCGCGATGTCGATTGCCTGTACTGCTTCGCCTGCCTGCACCTCTGCCCGGCTCAGGCCGTGCAACTGCGGGGGCGGAACACGGGAAACCGGGGCCGCTACCGCTATCCGGGAACGAAGGCGGCGGATATCCAAAAGCAAAAGGAGCCTCCGAAGCCATGACGGTCGCCCGGGCGGCGGTCGAACCACGGCCGGGAAACCCGGCACACCGGGAATTCCGTACGCGTATCGAAAAAATGGATTGATATATACTTGCATTGGAAACCCCGTGTTTTTTCATTCATATCGGATGGGAAGCGGGAAGATCATCGGAGGGTCGGTCGGGTGAAGAAAATCATCATCGTAGCCGCATTTCTGTTGGCCATGTGCGCGGTGCTATTGTGCATATCGGCGGCGTTCGGATATTTGCTGCTGCCGAAACCGCAAATCACCAAATCCGAGGCCGGGCGGTTCGCGGTCACCGCTCCGACCGCGCTGACGCTTTCGGAACAAACCATTCCGGTGGCCGAGGATGTGGACATCGATTTGCATATATTCGTCGGACAATACGGCAATATCGCGTATTCCGTCGGATATGCCGACTATCCCGAGGAAATATTCGAACGGTATACCGTCGAGGAATTGCTGGAACTCAGCCGGGACGGCGTGGTGAACAGCGGCGGCCGAACGCTGATCTCTGAATCTGCAATAACGGTCGAGGGGTATCCGGGCGTGGAATTCGTCGTCGAGGAAAGAACGGATGATGAAGCGGATATCGCGGCCAAGGGCCGGATCTTTTTCGTCGGCATGCGGATTTACGTGTTATTGATTACGGCGCCAAAGGGAAAATTGGACGATGGCGAGATGAACGAGTTTTTAGATTCTTTTCAACTCCTCTAATGCCTGGGAATACGTGATGCGGTCGGGACGGACCGCTAGCGTGTCGAAATTATACCGGCCGTTGGTGTCTATTTCCGAAACGATCTGCGATGCGCGTGCGTCGCAGGGAACCTGCAGGCTTGCCCGGAAGGGCAAGGAGGCGGGTCGGACGGAAGGACAACCCGGTTGACGCGGATGACATTTCCATCATGTCAATAAATAAGTCCGCGACAGATAACTCCGCTCCGCATGACGATCTGCGTGGTCATCTGATCATTGGAATGCCGTGCCCCTCGAACACGACCTCCACCACGAACATGAAGGGGCGGACTGCATTGGTATGCTCTTAGCCGAAGAAATTTGCGCGATGTTTGTTGGGAGGCTTGCTAGGCGACTATTACGGGAATAGCCATATGACGCTGAAGTATACAGAGGTTGTCCCCTGGGGCAGGAATTACGATGAATATGTCCGCATGTTTGATTTGCAGGAACAAGATCTGCAGATGCGGATTTTGGGTTGCGGGGACGGGCCGGCCAGCTTCAATTGTGAACGCCGCCGATTGGGCGGGAAGACGGTTTCCGTCGATCCGCTCTATCAATTTGCCGCCGGTGATATCCGGCGGCGGATCGGGGAAACCTATTCGGATGTCCTGCGACAGACGGGGGAAAACCGGGATAAGTTCCGATGGGATGCGATACCGACGGTG
>JBJYXS010000171.1:0-24366 GCA_046260075.1 Anaerolineales bacterium | reverse complement strand
GGTGTAATGAATGATTTTCATCTACTCCTCCGGTTTCGGAATTCTTTTTCCATACATTGTTTCGCTATAGTATCGTCTGCGTCCTTACAGTTACTCTTACCCGGCATGCTGTGCGAAGGCTTGCCTGGCGGTGGATCTGCGAAGCCGGTCCATTGCAGTGCACTATTTCCCCAGGCAATCCATTTTACCGGTACTTCTCCCGCGCCGCCCGAACTCCCATTAACCTTTTTTCGGCCCGTCCGTGGCGCGCCGCCGATGTGCCATACGCCGGTGTGCCGTATCCGTATCGATCCGCGGGAACTGCTCCTCCACCAACCGCATCGTCTCAATGAGGATTTGTTGCATGTCCGCCGCAGCCTGATCGTGCGTCGCCGCGTATCCCCGGCGGAACCGTTCCCCGATGGCTTGCGGTTTGATCGCCATGTTCTTCAGCGCCGGATATATCCACTTGAAGGAGGGAAAGTAGCATCGATTGAGTGCCAATAAAACCAGGAATACTTGTTGCTGAAGAAAACGCAATTGATCGTAAAAACCCGTTGGGTCGTCGCGGCGGGCGCATGTTTTGAGCTGGTCCACCCGGAACGAGGCGATGTGCTCTGTGATGATCCGACGGGCAAGTCCGACGGGATACTCCTCGGCTTGCCTCTTCCACTCCCGGATCAACTCCTCTCCGTACAGCGGTATGCAGCAGCGGATCGTATCCATGGCGTTGAGAAAATCCAGATCCGTCCGATGGTCGTGAAGCACCGCGCGGATGATCTCCTCCTCGTGTCTCACGGCGATATGCCATAGATCGACTTGTACGCCGTCCATCAGGAGCTGATCTTCGCGTGAAGGGCCGTCATATGCGAACAGGAACCGGCCCGACAAGACTTCCGCGATCTCCAAGCGGCGCTCATCATCGGGCAATACATCCCAAAAAATGGGGATTTCCAGATCGGAATACGCGTCCGCATAGTTGCGCGCGACCGATCCGGCGACGATCACGGCCCGGACACCTTGTAAAACGACCAGCTTTTCCGTCAGTCCACGGGCATATTGGATTCGCCACTGGGCATGAGGATTTTGCATGGCGGCGGCACCTCCGGTATCTTTCCCCACTCTTAGCGAAACCGGATCACATCAACCAATAGCCTCCAACACTTGCATCATCAACCGCATCGGTGTGATCACGTTTTCCGTCTGGTTGATGGTTCCCGCCATATACAGATCCAAGTCTTCTGAGTAATAGAGGAAGGATCCGGGAGAACCTGAATGCCCCCACAAGGGCGGCGGACCCATACCCAGGTTGAAAAACGAGAAATCGAGGTACATGGTCCCATATCCGTATTGAAACGGGAGGTTGTTCATCGGCCGCCAGTCATGCATCCGTTCGACCGAGTCGGTGCCGATAATCCTCCCTTCGTTGAGGGCTTGCAGAAAGTAGATGGCCTCTTTTGCCGTGGTGACGATCCCACCGTCCGCCCAGTAGGATCCGTTGGATCGTATTTTCGTAATATCCATATTTCCCGCGAAAACATCCGCGGGCGCCGCAGACGGCGTTGCTTGGGGTTCGGAATATCCGGCCAGCCAAGTGTGCCGCATCCCCAGCGGACGGAAGAATAATTCTTCGTACACGCTTTCCAAGGATTTGCCGGTGACGGCTTCGATGATCTTGCCCAACAACTGGTAGTTGGTGTCGGAATAATATGCCGCCGTCCCCGGCGGAAAATGCGGCTCCAGGTCGTCGCGGGCTCTTGCGATCGTCTCCTCGACGGTCCAGATCCGTTCCGGGTCTTTCACGAACATCTCAAAACAACTCTCCCCGCCCTCGGGTTTGTCATCGTAGTAATCGGCGATTCCGGATGTTTGTGCCAACAGGTGCTCGATGGTGATTTCGTTGGAGTAATCCTGCCCCTGGTACACATGTATCCCCCGAATGAGTTCATCGGGAAGGTAATCCGCCATGGGATCATCGATGGCGAGCGCACCCTGTTCCTGCAGGCGCATGACGGCCGTCGCCGTAAACAGCTTGGTGATGCTGGCGATATGGATCGGTGTATCGCCGGTCATCGGCACCGAACCGTCCGCATCGGCGATGCCCGCTGCGCCCGACCAGGCGAACGAACCATCCCCCTTCATGACAGCCAGAACACAGTTATGGATCTGCATGCTGCTTTCAACGGTGTTTACCACAAGATCGTCCAATTCCGGATTCTCATCATCAAACAGCGGATATTTCGGTTGCCGAACGACAATGATGATTCCCGCGACAACCGCCACCATCAGGAATACCAGAACGACCGGCACGACGATTCTCCATTTCATCTTCCATGTACCTCACGCAGTAAGGATAAGAAAATTAGATTCAAGCCGGAACGGTTTTTTATTAGGTGTCCGTTATTGATCTATCCTTCCGGCAGCCGCATCCTGCCGGCGTATCCCTCTCGGCTCCTATTCCACACTCCACCGGCGGGAAGCCGCTTTCAAACACGTGCGCGATGCGATGATCGGCGTGACGCAACCCGTCCCCAAAACCAGATTGCAGCCCGAGGTCTGGCGGATCGCGTCGCGGGCTTCCTCCACCACTTGCTCTGCATCCCCCACCACCATCGTATCCCACTGCCGCCAGCCGCCGCATACCACCTTGCCGGAAAGCTCCCGGCCTTTGTCCAGCGAGGGGGCCGTCTCCCGGTCGTGCCAGTTGACGACCTGGATCGGGTAGTCAGCCGCCAGTGAAAAATGTACATTTTTTCCATGCAGGTGCAGCACATTCAACCAGGAAGAAGCCGCCGCCTCCAGGATTGCCTTGTCATCCCGCTCCGCCCACTTGCGGTATTCCTCCTCGGAGAGTAAATCCGCTTGGGCATGCTGGACGGCCAGGAAAATCCCGTCCGCGCCCGCCTGCATGCACTCCGCGGCAAATGCGGTTGTCGTCTTCACAATCACATCCAGCCCTTCCCGTAATGCGTCCGGGTGATCGGCGAGGTGCCGTTTGAGCACCTTCGGCCCGCACAGGTTCTTGGCCTGCGAAAGCGGATTGAAAACCGTCTGGATCACGGGCACCTTGCCGGCAGCCTGCCGGACCACTTCCCGCAAGCACTCCAGTTGTGCGCCCATGGCCCCCTTTGCCGGGTGCAGCACTTTCAGCTTACCCCAATCCCCCGGCCTGCGGACCACCGCGCGCGTGTAATCCCGCGTCCCCTCGGTGTTCCCCTTCCACGCATCCTCCACCCCCCAATCCTTCAGGCAGAAGGAGGAAGCCGGGGTAACCTTGATCAGATCCAGATCATATTCCTGCTGAAAGCGGACCGTCGATTCCGCAAGCATCATCGGATCCTGGTCGTCGACCGGGAAATGGCGCCACAGCGCCACCGGGATCCTGTCCGGCTGCCGGCCTTCCAGCACCGCCTTCATCCGTTCGGTATGGCTGATCGTTTCCATGGTGTTTACTCCTGGGATTGCAGTTGCATCAGGGCGGTCTGCCCGTGGACGGATTGCAGCCAGCCGGCGAACTGCTCGATTTCCGCGGCCGGCGGATCATCCGCATCGATGTATATTGGGATTCGGAAGGGATAGACTCCGGACAGGAGATTCGGGTAAGTCGCCGCTGTCCCGTCCACAGACAGGATCTTCAATCCCTCCCCGCATTCGCACCCCGTCGTCCATCCGATCGCTTCTGGATCCTCCCGCACCGCGGTCCGCAGCTCTCCCGGCGAGGGGGCGATAACCGCATCGCCCGCCGTCCGGTTCGTTCCAAGCACGGCGGCGGTGAACAGCTCCCCCCAGCCGGTATATGTTCCATAGGTGACCGCCGTTATCGCACCCGCCGGCCCCCCCACATCCTCCCAACGGTCCTTCCAACCGGCGAAGATCGCCCGAACATCGTCCGCGGAAATGCCGCGAAGCGGGTTATCCGGATGGACCACGATGAGCAATCCGATCCACCCGACCCGCGCCGAGAACCGTCCGTCCGGCGGCTCGCGCCAATCCATCACCGCCGCAGCATCTTCTTGTTCCGTGCGGATGTCCGTACCCGGCACGGTGTGCACTTCCAGCCGGGTCCCCTGCGGCAGCAGCCGATTGAACTCTTCACTCAACGGTCCGGCTACCGACGCCAATTCGTTCGGCGCCGCCAGTCGAATCACTTCGACGGTCGGCCCGCCGTCTTCCGGTCGGCAGCCCGATGCGGCGCAGCATAGAAACACCACAGGCAGGAGTATCCTTCGGCGGATGCCGGTCATTTATTTGATCCGTTTGCGGGGCGCAGGGAATCCCATCGGCGGGGCCCTTTCCCATCGCCCCCTACCGTGTATGTGCGTCCGCGGCCTTCGACCGGAACGCTTTCGCCAGGCAGGGCCAATAAATCTCCAACAACGAAGCGACGGCCGCCCACGAAAAACCGGCCGCATAGAAGAGCAGGTACACGGCGTTGATCCATATCCCCAAGTGGACGTGGATCATGAAAGCGCTGACGGCATAGGCGGCCATGGCGAGTTCCAGCCACGTCGCGGCCGGCGGTTGATCCGGCATTTCGGCGGCATCCGGCAGCCGTCCGTTTCCCGCCCGGTTGACCGCCTTGGGCGTGCGCTGGAACGGCGAATGGATGTCGAGCAGGCCGGCGATCCCCGCCACGCTGTTCGACACCGCAACCCCCGTCCCCAGCATGACGGCCACCGGCATCCACACTATCCGCTTCCACCATTCTTCCTTGGAATGCAGGCTCCAGGCGGCCGCCGAGAGCAGCACCGGTCCGCCCATTGCGCCGACGGCCATCCACACGCTTGGCAGGCCTTTCAGGGAATCCGGACCGGCGAACGCCAGCGGCAGTGAGAGCAGGACCATGAGGCACATCATCAGGTGCACGATATAGCCCGTGACGTGCAGCACCCCGTGCATCTTCTTCCAAGCGCTGACCCGTGCCCGCAGTATTTGCGGAACCATCCGCCGCGCCACTTGCATCCCGCCTTTGGACCATCGGAATTGCTGGATCTTATAGGCCGTCATCGAGGTCGGCAGGTCGGCCGGCGCAGTCACGTCAGCCAGGTATTTGAACACCCATCCCTTCAGCTGGGCGCGATAGGAAAGGTCGAGATCTTCGGAGAGCGTTTCCCCGCTCCAACCGCCGGCTTCCTCGATGCACTTCCTCCGCCAGACGCCCCCCGAGCCGTTGAAATTAAAGAACATTCCTTCGTCGGAGCGGACGCGTTTTTCCACACCGTAGTGGCCGTCGAGCATCAGGGCCTGGGCGCGGGTCATCGGCGATTCGGATTCGTTGACGTGTGTCCAGCGCGTCTGGACCATCCCGACTCTTTCTCCGCCGGGCGCGAAAAACGGCGCCATCGCCCGCTTCAGCCAATCCGGCGGAGGGGCGAAATCCGCGTCGAAGATCGCCAGGAATTCGCTGCCGTCCTCCTCCATCCCGCGCCGCAATGCGCCGGCTTTGTATTCCGTCCGAATCGTGCGGCGGATATGGGAGACAGCCTTTCCCTTGGCTTTCCAATATTCCACCCGCTCCTCCGCCACCCGCGCGGTGGGATCGTGGGAATCGTCCAATACCTGGATCGACAGCTTGGCCGCCGGGTAGTCCATCCGAGCGGCGGCATCAATCAGTCGCCGCACCAGAGCGGCTTCGTTGTAGACGGGCAATTGCAGGGTGACGGTCGGCCAATCGATGGAGTCCGCCGGTTCCGTCCGAAAGGGCTTCTTCCCGGTCGCACGGCGGAACAGGAACATCATCGTAATCAACAGCGCATTCGCCCCGTAGACCGAAAGCACAATGGAAACGGCAAGGAACAGCCAGCGAGATATTTCCGCGATCATCTCCGCATCCGAATAATCGAAAGTACCAGGATGGCGCGCATTCTAACACGCTCGCTGCAGGCGGATCAATCAATCTGTTTGTATCCATTCCGCAGATGGGTTGTCGACGATGGAATCCCTGCACCCTGCCATGTTCCGCCGGGCCCGGATTTTCTGTTCTTGGGGACGAAGAGATGCCGGTTCGTGCGGCCGGCAGGAAGATGAAGCGCGGCATGCGCCCGCTGCTTCCCGCTGGCGGAACACCGGAATATTGTAGATGCTATTCCCGCTGGATCCACATCAGTTGGTGTTGGGGGACTTCCACCGCTGTCGGGACGTAACCCAGCACGTGCGGCTTCCAGACAATGTATCCCGGCCCGGGATACGCGATGGCCATTGCCGGCGCTTCGTCGTAGAGGATCCGGTCGGCTTGCCGGTAGAGATCCAGCCGCTTTGTCCAATCCCCCTCGGTGGATGCGGAAGATAGAATCAGGTCCAATTCCTCATTGCGGAACCCGTAGTAAATACCGGCGTTGTCGCTGTGGAACAGGTAGTCGTAAAAACTCTCCGGATCCGGATACTGCGCGCAGTGCCGGAGAAACACCATCTGTCCGGCCGGCTTTTGTTTCATCAGCTGTTCGTATTCCTCGGGCGCTATGCCTTCCACTTGGATATCGATGCCGAGGGCGTCTTCCCAGGAATCGACCAGGTATTCCGTCGTGGCGTCGTACTCGGCCGCCCGGCTGGAAACGACGAGCCGTATCTCGGGCTGTTCGCCGGAACCCCGGTAATAGGAGGATTGCGACAGCAGGTCGTCCGCCGCCAGAGGATCGAAGAGCAGCAGATCGGGATCCGGGACGTATCCCGGCATCCCCGGCGGCAGGATGCCCGTTGCGGGCGTATCCTCCTCCTCTGTGCTGACCTCCACATACACCTCGCGGTTGACCGACAGGGCGAACGCCTTCCGCACCAGGGGATCATCGAACGGCGGCAGATCCGTATTGAAAAGAATGAATTCCGTGCACAGCCGCGGTTCGACGTCGACTACGCCGAACATCCGGTCGTGCGGATCCGCCACATCCGGCAGTTGGCTGCGGGAAATGTCCATCCGGTCGATTTTGGAGCTCTTATACAGCGTCTCCTGAGCGGAGGTGGTGATCCAGTAGATGACATATTGGATCTGTGGCGGCGAACCGAAATATCCGGGGGCGGCTTCCAAGATAAGGCTTTTTTCCGGCACCCGCTGCAGCAACCGGAAGGGACCGGTACCGATCGGGTGAAGATCCCAATGCGGCAGGCGAACGGTATAGCGGTCCACGATCCATGCCGCGGGTTGGGCGATTTTTTCCAGGAAGACGGGCTTGGGCGTCTCCAACGTCACCTGGATCGTATACGGATCAACGATCCGGATGCCGGGCACATCATCCCGTTCCCCGCTGTTGTATTCCCGCATCCCAAGGATATCCCCCAGATAGCGCATCGCTGTGAATGACTCCAAATCCGGGCTTGCCGCCCGTAGCCAGCTGAATAGGACGTCGTCCGCCGTAAAAGGACGGTCGTTGTGGAAACGGGCGTCCTTCCGCAGATGGAACGTGTAGGTCTTGCCGTCCGGTGTGATATCCCAGCGTTCGGCAAGTCCCGGCGCGACCTGCAATGATGTGTCGAGCATCACCAGCCCGCTGTATACATCGCCGAGCATCCCGCCCGCCCCGTCCAAGGAGATAGCGGGATCCAGTGTGGCGGGCTCTGCGGCCTGCAATTGCAGAGCATTGTCCGTCTCCACGTCTTTGGTTCGCATCTCTTCCCAGTGGAAGGACAATGCGGCGGCTTGCCAAGCGTCCCGGAAGGATTCCGGCGAAGCAGCTCGTTCGGGATAGCCTGCCAGGAGGAACGCCTGCCTGTCTTGTGGAAAGGCGGCGAAGAGAAATTCCTCCCGGTTGTCCGGATCGGATGTCGCCGCAAGTGTACCGGACACCAGCCATCCGGCGGCCCCGGAGGAGGCGGAAAACTCCGCCGCTTCGGCAGTTTCCATCGACCGTCCGGAAATTCCTTCCGATTCCCAGAACGCTTCCATCGCCTGCTGGGCGCCGGCGTCCTGCTGGATCTTCTCTATGAAATAGACCGCGCCGACAGCTTGTCCGCCGGCCGCCTCCGAGAAGCTGTCCACCTCATGCCCGGTATCCATCTGTTGATTGAAAGCCCATCCCGGCGGGACGGCGAACGACATTTCGCCGCCGGGCGAGTAATAGCGGACGGGGTAATCTTCCGCATCCTCTCCGACGGATTGCAGATAGGCTTGCGCGGAAAACGGCGTGGGCGTCGGCGTCTCAGTCGCCGCGGGGATCGGCGTGACTGTGGGGGAAGGCATGAGGTAACTGCAGCCCAGAGTCGCGGCTGCCGGCAAGGCTATCGCGCCGACGATACGCAGTCGGTGTGTAATGTTGCGTGTACTCATTCGAAGGACACTCTGCCCTTCTTCCGGGCGCGTTTACCGGCCATGAGAAGGATCGCCCCGATTCCGCCAATCCCCACGGCGCACAGCAGTCCGAATCCGCAAAGAATGGCAACATTCCACGGCGGTTCCAACAGGCCGGCAAGGCCGTCGGCTTGCGGCGCGGGTGCCTTCGGCGTCGCGGTCGGCGGCAATTCGGGCATGGGCGTAGGCGTCGAAACGGTCAGCGGCGGTACGGCCAGCGGCAGCGTGGCTTGCGGCGTTTCGGTGAATTCCGCCGCGGTCCGCTCCGGAGCCGGATCCGCGCCGATCGACGCCCGCCAGTCGTTCTCCAGTTCGTACATGTCCACTCCGAAGGCGTACAGCAGGGCGTTGTCGTATGTGTATCCCTTTCCAAGCCGCTGCAGCAATTGGAAAATTTTCTCCCCGCCGTACTCCGCAATCACAAATTGCGTCGCGGAGTGGGATTCCGCATAGGTCAGAGTCGGATCCCCGTCGACATACTGATATGCGTAGCTGATCTCCTGCAGGGTGAACAGGGTGTCGTAGTAGACCGCATCCTCCAGGGCCTCGGTGAAATCATCATCCAGGAATTGCTCGGCCTCCATGGCGATGCCCTCATTGAGCCAAAGGGGGATCGATGCATAACACCCGCCCATAATGCTGTCGACGACGGTATGGGCCAGTTCGTGGGAGATGGTCGATTTCCCCCATTCCTCCTCGCCGCGTCCGATGCCGATCATGATCGTCCGCTGATTCTGGCCGAACGACAAACCGCCGATCCATTCCGGTTCCTTGACCAGCGCGTCCTTCATATCCTGGTTGGAGCCGTAAATGAAGATGTTGATCTCCGCCGTGGGCCAGGTGCCGATGTCTTCGCGGAGGATTTCCCGGGCCGTTTCGGCGGCTTCCATATATTCCCGGTTGTAGTCTTCGGACCCGCGGTAATAATGCAACAGAATGTTCTCGGAGACCAGCGTCTTCCAATTGTGGACCGAATCGATCCAGGTCACCCATTCCTTTTCGGTCCGGACTTCGTTTCCCTCGGCATCCTCCAAACGCCAATTCCACCAGATCTTCGTCCCCGGAGGAAGGTTTCCGGTCGCCGATACCCGCCAGGTCCATTCCAGATCGATGTATTCGGCCGGGGAAAAATCCTCCGGCACGGCGATGTTGACATCCGGCGTGCAATCCCGCCCGGTTAGTCCGTATTCCAGTTCCACAACCCGGATTTCCGAATCGCTTTCCGCTTCCACCGTGAAGGTGACATCCAGGGGATAGTCTATCTTTGCTTCAGCGTGCAGGATGGTGATGTTACGTGGGGACTCGGCCGCTGCCGCGCCGATCAGGAACGGCAGACAGACGAGCAGGAATCCGGCCTTACCCTTCATGAGGATGCCTCCGTTTGACGATCGGCCATCGTGAATTCCTTGCGCAATTCGTCGAACCGACCGCTGTCAATCGCCGTCCGGATGTCGGCCATCAGGTTCAGCAGCACCGCCAGGTTATGGATCGTCAACAGCGTCGCTCCCAGCATTTCCTTGGCCTGGAACAGATGCCGCAGATAGGCGCGCGAAAAGTGCCGGCAAGTATAGCATGGACAATCTCCGTCCAACGGACGGCCGTCGCGCGCGAAGGCCGATCCCAATACATTCAAGCGTCCATGGCGCAGCACAGCCGTATGGTGGCGGGCCAGACGGGTGGGAAACACGCAATCGAACATATCGATCCCGCGCGCGACGGCTTCGATGATATCCTCCGGCGTACCCACACCCATCAGATAACGCGGCCGGTCCTCCGGCAATACGTCGTCCATCCACTCCAGGACGGAAAGCATCTCCGGCTTGCTTTCGCCCACCGATAATCCGCCGACCGCGTTTCCGGGAAGATCCAAACCGGCGATGAAGCGCGCCGATTCCTCGCGCAGATCGCGGAATATTCCGCCCTGGACAATTCCGAACAACGCCTGATCGGATCGGCGGCGGGCGCGGGCGCAGCGGATCGCCCAGGCGTGCGTGCGCTCCATGGCGGCCCGGCTGTAGTCGTATTCCTTCGGCACCGCGCATTCATCGAGCGCCATGATGATGTCCGCGCCCAAATTCTCCTGGACGGCGACCGCCTTCTCCGGAGTCAGCCGGTGGGTCGATCCATCGATATGGGATTTGAATGTCACGCCGTCGGAATCCACATCGCGGATCGAACGCATGGAGAACACCTGGAATCCGCCCGAATCGGTGATCAGCGGACGGGGCCAACCCATGAACTCGTGCAGCCCGCCCAGATCGCGGATCGTCTCATCCCCCGGACGGAGGTGAAGGTGGTAGGTGTTGGCCAGGACGAGCACCGCGCCGGTCGTCTCCAACTGCTCCGGGGTCAGTGCTTTCACAGACGCTTGCGTCCCCACCGGCATGAATACCGGGGTCTCCACGTCGCCATGCGGCGTATGCATCCGGCCCGACCGGGCTCTTCCGTCGCGGGCCGAAATCCGGAAAGTGAAAGGATCCATCGCTATAATCCCCAGAATATTTTCAGACCGAGCATGATGATCAGCAGCACAAGAAGGGTCAGCGGGCCACCGACCTTCAGGTAATCCCGGAAGGAATATCCGCCCGACCCCATCACCAGGATGTTCACCGGATGCCCCAGGGGCGAGAGGAAGGCCAGCGAACAGCTGAGGGCAACCGCCATGCCGACCGACCGCGGGTCGGCTCCCGCCGAGGCGGCCATCGTCAGACCGATCGGGGTCAGGACGATTGACGCTACCTGGCCGCCGAGGAACTGGGCCAGGAGCATGCCGGTTAGGAGCAATGAAGCTGCCAGCAAACCGGTTCCGTAGGCCGATACGCCGCCGATCCAGCCCGAGACGGCGTCGGCCAGCCCGGACGAGCGGATGGCGATTCCCAGCGGCCACATGCCGGCGATGAGAAAGATCGCTTTCCACTCGATAGAGCGATAGGCATCGTCCATCGTCAGACAGCCGGCGAGGATCATCAGAACGGCGCCTACCAGGCTGATTTCCGCCACGGGCAGCCAGCCGAAAGCCGCGATTCCCAGAACCAGGACCAGGATCGCAGCCGCCGGACCCGCTTTGCGGGGCTGCATGACGGCATCCGGATCCTCTTCCAGCAGCAGGAATTCGCGGTCGTCGTGCAACATGCGCATGTTCATCGGGCTGCCCTGTACCAGCAGGGCATC
The DNA here is from genome assembly GCA_046260075.1 of Anaerolineales bacterium. GTDB lineage: Bacteria > Chloroflexota > Anaerolineae > Anaerolineales > RBG-16-64-43 > JAFGKK01. The sequence continues at coordinate 12,938 of JBJYXS010000171.1, read as the reverse complement.
GCCATACCGCAGGGGGATGTCGGCCAATCCTTCCTGGAGCGGTTTTCCCCCGCGCCATATGGCCACCACGTTCAGGTGGTATTTGTCGCGGAAGTGAATGTCCTTCAGTGTTTTCCCGGCCAGCGTCGCCCGCGGAGAAAGAGCCGCCTCAGCGAGGATGCTGTGCTCATCCGCCATCACCTCCGGGGGACGGCGTTTGGGCAGGATCTTCAAACCGCAGACGGTGATTTCAGACGGCACCACTTCCCCTTGCACCAGCAGGATATCTCCCGGGCGGATGAGTTCATCGGCTTGCGGACCGAAGTTGATGTGTCCGCCGCGCGAGATGCCCAGTATGTTGATCCCGAAACGCCGGCTCCAATCGCCCTCCTTGATGTCGATCCCCGCCATGCAGGAACCCTCCAGCACCAGGAGTTCGCTGAGGTGCTTGCGCAAGCCGTACAATCCTGCCAGTTCGGCATGCAGCCGTTCGGCTCGGGCCACCTGTCCGGCCGGATACCGCACCGGTAGGATCCGCCGCCCGACGATCACAAGGTAGATTGCACCGGCGCCCACCACGAAGACGCCGATCGGCAGGAAGTCCAGCAATCCGAACGGCGGATAGCCCGCGCTCCGCAGCGCCTCCGAGACAATGATGTTCGAGGTGGTCAACAGGGTGGCCATCCCGCCGAGGATGGTGCCGAAGGCCATCGGCATCAGCAGCCGGGAGGGCGCGACGCGCGTGTGGCGCGAGAGCGCGATCACCGCCGGCATCAGCACCCCGGCGGCGGCGATGTTGTTCATGAACAGCGAAAGCATGGCGGAGGCCAGGACGGTGACGAGCACCAGCCGGGGTTCGTTCCGCCCGGCGATGCGGACGATCTGGCGGCTGAGCAGCTTTGTTATCCCGGATTGCTGCAATCCCTCGGAGACGACCGAGATCGCCAGAATGGTCATCACCGCCGAACCGCCGAATCCGCTGAATGCTTCACGGGTCGTGACCAGCCCCGTAAGGCCCAACACGGCCAGGGTGAAGAGGGCGATCAGATCCGGCCGCAGACGGCCGTGAACAAGTAGGACGATAACAACACCGAGGAGGACCAGCAGCAGAATTTCCGCAGGGGTCATGCTGAAGAAATTATACGCCCATCTCCCGCCGGTTGGTCGGGTAAAAAGGAATTAAATCCCACCCGCGGATCGGATTTCAGGCCTCCGCGGCGACCACTGTCGTCAACTGCATCCAGATCGCTCCGCCGTCGTCGGTCCGCACCAATCCGTATTCACCATCCTTCCGCACCGCCGCCCATCCGGTTTGGGCGGTGACGAAATCGAATTGGCCGTCCCATGTCACGGTGGAAACCTTCGTCCAACCGGATCCGCCGTCGTCCGAGCGGTGGATTTCCTTCGACAACGCCCAGATCCGCGAACCGTCGAGCGTAAAGATGTCGCCGCCGGGGTACGGCCGTGAGCTGAAGTTCCCGCCCGGTTCCGAACGGTACAGGCAGCTCAGATTGCCGTCTCCGCCGGAATCCCAGTCGACGCACTCCACGCCGAAGAACGCGGTCCCCTCCGTCAGAAACGGAGCGTTCACACGGCATGCGTAGCGAAAATCCGTAAACAGCCCGGGGACTTCTTCGGGCGCCGGAAGGTCTACCGGATCCCAATGGGCTCCGCCGTCGTCCGTCCGGAAGAGAAAGGCCCCGGTCCGCACGCCGTGGCAATCTCCGGTCATCCATCCATGCAGTCCGTCGGAAAACGCGATCCCGGTTTTTGAGCAGCTCTGCACCGTCGGATTGCCGGCCGGGTCGGCTACGCGCGACCAGGTTGCGCCGCCGTCATCCGTGCGGTAGAGCGCGACGTAATCGTGGTTCATCCCCGCCCCGAGGTGGACCATCACCCAGCCGTTGGCGGCGTCGGCAAACACCAGGTGCGAAGCATAGTATGTCTCCGCGAAATCCACGGTGTTGAGCGGCTGCCCGGCCGTCCAGGAACGTCCGCCGTCCGTCGTGCGCCAGACGACGGGCTGGGCCGGAACCGCTCCGGGTTGCATCGCATGGTACGTCACCCATCCGTTCCTATCGTCGGAGAAATGTCCGATCGCCGACAGCGTATCCGGCGGCTCTCCGCCGTCCGCGCCTTCGGGAGGAGTCACCTCCCGCCAGGCGGTTCCCCCGTCGACGGTGCGGAACACGCGTCCGCGGCTTCCGGTGGCGCGCGGTCCGCCGATCCCCCAGCCGTTGCTTCCATCGAGCATTTCGATCTGCAGAATGTCAATCTCCGTACCGGGCGGCAAGCGGTCAATGCCCGCGGGAGTATCGGTCGGTTGGACCGTCGCGGTCGGAACGGCATCCTGCGGAGTCGGGGTACCCGCGGCGTTCGACTCCGGAACGCCGCCTTGCGGTTCGACTGTCGGTGTGGTCTGGAGTGATTCCCAATCTATCGTCGGAACGTTTCCGCCGGCGGACAGATTGCAGGCGCACAACATGATCAACGTGGGTACCGCCAGGGAGATGGAAATTTGCTTGTTCATGATGGCTTCCTTCCGGCGCTTCATCCAACAAGAACCGAAGATGCGGTTGCTCCCCATCCGATAAACGAAGAACATCCAGCCATAAGCCCCTTGGATGAAGGCCAAAAACCAGGGGTACAGAATCCATGCCAGTAGGTTTGGCTGCATGATTTTGGCCAAAAAATGCAAATTTCCGCTGAAATAAAACCTTGCATCCGGGTGTACAATCGAAGCAAGAACTCCTCGAAAGGCATTTCCTCTTTGTATCGGTATCCATGGCAATACGGAGGTGAGGGATGAAAACTCCGACCCGAAGGTGGAACCTCGTTTTTTCCACGGCCATCGTCCTCTTCCTCTTATCCGGATGTCATCTGGTCAACCAATTCCTGGGGAAGAACGAGGAGGACGTCGTATTGGAGCCGTTGGTCATTGTCGATTATTCCAAATACACACCGATAGCCGGTGTGGATTATTATTCGGATAAATCCATGGGGCGGATTTTTATCATTCGTTCCTGGTGGACCGATCCGCCGTTTGTAAACAATTCGGTGGTGTACGGCGAAATCGACTTTACCATTCATCCCACACAGAAATTGGAGGCGTTTGATTTCACCAATCCGAATCAGCCGACGGTGGTAACGGGGATCGGCAGCGGTTGGGGGAAATATACGATCGGCGGGTCGGGCACGAAATCTTATCTCAGCGGCGGCGTGCACGGAACCAGCGGCGACTGCAGCAGCGAGTTCACAGCCAGCTTCACGCTCATCGGCGGGCTATATCCGGCGCCCACGTGCAAGCTGGAAGTGCTGATTACGACCACCTATTCCTTTGAAGGGCAAATCCTGCTATGCAAAACCGAAACGGGGATCCAGGTGCCTATCCCCCTCGACAATTCCCTGTTGATGGACTTTTACGAACCAAAAACCCTGGTTACGTTCCTCATTCCCGACGGATACGTCGTGCAGGCCGCGGGTTCCATCGGAAACCAGAAGTATGATCTCTCTTACTTTTTACGTAAATTTACGACTCCTCCATCCTCAGCGGCGGAGATTGCTGAAGCAACCTTAGTCAATATTCCCTACCAATATTTCGATACCGGCTGCCAAAAAGTGAATCTGGATTTTAACTCGTCCTTTCTTCCCGAAAATGTCGATTCTTCGGACTTCGTCTGGGATCAGATGCTGACACCGGAATCCCAGCGTGTGACCCCGTCGCCGTGAGAAGGTATCCGCTGGCAGGCCCCTTCGCGGCGGATATTCCGCATTCGCCCAGGCAGGAATCCGTCATGCATTCCCTGTCTTCCTTAATATGGTGCCCGGCGGATATGCCGGCCGCCGGAAACCTCGTCGCCGGGACTTGACACTTCGGTTGATTCAGGTAATATTGTTATGTTATTCTTCACCGCAATACCCCCTGCCTTTCCTTGTGCAGGCCCGGTCGAATGACAGCAAACTGGCCCACTAGCTCAATTGGTAGAGCAGCTGACTCTTAATCAGTTGGTTGAGGGTTCGAGTCCCCCGTGGGTCACCACGATTATATCAACCGGCTGCTCGAATTAGCATCTGTACAGGAGTATCCTCACCCGCACGCCGGGTGTCATCCACGAAGCGACGAAGCCGAACACGGACATCCCTTGGCCGAAACCCACCCTCTTCCGTCGACAAAACGAACCGATCCAGGAAAACCGTCCATCCTTCCCACACATCCTTCCAAAGAGAAACGAGATAGATCGATGAACATATCCGAACTTGAAAAGTCGTCCCTGGTCGAACTGCGCAGCAAGGCCAAGGAATTCGAAATCCCGGGCGGCGCGCGGATGAAGAAAGAGGACCTGATCCTGCGGTTGCTGCAGGCTAACGCCGAACGGCAAGGATTGGAACTGCGGGGCGGCATTTTGGAAATCGTCGACGAAGGGATCGGATTCCTCCGCGCGGATCATTACCTGCCGGGCCCGAACGACATCTACGTCTCGCAATCGCAGATCCGCCGCTTCAGCCTGCGGACCGGAGATATGGTGATCGGCCAGGTGCGCGCTCCGAAAGATACCGAGAAGTACTACGGACTACTGCGGGTGGAGGCGATCAACGGATTGGATCCCGAAGCGGCCAAACAACGGGCCATATTTGAGGATCTGATCCCGATCTTTCCGGATCAGCGCTTCGACCTGGAAACCAACCCCCGCGAATTGGCCACCCGCCTGATGAACCTCGTGGCGCCGATCGGGCGCGGCCAGCGCGGACTGATTGTCTCCCCGCCCAAAGCCGGCAAGACCACCGTCCTCAAGCAGATCGCCAACGCGATTTCGATCAAATACCCCGATGTGCACCTGATGGTGGCGCTGATCGGCGAACGGCCCGAGGAAGTGACCGACATGGACCGCTCGGTGGATGCCGAGGTGATCGCCTCCACCTTCGATGAACCCGTCACCTCGCACGTTCGGGTGGCCGAGATCGCGCTGGAACGGGCCAAGCGCCTGGTGGAGATCGGACACGATGTCGTGATCCTCCTGGATTCGATTACCCGGCTGGGCCGCGCCTACAACCTCGTCGTCACCCCGTCCGGCCGCACCCTCTCCGGAGGCCTTGATCCGGCGGCTCTCTACCCGCCCAAGCGCTTCTTCGGCGCCGCCCGCAACATCGAAGGCGGCGGATCGCTCACCATTATCGCCACCTGCTTGGTCGACACCGGATCACGTCTTGACGATGTCATTTACGAGGAGTTTAAAGGCACCGGCAACATGGAACTGATGCTCTCCCGGAAGCTGCAGGAACGGCGGATCTTCCCGGCCTTCGACATCGAACGGTCCTCGACCCGCCGCGAAGAACTGCTGCTCGGACCCGATATCACGCCGCGGGTCTGGCTGATGCGCCGGATGGTCGCCCAGATGGTCACACCGCCTCCCGGCGGGGCGGGAATGGACCTCACCACCGCCACGGAAGCCATCCTCCACCGGCTCCAGCAAACCAACGACAACATGGAATTCCTGGAAAACCTGGCCAAGGACAACCATTAGGAGTACCCTACCTTCGGACGATGACCGACCAAACCTCCTCCGCTCCTCCGACGATGGAAGCCCCCGCCTACCGGAATTGGCGGTTCTGGGCCGGCTGCCTGCTCTCATTGGCCGTGCTGGCCGCCGTTGGGTACTGGGCGTGGACAGCGCTCAACACCACGCCCATCATCCTGGCAAATCCGACTCCCCCGGTATCCGCCGCCATATCCCAGGCGGGAAACGGGGATTCTCCGATCCCCACCGTCGTATCGGAATCCTCCTATGCCGGGAAGATCAACCGCTTCGTCGATCCCCACACGGATATCCCCGAACGGGGCGCCTCCTGGGTGACGGAATACATCGTGCAGCAGGGCGATACCCTTTCGGGTATTGCTGCCCGGTTCGACCTGAGGTGGGAAAGCATTCTGTTCGGCAACACGGAAGCCTTGAAGGACGATCCCAACTTCCTAAAGCCCGGTCAAGTGTTGTACATCCTGCCCGTCGACGGCATGTTCTACAAATGGGAATCGAAGGATTCGCTGGAGTCGGTGGCGGCCGAATACAACACCACCGTGGAAGCCATCGTCGATTGGCCCGGTAACGGGATCAATCCGATGGATCCGGTCATAACACCCGGCACCTGGGTGATCCTGCCCGGCGGATCGCGCCCCTTCACCTGGGAAGCGCCGATGATCGCCAACGGCAGCACCCGGACCTTCGCCCTCGGCCCGGGCACCTGCCCGGGGAAGTACAATGGCACACCGGGCGGAGAACCCTGGGCTTGGCCGACCACCAACCACAACCTCTCCGGGTACGATTTCGGCCCTGCTCATCCGGGAATCGACATATGGCTCTACATGGGCCAGCCGATCTACTCCGCCCAGGCCGGCGTGGTGGTGTTCGCCGGCTGGAGCGACCGGGGCTACGGCGAACTGGTCATCGTCGATCACCTCAACGGCTGGCACACCTTTTACGCCCACCTCAGCCAGTGGAACGTCAGTTGCGGCCAGCAGGTGTATACCGGCACGCTGGTGGGTTTGGGTGGATCGACGGGCAATTCCACCGGACCGCACCTCCATTTTGAAATACGCTACAACGGCGTCGGCCAGAATCCATGGGGATTGCTGCCGTAACCCCTACCATTGCCCTACGGAACCTTGACAGGCCCGCTCTGACCCCATACCATGGGCTGTCGGAATACCTATGATTCCATCCAAGCCGCATTGGCCGTTTCCGCGCCGCAGGGCCGAAGAAGAAGAACAGGATACTTCCACTCTCTCCGCCCTGTGGGAATTCATCACCCGTTCCGGTTTGCGCTCCACCGCGATGCGCTATGCGGGCCATTTCCTGGTCCTGCTGGTCGTCGCCGTCATCGCATGGCTGGCGCGGTCGTCCATTCTGGAACTCCTTCCGGCCAAGATCCAGATTAATCCTTCCTTGGCTGCTCATACGCCCACGGTCCTGGCGCGCCCGACGGTCGCCCTGTCGGGTCCCTCCTCCGACGCACAGCGTTCCGTGATCTCCCGCGATATCAATTTTGTGACCTACCTGCCCGATCGGCCGCGCTCGGAGGTCGTGTTGTACACGGTCGCCGCCGGCGACACCTTATTCGGGATTGCGGAGAAGTTCAATCTGAAGCCGGAAACCCTCTTCTGGGCCAATCAGCTTACGCTGAAGGATAATCCGGACCTGTTGACGCCGGGCATGACATTGAACATCCTCCCGGTGGACGGAGTGTATTACGAGTGGCAGGAAGGCAACCAGTTGGATGTCATCGCCGAGCAATACGACGTGAATATCGTCGACATCATCTCCTGGCCGGGCAACAACCTCAACCCCAGCCTCGATCCCTCCAGGCCCGGCATTCCCCCCGGAACGTGGCTGGTCATTCCCGGCGGGCACCGCGAATTCGTCCAATGGCAGGTTCCCATCCTGCGTCGCACAGACGATATGAAGTGGTCATGGGGCGGCCCGGGAGCCTGCCAGGGGCCCTACTTAAGCAGCGCTCAAGGCACCGGGTACTTCGTCTGGCCGACCGACGGCCGCGACACCTCGCGCGGCAACCCGTATTGCGAGTGGCATCACGCGATTGACATTTCCCTGCACACGGGCGACAACATCTACGCCTCCGACACCGGCGTGGTCGTGTTCGCCGGCTGGAGCACCTGGGGATACGGCAACCTGATCGTGATCGATCACGGAAACGATTGGCAGACGGTATATGCGCACCTCAGTTATGTGGGAGTCGGTTGCGGATACGACGTGAATCGCGGTCAAGTGATCGGATCCGGCGGCAGCACCGGCAACTCGACCGGCCCGCACCTGCATTTCGAAATTATGAGCGCGACCATCGGGTATGTGAACCCGCTGACGATGCTGCCGTGATATCCGGAAGAGGTAAAAGCAAAAACGCCGCCCAAGGCGGCGTTTTGCTTTTACCAATTTCCGCCCCCACCAAACGGCGGTTGGAAAATCGGTCCGTTCTTGCTACTGGATATATCCCTGTGATACCAGCAACTCCGCGTTCAGCAGCGCGCCTCCCGCTGCGCCGCGGATGGTGTTGTGGGAAAGAACGATGAACTTTACGTCCCAGATCGGATCGGGTCGGATGCGTCCTACCACAGCGGTCATACCATTCCCCGCATTTCGGTCCTTGCGCGGTTGCGGCCGGTCGGGAGCGTCGCGCACCTCGAGGAAACGTTCCGGCGCGCTGGGCAGCCCGCGCACTTCCTCCGGCACCGCATAACCTTCCATCGCTTCGCGGACGGCCTCCGGCGCGGCGTGCTTTTCCAATTCCGCGCTGACGCACACGATATGCCCGTCCGCCACCGCCACCCGGTTGGTATGGGCCGACGCGGCAAACGGCGCCGGCACGATCTTTCCGCTTTCCAGCTTTCCCAGCATCTTGCGCGGCTCGCTTTCCACCTTCTCCTCCTCGCCGCCGCCGATGTACGGGATCACGTTGTCGAGAATATCAAGCGACGCCACGCCGGGATACCCCGCCCCGGAGACGGCCTGCAGGGAGACGACGAAGATCCGCTGCAATCCGAAGGTATCCAGCACCGGCCGCAGCGCCATCGTCAATCCCGTGCTGGTGCAGTTCGGATTGGTGACGATGAACCCCTTCCAACCGCGCTCTTTGCGCTGAACCTCGATCAGCCGGGTGTGATCCGGGTTGACATCCGGGATGAGGATCGGCACGTCTTCCGCCTGCCGAAAGGCCGAAGCGTTGGAACAGATCCCCTTTCCGGCCTTGGCGTATTTGGGTTCCGCCTCACGAGCCAGATCGGCCGGCAATGCGGAAAACGCCAGCGTCGATTCATCGTCCGGCTCGGTCGGCTGTACCACCATCTCGCGCACATACTCCGGCATCGGGTCGCTCAGAGCCCACCGGCAGGATTCGGCGTAGGTCCTGCCGATCGAACGGTCGGAACCGGTCAGCGCAACGACCCGGAACCACGGATGGCCGTCCAACAGCAGGGCAAACCGCTGGCCGACCATTCCGGTCGCGCCGAGGATGGAAACGGGGATCTTTTTCATTCGTCCTCCTTTTCGATTCATTCCTCACTCCGCAATTCCCCGCTTGCTTCCCCTCTCCCGAGTCAACCGCAGGAGATGGGAAGCAAGCGGGTGATGGACAGCGAGGAGGATTTACCTAATGTTGTTATCCGAGATGATCAGTGCATGGATGGCGCGCACGGCGGGCAACTCGTCCTGATTTTCCACCACCAGGCTGATCGAACACTCCGACGATCCCTGTGCGATCGCGACGACGTTGACTTCGGCATCCCCCAACGCGCTGAAGATCCTTCCGGAAATCCCATGGGTCTTCCGCATGCCCGCCCCGACGACCGTCACGATCACACAGTGTTCGAGGATCTCCACGGCATCGATGTCCTTTCGTTCGATCTCGCGCCGGAATTCCTCTTCCAACTCCGCCTTCACCGCCCGGCCGTTTCGGTTGGGCACGGAAAAGCAAATACTCTGCTCCGAGGAAGCCTGCGTGATCATCGTCACCGACACGCCCATCCGGGCCACGGCGGCGAAGGTCCGGGCGGCGATGCCCGGCACGCCCATCATGCCGCCGCCTTGGACTGTGAGCATCATTTGATCGCGGATGGCCGTCACCGCCTTGATCACCCCGCTGGACGCCCCGCCGTTGTCGCGGATCAGCGTTCCCGGATGATCCGGATGGAATGTGTTCTTGATCCACAGGGGAATGCCGTTGTCCATGCAGGGGCGGATCGTCTTCGGGTGGACCACCTTCGCGCCGTAATAGGCCATCTCTGAGATCTCGCGGTAGGAAAGCGAGGGGAGGCTGCGCGCATCGGGCGCCTGGCGCGGATCGGCGGTCATCACCCCGTCGACGTCTGTGTAAATCCACACCTCGTCCGCCCGGATCGCCGATCCGATGATGGCAGCGCTCCAGTCCGAACCGCCCCGCCCCAGCGTGGTGATGGCGCCCTCGGCGTCGGCGCCGATGAACCCGGTAACGACCGGAACATCGCCGCGTTCGAGGATCGGTCCGAGTACGGATCCCGCCCGATCATCGACTTGCTCCATGATCGGCGAGGCATTCTGGAAGTTGCCGTCGGTCAGCAGAAAGGAGCCCGCCTCCACCGGCACGGCCTGCAGTCCGGCTTGGCGCAGGTACCCCGACACGATGTGGATGCTCATCCGCTCGCCGAGCGATGCAATGGCGTCCATGGCCCGCGGCGAGGCTTCCCGCAACACGGCGACGGCGTGGTACAGGCCGTCCAATTCGGTCCGAAACCCGTCGATGGCGGATCGGGTCTCCGCTCCCAGGCCGCCCTCCCGGATCGCCTCGGCATGTTTTTCGGCGATGGCGTCCGCCGACTGCCGGATGCCCTCGGAGTCGCCGCGGCAGGCAGCGGCCGCTCCGGCCAGGAGCAGATCGGTGACGCCTCCCATGGCGGATACGACGACCACCTCGCGCGGCCAATCTTCCCTGTTGGCGCGGACGATGCCGGCCATTGCCTTCAGCGCCTGCGGACTCCCTACGGATGTGCCCCCGAACTTCGTCACCAATGTGCGTTTCATCATCTGCTCCTCCGGCCCGTGGCTTAACAAAAAAAAGCCCGCCGCTTCCGGTGTATGTGCATCCGGCGCGACGGGCGGTCAGCCTGGATCGCGCTCAGGTGCAAGTGGTGGTCGTAGTAGTGGTCCCCGGAAGGGACGGCATCTGGTGCTGTATGCGGTTCATGATCCTAACGCTTTCAGAATGTCCCGGCGGGCATTATACCAAATACCGGCGGCTCTGTCGGATATCACCCCTCTTCTATTGATTAATTTGTGAAAAATGCTACAATTGCGCCCCAATTGCCGTTTTAGCGATTCATGAAGGAGAAAGGCATGACTTCCGAATCCGTCACCCCGTCGATGCTGTGTTCTCTTCCGATCTTTTCCGATCTGACCGACGAGCACGTGGGTGTCATCGCCGGAATTTCCGCCACCCGCACATTCGAAGAAGGCGACGAGATCTTCCACGAAGGCGGATCGCGTGAATTCCTATATGTCGTGCTCGACGGACGGGTCGCGCTGGAAATGCACGTGCCCAACCGCGGGCGGCTGCGGATCCTGACCGTCGAATCGCAACAGGCGTTCGGCTGGTCGAGCGTCACCGACGTCGCCTCGAAGCGGACGGTGACCGCCCGCGCGGTGTGCTCGGGAAAGCTTTTATCGATCGATGCCCACAAGCTGAACGAGGCTTGCCGCAAGGATCCCGTTCTGGGTTCCGTGGTCATGCATCACGTAGCAAACCTGATAGCCAGCAGATTGTTGGTGACGCGGCTTCAGTTGCTGGATATGTTCGCCCAATCGACTTCGGAGGCGCCTCATGGCTGAAACGCAATGGACCATCGGATCCACCGCCGTATTGCCGAAGCCCACACTGGATGATCTTCTGGCGCGGCTTCAGAAGAAAGGCTATCAAACCATCGGACCCCGCGTCCGCGACGGCGCGGTGGTATACGCACCGATCCGCACGGCGGCGGACTTGCCGCAAGGATTCACCAGCGAGGAATCGGCCGGTTCCTACCGCATCGTGCCCAGCGGCAACGACCGCTACTTCGATATCACCCCCGGCGCTCAAAGCTGGAAGCAGTTCCTCTTTCCGCCGCGCACCGCCCTGTACGATATCCGCCGGCAAACCGAGTGGAAGAAGGAGGGAGACACTCCCCCCGCTCCGCGCATCGCGATGATCGGCGTGCGGCCGTGCGAGATCGCCGCGATCAAGATCCAGGATCTGGCGTTCCTGCGCGAGGATTTCACGGATCCGATCTACCGCGACCGCCGCCGGAACGCATTCCTGCTGGCCGTCAACTGCCTGCATCCGGGGGGAACCTGCTTTTGCGACTCCATGGGAACCGGTCCGAACGCCTCCGGCGATTTCGACCTCGCCCTGACTGAACTCGACGACCTGTTCCTGCTGGAAGTCGGTTCGACGGCCGGAGAGGAGATCCTTCAGGGCATGGCGATGCAACCCGCCGATTCCGCCGTAGTCAAACGGGCCGAAGAAGGATTGGCCGCCGCGAAGGACCGGATGGGCCGCCGGATGGACATCGGCGACCTGCCGGAGCTGATCCTGAATAATTTGGATCATCCGGAATGGCAGTCGGTCGCCAAGCGGTGCATGTCCTGCGCCTCCTGTACGCTGGTCTGCCCGACCTGTTTCTGCTGGGATACCCAGGATCACACCAGTCTGGACGGAAAGCAAACCGGCCGCGAGCGGGTGTGGGATTCCTGTTTCAATCCCGGATACTCCTACCAGGCCGGCGGCAACACCCGCCCGAACGTCCGCTCACGGTACCGGCAATGGCTGTCGCACAAGCTGGGCACCTGGAAGGAACAATACGGCGTCCTGGGATGTGTCGGTTGCGGACGGTGCATCACCTGGTGTCCGGTGAAGATCGATATCACCGAAGAAATCGCCGCGCTGCGGCAGGAGGTCCGTTCATGAGCACGCTTGCCGACACGCATCATCCGGCCGCCGCTTCCTCCGAGGAATTGCTGGCGCCCTGCTGGACCGAGGTGACGGATATCCAGCCGGAAGTCGAGAACCTTGCCACCGTCTGGTTGCGTTTCAAGGATCCGCAACTGCGCAAAACCTACACCTTCCGGCCCGGCCAATTCAACATGCTCTACATTCCCGGATACGGTGAAGCGGCCATATCGATCAGCTCCGACGTTGAACAGCGCGAGACCATCGGGCACACCGTCCGGTTCGTGGGCAACGTCACCCGGGCGATCAGCCGCCTGAACATCGGCGATGAGGTCGGCTTGCGGGGGCCGTTCGGCACCCATTGGCCGATCGAGCAACTGGAAGGCCACGACATCGTCCTGGCCGCCGGCGGGATCGGCCTTCCTCCGCTGCGCCCCGTCATCCACCACATCATCCGCAACCGGGCCAAGTACGGCAAGGTCATCGTGCTCTACGGC
>JBJYXS010000170.1:0-2409 GCA_046260075.1 Anaerolineales bacterium | reverse complement strand
CCAGGTTGTGCTTGCGCAGCAGCGGAAGCGAATCGGCCAGCGCCAACAAAAGGTGTTCGACCGAGATGTATTCGTCCTTCATCCCGGCGGCTTCCCGTTCGGCCTCCGCCAGGACCTTCGAACTCTGGCGCGAAAGGCCGATCTGCGAAGTATCTCCGCCGACTTTCGGCAAAGCCCGCAGTTCCCGCTCCACTTCGGTCGTTAAAACTTTCGTATCCACGCCGGCGCGGAGGATCACCTGCGGCGCGACCCCCTGTTCCTGCCGCAGCAGCGCATACAGGATGTGCATCGGTTCAATGTAGGCGTGCCGGAATTCCAGCGCTGCGCGCTGCGCATCAAGCAGGGATTCCTGCGCACGATCGGTATATCGGTCAAGATTCATGGTTTCCACCCCTTTCCCTCTTCACTAGTAATAGGATACCCGGCAAGTGTTAGAAGAACGTCTGTGCGGGCAAAAAGGCAGATGTCCAGGGGGGAAGAAGAGCTGTTCACTTGTGATCGTTTCCCCCGTGTGCTTTGCGAATCCGTCACCCCCGAGCCTGCCCTCGGGTGTTCTTCCCGGGGATCGGGGGCCCAGCGTCTTTCGTGATGGAAAAAAAACAATGCATACCAACCATCCTGCGGCCTAATTATTTATGATTGAATAATCCCATTACGGCATTTTCCTTCAAGGGGGATCTTCATGGAGAAAAAACCGGCCGTTTATATTCTCGCAAACCGGCGGAACGGAACGTTGTATATCGGTATAGCCAGCGACTTGATCAAGCGGGATTGGCTTCACAAGGAAGGCCATACGGAGGGTTTTTCAGAAAAACATGGGGCACATTTATTGGTCCACCATGAGATATATCAAACAATGCGCAATGGCATATTGAGAGAAAAGCAACTTAGGAAGTGGAACCGGGCGTGGAAGATACGGCTTATCGAAAAGCGGGACTCCGATTGGCGGGATCTCTCCGAGGACCTCATTCCATAAAGACGCCGGATCCCCGATTAATGCACTCGGGGATGACGATGGGGGGAAAAACAGGGGATGACGATGATGGGATATGCGCGGGGACTTGCCCTCGCGAAGTGTGCGGGTTCCATTCCTAGGAACCCGCACGTTTACGAAGCGGGGGTGACGGGTGTTTACAAAAGACCAAGGCGGTCTGGAAGACCGCCCCGGTCGGATCCTTCATCACCAGTCTGCACATCACCGGACTCTTATCATGCCGTCAGTCCAGCACCATCACCCGGAAGGCTTCAGCGCACGCCAGCCCGCGCTCTTTTCCCTCTTCGGCCGCCCATTCGCGCATCATCCGTTCCAGGTCCTTCCCTTCGCCCACTTGGCTCCGGTGCTCCCTTAGTGCCCGGATTTTCAACGCGATCGTCCCGGAAGTATCGATCCAAACATCGGCCGTTTTTGAGCCGTGCATGTACAGCCGCTTGACGGAGTGCGGTTCGTATCCTTCCTCCAGCAATTCGGGGAAGATCAGCCGGGTGCCGGCGGAAGGGAATACGGCGTCGCAGGCCGCGTCGGCCGCCGCGCGGTGGTCCGGATGGTTCATGTAGGAATTCCCGTAAAAGCGCACCGTCGGATCCCCGCACATCACCGCTTCGGGTTTGTACTTGCGTATCAACCGGGTCAGGTCGCGCCGCAGGGCCAGGGTATGCTGCAGCGTACCGTCCGGATAGCGCAGGAAAACCGTCTGCTTCGCGCCGATGACCCGGCAGGCATTCAGCTGTTCCTGCTCGCGCAGCTTGGCCAGCTCCGGCTTGTCGGCTGCGCCCTTGGCCGGGTCGTTGCTGCCCGAATCGCCGCTGGTAACGCACACCACTGTGATCTCGCTGCCGGCGCGGGCCCATTTGGCCAGAGTCCCGGCCACGGTGAACTCCTGATCGTCCGGGTGGGCATGGATGGTCATCACGCTCTTCGGGGCGGGCGGTTCCCGTCCGGGATCGATCTTTCCCACCGCTCGTTCGGGGATCGAGGAATCAGTCAGCCTGTCTTGGTCATCCGGCATATCGGTCCTCCAACAGCGTCATTATACGGCGGGAAATGGGACGGTCCTCCGCACCGGCCGGTCACTGGGCTTCAGAAATTCCCGTACAGGAAAGGCTGTCCGCCGCCGCCCGTCGCCCATTGAACCAGCCAAATCGCTGCCACCGCCGCTGCCGCGGCGATGGCGAGCACCGCGCGGGTAAAACCCCGTCCGGAGGACGGCCGATCTCCCGCCGGCCCATCCACCGCCCAAACCGCCGCCGCGGCAGCGGCCACCGGGAGAAGGCATTCGGGGAGCAGGAACCACTGACCGCCCGCAAACAACCCGCCGATAAACCGTCCCGCCGCCGTCAGGGATTCCGATCGGAAGAAAATCCACCCCGCCGCCGTCAGATGAAACACAGCCACGCAGGCGGCCGGCCGGA
>JBJYXS010000169.1:3957-7068 GCA_046260075.1 Anaerolineales bacterium | reverse complement strand
ATTCCGGACGTGGTGGCCATGCTGCAGGAAGTGGACCGGCAACTGCAGGCCGAATACAACCAGCCGCTTTCCACCTGTACGCTGATCGCCGGAGTGCGCGGCGATTCGGACGGCCAGCAGCTGGCGATTCCGCTGTGGCTGACCGAAGAACAGAACTTCGGCCTCGAGGTGGCGGAAGGCCTGCGCGCGGATTCCGCCGGCGTTTTTCATTCCGGCAGTCCGTTGCTCTATAACGTCCGCACCGAGGCCTGGTATTTCCGGGAATATCCCGAAGGCAGCCTGGCATCCGAGGTGATCGGGTACAGCCGCCAGGAAGGATCGGGCAAGGGCCGCTCCGAGGAGGGCGTGATCCGCTATTACGGGGAGATCGGCGATTGGGGCGTCGAACGGTTCTACAACGACATCCTGCAGGGCGCCCGGGAAGACGTATCGTGGTCGGTGGTGCCGGTGGAAATCACCGGCAATCTGGACCGGGCCCAACCGCCGGCCGACCTGGTGCTGACGATCGACCGCGAAATTCAGGCCGAGGCCGAGGCGGCGCTGGCCGAGGGGATTCGGAACGGCGAGGCGTCGCGGGGTTCGATCATCATCCTTAATCCGCGCAACGGTGAAATCCTCGCCATGGCCGATTATCCGCCGGTCGATCTGAAAACCCCGGACGATTTCCTGGACATCTTCCGGGCCAAGGGCCAGCAGCCGATGGATCCGGAAGGCCAGGTGGTATCGCTCAACGTTGCCGCTCCGTACGAACCCGGCAGCACCTTCAAGGTGCTGACGATGGCGGCCGCACTCGATGTCGGAGCAGTAGAGCCCGGTACGGGATTTGTCGATTCGGGGCGGCTCGAGATCGGCGGTGTGGTGATTCACAACTGGCAGAAATACGGATTCGGTTATCAGGATATGACCGGGTGCATGCAACACTCGATCAACACCTGCCTGGCCTGGGTGGCCACCCTGCTGGGGCCGGGACCTTTCTATGAATATATGGACCGCTTCCGAATCGGCCGGCAGACCGGCGTCGATATGGCCCCGGAGATCAGCGGGACCCTGCGCCGGCCGGGCGACATGGATTGGACCGATTCCACCCTGGCTACCAATGCCTTCGGCCAGGGAGTGTCCGCCACCCCGCTGCAGATGGCGGTGGCGATCTCGGCGGTGGCCAACGACGGGGTGATGATGACCCCGCACGTCGTCCGGCGGATCATCCTTCCGGACGGACGGGTGCATACGGTGGAGCCGGTGCCGCTTGGACAGCCGATCACCGCGGAAACGGCCCACACCCTTTCGGAGATGCTGGCCACGTCGCTGGAGTTGGAAAGTTCGGTCGCGATGGTCGAAGGGTACCGGATCGCCGGCAAGACCGGCACGGCAGACATCCCGCCCTACGTGACGACCAAGACGGTGGCGTCGTTCGTCGGCTGGGGGCCGGTGGATGATCCGCAAATCCTCGTCTACATTCGAATCGACGAACCGACGTCGGAAGGCGACCGGCAATACGGGTCGATCACCGCCGCGCCGGTGTTTGGAAGCCTGGCGCCGCGGGTGTTCACCCTGTTGGGTATTCCGCCGGACATGACCCGCTGGATGCTGGCGGCCGGCCGATGAAGTGCAGGTGCCGATGTTGACTTTGGGCGTGGTGTGGGAAGCGTTGACCAGGGCCGAAGCGGGGGCGTACGACGCCCTGCCGCTTGCGCGCCGGGTGATCACCGATGCCGTGATCGATTCGCGGTCGGCCATCCCCGGATGCCTGTTCGTCGCCCTTCCCGGTGAACACGTCGACGGTCACGACTTTGTGGAGGATGCTTTCCAGCGCGGGGCGGCGGTGGCGCTGGTGGAAAAGAACGTTCCGGGGTTCGCGGCCGTCGACCTGCGGAAGGGGAAGCTCGACGCCGGCGCGCTGCCGGAAGCGGATCCGAAAAAACCGATCCAGCTCTGCCTGCGGGTGAAGGACAGCCTGAAGGCGCTCCAGGGCATTGCCACCGCTTGGCGGGAGCGGCTGACGGATCTGCGGGTGATCGGGATCACCGGTTCGGTGGGCAAATCCACCACAAAGGAACTGGCTGCCAACGTCTTGGCCGTACGCTATCCGACGCTGGCCAACGAAAGCAACCTAAACAACGAAATCGGATTGCCGCTGACGCTGCTTAAGGCAACCGAGGCGCACCGCCGGGCGGTTCTGGAGATGGGGTTGTACGTGCAGGGCGATATCGCCTTCCTGTGCAAGATCGCCAAGCCGCAGGTGGGCGTGCTGACGATGGTCAGTCCGGTGCATATGGAACGTGCGGGCAGCCTGGAAGCGATCGTCGACGGCAAGGCGGAACTGGTGGAGGCGCTCCCCGCCGACGGGACGGCCATCCTCAATTACGACGACGAGCGGGTCCGGTCGATGGCGGGGCGGACGAAGGCCAAGGTCTTCACCTACGGGCTGACGCCCGAGGCCGATCTGTGGTCCGACAACGTGGAAGGAAAAGGATTGGAGGGCGTGAGCTTCGATATGCATTATGCCGGAGAAACCCTGCATGTGAATCTGCCGCTGCTGGGGCAGCATTCGGTCCACACCGCCATGCGGGCCTCGGCGGTGGGGCTGGCCGAGGGATTGAACTGGCAGGAAATCCTCGGCGGCCTGCTCACGCCGTCCACCCAGCTCCGGCTGGTCGTGGTGAACGGCCCCGGGGATTCGCTGCTGATCGACGACACCTACAACGCTTCGCCGGATTCGACGATCGCCGCCCTGAATTTGCTGGCCGAGTTGGATGGGCGCAAGGTGGCGGTGCTGGGAGACATGCTGGAACTGGGTGATTTTGAAGAAACGGGACACCGGATGGTCGGGGCCCGCGCCGCGGACGTGGCGGATTTGCTCCTGGCGGTGGGTGAAAGGGCGCGCTGGATCGCCGACGAAGCCCATGCCCAGGGTTTGTCTTCGGCCAAGATTGCGCTGTTCGCCGATGCCGCAAAGGCGGGGGATTTCCTAAAAAAATCCATCGGCGCGGGGGACGTGGTCCTGGTAAAGGGTTCGCGGGCGCTGCGGTTGGATGAGATCGTCCTGATGCTGGAGGTGCAGGAATGACGGGCGAAGTCCCGATGGCGCTCAGCCTGGGAGCCATAGCCTTT
>JBJYXS010000169.1:0-3857 GCA_046260075.1 Anaerolineales bacterium | reverse complement strand
CTGGGGGCGCTCGACGACGTGCTGGGTTTGCGGGGGCGGCCGATGCGGGCGCGGGTGAAATTCCCGCTCCAGGCGCTGGTGGCCCTCATTGTGGGGATCGGCCTGAAGTACGTGTTGGATGTGCCCAACGCCTACATCCCGGGCATCCAGGTGGATTTCGATTTCGGAATCTGGTACGTGCCGCTCGCCGCGTTCATCATCCTCTGCTCGACGAATGCGGTCAACATCACCGACGGACTCGACGGCCTGGCGGGGATCATCGCCGCTACCGCCTTCGTTGCCTACGGGATGATCGCCGCCATCCAGGGGCAGTGGTACCTGATGCGGCTGTGCTTCACGGTGGTCGGCGTGCTGTTCGCCTTCCTTTGGTACAACGCCCACCCGGCCGAGTTGTTCATGGGCGACACCGGTTCGCTGGCGCTCGGGGCGGTGCTGGGAACGGTCGCGCTGATGACCGCCCAATGGGCGATCCTGCCGGTGATCGCGATCATTCCGGTGGCGGAAACGGCCAGCGTGATCCTGCAGGTTCTGTATTTCAAGTGGACCAAGGGAAAGCGCCTGTTCAAGATGGCGCCGCTCCACCACCATTTCGAGCTGCATGGGTGGAGTGAAACCCAGGTGGTGCAGCGGTTCTGGCTGATCGGATTGATAGCCGCCATGATCGGCGTGGCATTGGCGGTCGCCAGGTAACTCATGACCCAGGATCTGAACGGCCGCAAGGTGGTTGTACTGGGATTGGCGCGGCAGGGATGCGCGCTGGTCCGCTATCTTTCGCGGACGGGGGCGCGGATCACCGTCTCGGATGTGAAGAAGGCGGAGGCGTTGCGGGCGGAAATGGAGTCGTTGCAGGGCATAACCGTGGACTATCGGCTGGGCGGACACCCGCAGGAAATCCTGGAGGGGGCCGAGCTGGTATGCCTTTCGGGCGGCGTGCCGAACGACCTGCCGGTGGTGGTGGAAGCCCGGAGGAGAAACATCCCGGTGACGAACGACACCCAATTGTTCCTTGAACGCACGCCGGCCCCCGTCGTCGGGATCACCGGATCGGCGGGCAAGACGACGACCACGACCCTGGTCGGGCGGATGGCGAAGGCCGCCGAGAAGGACGGGCTGATCCGAAAGGCATGGATCGGCGGAAACATCGGCCGCCCGCTCCTGGACGAAGTGGAGGATATGCGCAAGGAAGATTTGGCCGTGCTCGAACTTTCATCGTTCCAATTGGAGATCGTGGATAGGAGCCCGCACGTGGCGGCGGTGCTGAACATTACGCCCAATCACCTCGACCGTCATCACACCATGACGGCTTACCGCGAAGCCAAGGCGCGGATTTTGGATTTCCAGGGCTCGGAAGATATGGCCGTCCTCGGCTGGGACGACGAAGAAGCCCGGTCGCTGGTCCGTCGCTGCCGCGGCAGCCGATCCTTCTTCCGGGCCGGGGAAAAGGCGTGGGAGGGGGACGGGGCTTACTTGAAGGCCGGACGGATCGCGGTCGAACGGGGCGGCATTGTCGAATCCGTCGCCGACCGGGATGCGGTGATGCTGCGCGGCTTTCACAATCTGTCGAATGCGGTCGCCGCCTGCGCCGTGGCGGCCGCGGCCGGTCTCCCGGCCTCGGTGATGGCGCGGGGAATCGAAGGGTTCCGCGGCGTGGCCCACCGCCTGGAATTCGTCGCCCGGCGGCGCGGAGCGGATTGGTACAACGATTCGATCGCCACCGCCCCCGAGCGGGCGATGGCCGCCATCCGTTCCTTCGAGGGATCGATCGTTCTGTTGGCCGGCGGGCGCGACAAGCATTTGCCGTGGGATCGGTGGGCGGAGCTGGTCCGGCGGCGCGTGGACCACGTGGTGTTGTTCGGCGAAGCGGCGGAGTTGATCCGCCGGGAGCTGGGCGAAGCGGTGCCGGGCGAACGGCCGTACAGCATCACCGGCGCGGCGACCTTGGAAGACGCCGTGCAGCAGGCGGCCGGCATCGTCCGGCCCGGCGGCGTGGTCCTGCTTTCGCCCGGCGGCACGAGCTACGACGCCTACAAGGATTTCGAGCAGCGCGGGGAGGCTTTCCGCTCGCTGGTGATCAATATGAAGGATCAAAGCGAATGAAAACCCCGTTGAAAAGCCGGATGACCGGCTCCGATCTCGGGTTCGACGTCGTCCTGCTGCTGGTGGTGATCACCATGCTGACGGCCGGATTGATCACCGTCGCGTCGACCACCTGGTCGGTTTCCTACACCTTCTACGAGGACGAATCGGTGTGGGTGCTCTTCATCCGGCAGCTCGAATGGGCGGGTTTGGGGCTGGCCCTCATGGCGCTGCTGTATTTCCTCGATTACCGCATCTTCCTGCGCGCCAAGGGCCTGGTCGTCCTGCTGGCATTGGCCACCGTGGCGGCGCTCATCGCCGTCCTGGTGATGCGGGGGGATTCCCCGATCCGGGTCGGTCTGTTCGGCAATTCGGTCCAGCCGTCGGAGCTGGCCAAGCTTGTCACCATCATCTACCTGGCCGTCTGGCTGGTTTCCAAGGCCGACGTGCTGCACGACTGGAAACTCGGCCTGATTCCGTACGCGTCGCTGATCGCCTTGTTTTCCGGATTGATCGCGATCGAGCCCGATTACAGCGCGGCCGTGACGGTGGTGCTGCTGGGTATTGCGATGTTCTATTTCGGCGGCGGGAAGATCCAGAACGTGGTGACCGGTTCGCTGGTGATCGGGGTCGGCGGCGTGCTTCTGGCGGTGCTGTTCCGGCCGCAGCGGATCACGGATTACCTGGCCGGCTGGCGGAACATCCGCGAGGCGAACCTGCACATCCGCGAGGCGCTCTCGGCGATCTCCTCCGGCGGCCTGTTCGGGGTCGGCGCCGGCGCGAGCCGGTTCAAGTACTTCTCGCTGCCCGCGGCTCACACCGACAGCGTGTTCGCGGTCATCGGCGAGGAATTGGGGTTCATCGGGGCGCTGGTGGTGCTGGCGCTGTTCGTCATCCTGGTGTGGCGCGGATACCGGATTGCGATGCGCGCTCCCGACGAGCTGGGCCTGCTGCTGGCGGCGGGTGTCACCACCTGGGTGGCGCTGGAGGCGACGATCAACATTCTGACGATCCTGCAGGTGCTGCCGTTCGCCGGAAACGCGCTGCCGTTCTTCAGCTACGGGGGATCCAACCTCGTGCTGACGCTGGGGGCGATGGGGTTGTTGTTGGGTGTTTCGCGCAGACGGAAGGACGACGGATCGGCGGAGGCGGCGGGTGAAGATACTCATTTGCGCCGGGGGAACGGGGGGAGGCATTTACCCCGCACTCGCAGCGGCGCAGGCGCTGCGGCGTTCGGCGCCTGAAGCGGATTTGCTGTGGCTCGGCGGACGGGGCGGGATGGAAGAGGAACTGGTCCCGCGGTCCGGAATCCCGATGCGGACGATCGACGCCGCCGGGATGCACGGCGTAGGGTGGCGGGCGGCGCCGGGGAATGCCGTCCGGCTGATCCGGGGAACGGTGGAGGCATGGAAACAAATCGGGGCATTTCGGGCGGATGTGGTGTTTGTGACCGGCGGATACCTGTCGGTTCCGGCGGCGGCCGCGGCTCGGTTGCGCGGCGTGCCCATCGTGGTGTACGTGCCGGACATCGAGCCGGCCATGGCCGCGCGGTTCGCGGCGCGCTTTGCGCGCCGGATTGCGGTGACGGCGGAGCCGTCGGCGGTGTATTACCGCAAGGGCGCTCCGGTGGTCGTCACCGGGTATCCGTTGCGCGAAGAAGTGCAAGCGGCGACGCGCGCGGCGGGACGCAGCACATTCGGGATACCGGCGGATGAGCCGGTGTTGCTGGCATTCGGCGGAAGCCGGGGGGCGCGGTCGATCAACCGGGCGCTGCTGGCGGC
>JBJYXS010000168.1:4007-7080 GCA_046260075.1 Anaerolineales bacterium | reverse complement strand
CCGAAATCCAGGCTGCCCTGGCGGACTCCGACCACGATATCGCCCGGCCGCTGGAACAGGACGGTCAGAGAGGGCACCGCCGGCATGCCAGCCTGGTATTGGCGGGGATTGGGTTTGAGGACTCCCAGGCCGCAATCGGCGAGGAATTTCTGGGATTCCGCCTCCAACCTGCCCTTGGAGGGCAGGGCCAGGCGGATATCGGTTCTGTTCTTCATCGGACCTCCAAAAAGAAAACGCCCTCCGGCTGAGGGAGGGCGCAGGAAACGTTGTGATCCGGGAGCGCGCGGCCGCTCAACTCAGCAATGCTGGTCGATTCACAAAATGAGCGTGAGTGTGCGCGAGCCGGGCGTTCATAACGGCCGGAATATACCAGCGAACACCGATCCTGTCCAGTGGCGGCGGGCGAAATCACCCGCCGCCGGCGCGTTCCTTTCGGAGGTGAGGCGGGGTTCGCCGGATGCATCAGGGGGTACAATCGGTGGAAAGGGGAAAGGCGGGAAGGACGATGGCGGAGAAAGACACCCTCACCCTGCGCGAACTGGCGAAGATGTTCGATCATTCGCTCCTGCATCCGACCGTCACCGACCGTGACGTGATCGAAGGCTGCGAACTCGCCCGAAAGTACGGCACGGCGACGGTCTGCGTCAAGCCGTATGCCGTGCCGGCAACCGCCGACGCTCTGGCCGGTTCCGGCGTGGGCGTCTGTTCGGTGATCGGATTCCCGCACGGAAACAGCGCCACCGGCATAAAAACCGCCGAGGCCGAGCAGGCCGTCCGCGACGGGGCCGCCGAGATCGACATGGTGATTAACATCGGCAAGGCCCTGGGCGGCGATTGGGAGTACGTCGCCGGGGAGATTCGCGGACTAAACGATGCCTGCCGGTCGGGCAAGGCGATTCTCAAGGTCATCTTCGAAACCGCATACCTCGATGACGAACGGATCGTCCGCCTGTGCGAAATCTGCTCCGGGATCCGCCCGGCGTTCGTGAAGACCTCCACCGGGTACGGGTTCGTCAAGCGGCCGGAGGGCGGCTACGAATCCCGCGGCGCAACGGAGCACCACCTGGCGCTGATGCGCAAACATACCGACCCCTCGGTGGGATTGAAGGCGGCCGGCGGCTTGCGGACGCTCGATCATGTGCTGCGCGCCCGGGAGCTGGGCGCGACGCGGATCGGGGCGACCGCGACAGGGGCGATCCTGGAGGAAGCCAGGAGCCGCGGGTTCGCATGAAACGGACGAAACGGAGCGGTGATATGCAAATCGTGACCTTCGGGGAAATCATGCTGCGCCTGGCGCCGCCGGACTACCTGCGCTTCCGGCAGGCGCATTCCTTCGATGTGTTTTACGGAGGCGGCGAGGCCAACGTGGCCCTCTCGCTGGCCGATTTCGGGAACGCGGTCGAGTTCGTCACCCGCTTGCCGGACAACGACCTGGGAGACGCCTGCCGGGATTCCCTGCGCGCGCGCGGCGTGGGGACCGGCCGCATCGCCCGCGGCGGGGACCGGTTGGGGATTTATTTTCTCGAACGCGGCGCGGCTCAGCGCGGCAGCAAGGTGATCTACGACCGGGCCGGATCCGCCTTCGCCGGGATACGCCCCGGGATGATCGATTGGCAGGCGGCCTTCGAAGGCGCGGATTGGTTCCATTGGACCGGGATCACCCCGGCCGTCTCGCAAGGCGCAGCGGAAACCTGCGCCGAAGCCCTGGCCGCGGCCAAAGGACAGGGATTGACCGTCTCGTGCGATCTCAACTTCCGCTCCAAGTTGTGGAAGTGGGGACGCAAGGCCTCCGAGGTGATGCCGGAGCTGGTGTCCGTCTGCGACGTGGCCGTGGGCAACGAGGAAGACGCCGATAAGGTATTCGGAATCCGGGCGCCCCAGATCGACGTGAAGGCCGGGCAGGTGCCGGCCGAAAATTACTGCACCGTCTGCGAATCCCTGGCCGAGCGGTTCCCGAAGCTGACGGCGATCGCCGTCACGTTGCGCGGGTCGCTCTCCGCCAGCCATAACACCTGGTCGGGCGTTTTGTGGACCAAGGACGGCTTCCACCGGGCCCCGGTGTACGATATCCTCCCGGTGGTCGACCGCGTCGGCGGCGGGGATTCGTTTGCCGCCGGTTTGATCCATTCCCTGCGCAAGCATCCCGAAGATCCGCAGCGGGCGCTGCGCTTTGCGGCGGCGGCCTCGTGCCTCAAACACAGCATCGTCGGCGACGGCAACGCGGTCACGGTCGGGGAAGTGGAAAAGCTCATGGCGGGCGACGCCTCCGGGCGGGTCTCGCGGTAAGGTTGGTTTACTGAAGGCGGTCGAGCAATTCCGCATCGGTTCTTGGCGCGGGACTGCCCGACCGGCATCACGGAGAGGATGATCTCATGGCGCGCTTCCAGCGTTTTGATGTGATCCGGGCTTTGCTCGACGGCGGCCTGCTGCCGATCTTCAATACCGCCGATGCGCAGGCGGCCGTGGAGATCGCGGCGGCCTGCGCCCGCGGCGGCGCAAGCGCGGTGGAATTAACCAACCGCGGCGAGGCGGCTTATCCGGTGTTTTGCGAACTGGTCGGCCGCTTGGCAAAAGACGACCCGGACCTCATCCTCGGGGTGGGGACGGTGACGGACGCTCCGACCGCGGCTCTGTTCCTGGCCGCCGGTGCGAATTTCATCGTAGGCCCCAACCTCAATCCCGAGATCGCGCGGCTGTGCAACCGGCGCAAGGTGCTTTACGTCCCCGGGTGCGCGACCGAGACCGAGATCGCATCGGCCGAGGAGCTGGGCGCGGAGATCTGCAAGATCTTTCCGGCCGGCTGCATGGGCGGACCGGCGTTCGTACGCTCGGTGATGGCGCCCTGTCCGTGGCACCGCCTGTTGGCGACGGGCGGGATCGCCGCCGATGAGCAAGGTATCGCGGAATGGATCCGCGCCGGTACGGCGGTGCTGGGCATGGGCAGCAAATTGATTTCCAAGGACCTGGTGAAGGCCGGCGAGTACGACGCCATCGCGGCCCGGACCGCGGATTGCCTGGCCTGGATCAAAAAGGCGCGAAAGGGATGACAAGGGGTAAGGGGGCGCTGGATCCT
>JBJYXS010000168.1:0-3907 GCA_046260075.1 Anaerolineales bacterium | reverse complement strand
CCTCAGGATGACCGAGAGAAAGGCGGAAGCATGTCCAATTTCGAAACGATTGCCGTAAACGAAGGCCTAAATGGAATTGCGGAAAATCCCTTCAAGCTGCTGGACCTGCAGCTGCTCATCCTTCCCGAGGGCGGGGAGCATGCGGGCAAGACGGGAGACCGCGAGGTGCTGGTGGTTATCCTGGGCGGCAAGGCGGATATAAAAGCCGGTTCGAAGACATTCGCCGGGCTGGGCGGACGGCCGAACGTGTTCGCCGGCAAGCCGCATTCGGTTTATCTGCCCTGCGGAACGGAGTATTCCGTCGCCGCGAAAGGGAAGCTGGAAGCGGCGTTGATCAGTGCGCCGAGCGATTTGAAAACCGATCCGTACGCCATCGGCCCGGAACAGGTCACGGCCGGCGTGTGGGGCGCGGCCAATTTCAGCCGCAACTTCCACCAGATCCTGACCCTGGCCGGGCAGCCGGATCTCCCGGCCCGGCGGCTGATCGTCGGCGAGACCTTCACCCCTTCGGGCAACTGGAGCACCTACCCGCCGCACCGCCACGAAAAGGAAGACCTGCCGCACGAGGCCAGGCACGAGGAACTGTACTTCTTTAAAGTAAGCCCCGCCGACGGGTTCGGATTGACACGCTATTACAACCAAAAGGCCGATACCGCCTACATCGTGCGCGACAACACCATCCTGATGGCGCCCGACGGTTACCACACCGTCGTCAGCGCGCCGGGATACACGACATATTACCTGTGGGCGCTGGCCGGCGAGCACCGCGTGCAGGCCACCGCCGACGATCCGGCGCTGGGCTGGGTCGGCCGCACCGTGCCGATGCTGCGCGCGCTCGGGCATTAGAAATTCCCCTCCTCCCCTCACTCCCCTTCTCCCAGCGTAAGCTGGGAGAAGGGGACGGGGGTTGAGGGGCGATCGGAGATCCTCATGATCCTTGATTCCTTCCGATTGGACGGCCGGGTGGCGCTGGTTACCGGCACGCACCGCGGGTTGGGCCGGGCGATCGCCACGGCGTTGGCCGAGGCGGGCGCCGATATCGCCGCGCTCGACCGCAGCGATCCGGCCGGGACCGCCGCGGTGGTGAAGGGCTGCGGGCGGCGCTTTCTTCATATTGAGTGCGATCTGCTCGAAGCCGGGCCGGAGGAATTGCAGAAAGCCGTCGACCGCGTCCGCTCCGGGTTGGGCGGGCCGGATATCCTGGTCAACAACGCCGGGATCATCCGCCGCGCGCCGGCGGCGGAATTCGGCGAAGCCGACTGGGACGATGTGCTGCAGGTCAACCTCAAGGCCGCCTTCTTCCTCTCGCAGGCGGCGGCGCGGGCGATGATCGAAAAGGGCGCCGGGAAGATCATCCACATCGCCTCGATGCTCTCCTTCCAGGGCGGGATCCTCGTTCCTTCCTACACGGCCGCCAAGAGCGGCCTGGCCGGGCTCACGCGGGCGATGGCCAACGAGTGGGCTTCCAAGGGGATCAACGTCAACGCCATCGCGCCCGGATACATGGAGACCGACAACACCGCCCCGCTGCGCGCCGATCCGAAGCGCTCGGCCGCGATCCTCGAACGGATCCCGGCCGGCCGCTGGGGGCTGCCCGCCGATTTGCAGGGGGCGGCCGTGTTCCTGGCCTCGCCGGCCTCGGATTACCTGAACGGCGCGATCATCCCGGTCGACGGCGGGTGGCTGGCGCGATGAAGGCCGCCGGCCTGATCGTCATGGGGGTCTCGGGGTGCGGGAAGACCAGCGTCGGCCGGGAGTTGGCCGCCCGGCTGGGCTGGGATTTCTTCGACGCCGACGATTACCACCCGCCCGAAAACGTGGCCAAGATGACCTCCGGCGTTCCGCTGGACGATTCCGACCGAGAGCCGTGGCTGGAGGAGCTGAACGGCATGCTGCGTCGCACCCTCAGCGCCGGCCGGCATCCCGTGCTGGCCTGCTCGGCGCTAAAGGAACGCTACCGCGATGTGCTGCTGCGCGGCAACGGCGGGGTGCGGATCGTCTATTTGAAGGGAAGCTTCGATCTGATATTCGGGCGGATGCAAAAACGGCCCGGGCACTACTTCAAGGCCGGGATGCTGCGGAGCCAGTTCGACGCGCTCGAGGAGCCGGAGGACGCGATCCCGGCCGGGATCGACCGGCCGGTGGCGGAGATCGCCGCCGGCATCCTGGCGGATCTGGAAAACGACTAGACGAGGGCCTTTGAGGGAGCCGCACTTCGGCCTTGCCGGTTAGGCCGAAGGGTTTACAATTTAAAATCGACATCGCTGAAAAAGACGTTCCGGAATGCTTTGCCTTAAGGGGTGGAAATCATCCCTTCGAAAGATTGCACTTTTCCCCATGGTTTTTTGCCCGGTGAAACCTGTCCTCGCATAGCGGGGGCCGGGCATCGTCTACCAGCGCGGGGCTTCAGCCCCGCCTGGGGAGGTTTTTCAGAGATCTTAAATCCACAATATTCATAAGGATGCATGCCTATGCCAAAACGACGATCGTCGGCACGCAAGAAAACTGCCCCGCGCAAGCCTGCCACTCGGGCGCGAAAGACCGGCGCGAAAGCAGGGGGAGCCCGCGGCCGGACCGCCGGCAAGGCGGATATCGGGATCATCGGCCTGGCGGTGATGGGCCAGAACCTGGCCTTGAACCTCCAGGAGCACGGCTATACCGTGGCCGTGTTCAACCGCACGACGGAAAAGACGGACGCCTTCCTGCGCAGGGAATCGCGGCGCAAGCGGCTGCTCGGCGCGAAAACCTTGAAGCAATTCGCCGGCCTGTTGAAGAAACCGCGCAAGGTGATCCTGATGGTGCGGGCCGGGGAGCCGGTCGATGAACTGATCCGCGGCCTGACCCCGCTGCTTTCCAGGGGCGATATGATCGTCGACGGCGGGAATTCCCATTTCGCCGACACCGGGCGGCGGGCCAAATCCGCCCAATCGAAGGGCCTGGGGTATCTGGGGGCCGGGATGTACGGCGGCCAAGAGGGAGCGCGCCGCGGTCCCGCGATCATCGCCGGCGGATCGGAGCAGGCCTGGGAATCCGTCCGGCCGGTCTTCGAGAAAATCTCCGCCAGGATCGCCAAGCCGGGCAAAGAGGAGTTGCTCTGCTGCGATTGGGCGGGGCCTGGCGGGGCCGGGCACTTCGTCAAAACGGTCCACGATGGGATCGCATACGGCGAGCTGCAGATCCTCTGCGAAGCCTACCACCTGATGAAGGAACGGCTGGGGCTCACGCCCGAGTCTACAGCCGAGGCCTTCCGGGAGTGGAACTGGGGCAAGACGAAATCCCATCTGATCGAAATCACCGCCGGGATCCTGGCCCTGCCGGATTCCGACGGTCAGCCGCTGGTCGAAAAGATCCTCGACACGGCCGGGCGGAAGGGAAACGGCCGGCGGGCGGCCGAAGCCGCGCTCGATCTCGGAGTGCCGGCGACCGTCCTGCACGCGGCGTTAGACGCGCGCCTTCTTTCGGAGATGAAAGCCGAGCGCGCGGCGGCCTCGAAGCGACTCGGCGGACCGCTGCCGCGGCCGGCCGGCGAGGCAAAGCCCTTCCTGGCGAACATGGCGGATGCGGTCTTCGCCGCGCGGGTCATCAACCACGCCCAGGGATTTGCGGTGCTTCGCGCCGCCGGGCGGGCCCGCGGATGGAAGCTGGATCCGGCCGAAATCGCACGGTTTTGGAACGGGGGAAGCATCCTCCGTTCGGACCTCATGGAAAAGATCGACGAGGCCCACCGCCGGAACGCGGACCTGGAGAATATATTGATGGACCCCTACTTCGGCGTACACGTCGAGATGGCCCAGCCCGCCTGGCGGCGGGTGTTGGCCGAGGGGGCCGGATGCGGGATCCCGCTCCCGGCGATCTCGGCCGCGCTGGCCTTCTACGACGGCTACCGCCGCGAGCGGCTGCCCGCGAA
>JBJYXS010000167.1:0-3985 GCA_046260075.1 Anaerolineales bacterium | reverse complement strand
TGCGCACCTCGCCGACGATCAGCCAGCGCGGGCTCATCCGCATCGCGTCGTCGACCCCGTTGCGCACGGTATAGGGAGGGATGGAAGAACCGGGCGGCGCCGGACGGGCCTCGATCGTCACCACGTGCGGGTGATCGATCCAGATCTCCTCCGGATCCTCGATCTTCACCACCCGTTCCGCGCGCGGGATGCCGGCGCTGATCCCCGAGAGGAAGGTGGTCTTGCCGGTGGCGGTTCCGCCGACGATCAGCAGGCGCGCGCCGCGCCCGACGGTTTCGACCAGCGAGCGGATCACCGGTTCGGGGGCCATACCCCAGGCGATCAACTGATCGGGCGTGACCGGTTTGGCTTCGTAAAGGCGGATGTTGACCGAGGGAAAGCCCTCGCCCGGGACGATGCACGGGTGGAGGACTTTAATCCGCGCGCCGGAGAACTGCTTGCCGCGCGGGAGCTTGGCGTCGACCGAGGGCGTGGCCTCGTTGACCGCCCGCCCGAGCGGGGCCAGCAAGGCCTCCACACCCCGCCAGACCTCCCCGCGCGGCGGGCGGATCGGCAGCGCCTCGAAGCGCGGCGCGCCCTTTTTGAGAATCCAGACCGTCCCGTCGGGCGTGACGGCGATCTCGGAAAGATCGCTCCGCTGCGGGGGCAGGAGATCGTGGAAGAATCCCAGCCCGCCCAGCCGGGCGACGACCTGGTGGACCAGGACATGGATCTCCTCGGCCGGGACGGCGACCGCCATCCCGGAAATCAGCCGCGCGAGCTGCTGCTGGGCCTTCAACGCCAGGCGGTTGCTGTCGCGCAGCTCGTCGAGCGGAAGGTTCTGCAGCGCCTTGGCCGCATCCTCCACCAACTGTTTGCGCTGCGCGTCGGAAATCCCGGCCGCCAATTGGGTCCACATACCGGCTCCTATGTTATTTCTTCACCCGTACGTTGAACAACCCGCCGACCGAAATGCGTTTTCCGCTTTTATCTTCGTGCGCGGCCCGTGCGCCGAACAGCGCGTTGGCGGTTGCGATCAGCGGCTTGGCAAACGAATCCACCTGCAGCAGCGGCAGCTTGCCCTGCTCCTGAACGCGCTCGACCTCGTAATCCTCGGGGAACACCGCGCCGACGGCCGGGAACGGCCGCTGCCAGACTCTCGATGCGTCGCCGTGCCACTCGGAGGCGGTCATCGATCCGGACCGGCAGCGGTTGAGCACGACCATCACGTTCTGGGCGGCGATGCGGTGCCGGCCGGCCATCCGCTCCTGGAGTGTGCGCCAGGCCTCGACCGTGCACCAGGCGTCGGCCAGGGTCGGCCGGGCGACCAGGATGAGCGTATTCGAGGCCGCCAGCGCCAGGGCGGCCGCCTGCGAGTGCGGCGCGTCGAGCACGATGCAGGCGTAACCCTCATAGGCCGCGATCATCACCAGCTTGGCCAGCGAATTTTCGGCTTCGGGCGGCGAGGTGAGGAGCTGGCTCTCTGCCAGCACGTCGGGGAAGCCGGCCAGCACGTCGAGGTCGCCGGTCTTCTGCAGCGATTGCTTGAGCAGGGCCGGGGTCGGGTTGGCCCGCCAGACGGTGATGTTTGGCGAGGCGTTCAGACCCAGCAGGAGCGGGGCGATATCCGGCGCGCCGAGGCCGACGAACAGGGTGCGGATCCCGCGCCGGGCGGATTCGTAGGCCAGGTTGGTGGCGATCGTCGTCTTGCCCGATCCGCCGCACTGGTTCCAGACGGTGATGATCCGCAACCCGGTGGCGGCGGAGATGGCCTCGCGTTTTTGGCCGCCCCACTCGCCGACCGACGGCCCCATCTGCCTGCGGGCCAGCGCGTTGGCGTGGATCTGGTTGACCGCCGCCGGCAGGTCGAAGGAATCGGCGGCATATACCCCTTTCACGGATGGCACCGCGGCCACCGCCTGGCGCTGGGCTTCATCGGGAGTCGGCATGACCACATAGGCTGAGCCGGATACTTTCGTTAGCGCTTCGATAAGCGGCGGCGGACCGGAGAACAGCGCCGCGTCGAGCAGCACCACCTCCGGATTGCCCGTCAACTGCATCAGGAACGAATCCGCGTCGGTGGCCAGGGACGCCACGCGGAAGCGGCTGTCGGCCATGAACGTGCTGTACCACACCGTTACCCGCTCGGGCGGACCGCCGAGCAGGACTACGACGACCGAGGAATCTGGAGACTGTTGGGACAATATACCCTCCCCTTCCCCCTACTCTTCGACGTCCGGCGGAGACTCCGTTGGAGTTTGCTCCGGTGTGGGCGTCGGGAGGATCACCAGGTCCGGCAAATACAATCCCGGGCTCAGCAGCTCGTCGGGGTCCGGCGGCAGTTTATAGAGAATGATCCTGGCGTTGCCGGAAGAGGTGATCGCGGCGATCAATTCCACGGCATTCACCTTCTGGATGGTCGTGGAACCGTCCCGCGAGGTGAAGTCATACTTCACATCGACCATCGTCGAAGGCACGGCCAGCACCACGATGCCCTCGCTGGCTCGCTCGACGGGGATGGCCGCGGCTCCCCCGCCGGTAAGGCCCGAGGATTGCACCTGGGTGAACCCCGCGCGGAACTCCGGCGAGACGTAGATGACGCGGAAGCCCTCCATGGTGACCTTGGAATAGGCCGCCTCGCGGCCGAAGATCACCGCCGTCAGGCCGACGGTGTCGCCCGGGGCGATCAGACCGCCCAGGCCGGAGACGTCGTCGACCCGCACCGCGATCGCCCGCTCGCCGGATCCGAGATCCAGCGATTCGCCCAGGTGGCGCAGGCGGAGGATGTCGCCCTTCGAGCGGTCGGTCTTCAGCGACTGCCCGACCGCCTCGGCGGGCTGCTCGACGGCGTCCGACGGCCGGAAGGAGACCGGCAGTTCGCGGACCGCCAGGTCGGCCTCGGCCAGGACGTGCCCGGCCGGCAGGTCGCCGGTGAGGATGACTACCTGCGCCCTGGCCTCCGGCTGCAACAGCAGGATCGCCGATACGAAGACCGCGGCGGCCAGCAGCAACGGGATGTATTTTTTCATGCCTCTCCTCCCCATTGGATAAGGCTGAATGCTTTGTACGTGAATCTGATTTGTTCGGATGGTGCGGGGATTAGGGAAAGCGGAGGACGGGCCCCCTCTTTGCGCGGCGAGCAGCGAAGAATAAATTCCTCGCGCATAATCCCCCCTTTATGCATCGGTTGTCCCCTCATTAAGAAAACGCCCCCTCATTAAATAGAAAGCCCCCCTTGGCAAGAACATTTTACCAAAAATTCATCGGATGGAAAGTGACAAATGGATTGATTGCCGCCGAAGCCGGGAAGTGCCGCTGAATTGTCTTTATATGGACGCTGGATTATATCGTCCTTATTCGGTCGCAATAATCGTATTACGCCCCTGCCCCCGTCAATGGAATCCTCCGGAGGTTCCTTCGATTTGTCTTCCGGCCCGGGTTCGGCCATCGCCACGACCGCCGCCGTGCGCGTGGCGGTCGGCGCTGCGCCCGGCCTGGAGGCCGGTTCCGGTCCTTCGTCCGGCCCTTCCATCGTGGTCGGCGCATCCATCTGTGCTGGGATCAGCACTCCCGGGAGGTAGCCGAAGCGCGGGGCTTTCGCCGGATCGTCCACTGTTCTTTTTTATTATCAGGTGGTTTTTTTATGCATTACACCGGTTTTTCCAACCGGGCCAGTTCTTCTTTCTTGGTCTTGAAGTGAAATTATTCGACTGCCCGCAATTAATCGCCGTTCTCTATTTTCCGATTGTAATTTTTCACTTCTCCTGCGCCGCGTGTTTGTATGAGTTTATATATATTTGTGATAAAACAACCATTACTACAATCGCTGCCATGAAGCAGTGCCTACCTTCCTTAACCAGAAAAAGTGATAATGTCGATAGTAGTATAAGAAGTGCTAATATCCCCGTTTGTTTTTTTTTCTTTACAAACGCAAATACGGCAACAGCGCCAAGAATTATTGATATGAACATGGTCAGGATAATAGTGTTTGTTGTAACAGGCAACA
>JBJYXS010000166.1:0-2635 GCA_046260075.1 Anaerolineales bacterium | reverse complement strand
ACATACCGCCACCCGTCGAGA
Organism: Anaerolineales bacterium; assembly: GCA_046260075.1. Lineage (GTDB taxonomy): Bacteria > Chloroflexota > Anaerolineae > Anaerolineales > RBG-16-64-43 > JAFGKK01. The sequence continues at coordinate 2,614 of JBJYXS010000166.1, read as the reverse complement.
TCATGGCTCAGAACGAAATCCGCAAACCCGCCGATTGGCCCGCGCACACCGTCGCGGCGTTTTTCGGAGAACCTAAGGGCCTTATGTTCGGGGCTCTGATCCCCAAAAAAGATTACCTGAATGTTTCCTTGCTGGGACATGGAATGGGTCCGGATCCGATCCGTGAATTCTTCCAAGCCCAGGCGGAAGTAGTCAGCCGCTACCTTCCCGGTGGGCCGCCCGAAGGTTGCTGCGGCTGCAACCCCCGCGTACCGCTTCAGGCCGCTCACCGTTTCTTCGGCGATCGTTGGGTCGCGATCGGGGACGCCGCCGTCACCCGCTTGTACAAGGACGGCATGCTTTCCTCGTTCCTCACCGCCCGGCAGGCGATGGCAACGGCTGTTGAATCGGGGATCAGTGCGGCCGCATTCGAAGCCGGTTACGCGCCCGTCGCCCGCCAGATCGAAGACGACAATCGGTACGGCGAACTCCTTTTCCGCATCAGTTCGATGATTATCAAAAACCAGCGTCTGACGGGGGCGTTTCTCTTCAGCCTGCGGGTGGATGAGCGCCGGCCGCCGGAACAGAAGATCCTGGCACGGCTGATTTGGGGGATGTTGACCGGCGATGAATCCTACCGGGATCTGTTCCGCATGTCCTTTCGCCCACGCGACCTGGCCATCCTCGGCCGTGAAGCGCTGCGCCGGCAATGGCGGGCTGCGCGCAGGGGCCAGAACACCTAGGCGCGCCGTATGCGTCCCCGTCCCGCCATCCTCCTGACATCCGTCGGAATCGTGTTGTTGACGCTGATCCCCTACGCGATCGTCTGCGCCGACGCCGGCGATTCCCATTTCACCGGATTCCTATTCAATCCGTATGATTCGGCCTCCTACCTGGCGAAAATGCGCCAGGGTGAGGAGGGACGATGGCTCTACTCCCTGGCCTTCTCGGAAAGCCCCGGTTCCGGCGCGTTGATCTTTCCGTACTATCTGTCCCTGGGTCATGCCGCCCGCCTGCTGAACATGCCGCTGGTGTCCGCCTGGCATACGGCGCGCCTGCTGGGCGGATTGCTGTTCCTTATCGCCGCTTGGGAATTCTTCGGCCGGGTGGGGCTTTCACGGCGCAGCCGCATCCTCGCCTGGATCTTGGCCGCTCTGGGCGCTGGTTTCGGATTCACCGCGATCGCCTTTGGAGAATTCACCGCCGACCTTTGGGTGGCGGAATACCTTCCCGTCCTCGGAATGCTCACCAGCGCCCATTTTCCGCTCGCCACCGCGCTGATTCTGTTCCTTGCGATGCAGATCGCCCTTCCCGCCCGGCGTCCATCGCCTTCCTCGCTGGCTTTGATCTTTCTTTCGGCAACCCTGCTGGGCGCCGTCCAGCCGTTTGGATTCCTGCCGTTGGGAGCGGCCCTGGCCGCCTGGATGATTTGGGGAAGGATCGATACGGGCGTCTTTCCGGAAGGTACCGTGGCGGGGTTCGCCGCCGCCGGCCTCGGCATCCTTCCCTGGGCGGTGCATGATCTGTGGATCGTCCGTTCGCTGCCGGCGTTCGCCTCATGGTTTTCGCAAAATCTCACCCCTACCCCGCCGATCTGGGATCTTGCCCTCTCGCTGGGCCTGCCCGGCCTGATCGCCGCCGTTTCGCTTGTGCGTTTCCTGAGGAATCCAGGGTCGATCCGCGCCAAACTCCGATCCGTTCCGCGGGAAAGGCTGCTGCTCGGCCTATGGATTGCGGTTAATCTCCTGCTGCTGTATGCGCCCTTTTCCCTCCAGCGGCGCCTGATGATGGGGATGTGGATTCCGTTGGCGGCGTTGGCCGCACCCGCCATCGACGCCTGGCTGTTCCGTCCCGCTATTTCCTTGGGGCGCGCCCTGACAGTCTGTGTGCTTGTCTTCCTCACCAGCGCAATAATTCCCTTCATCCTCCTGACAGCCGGATTAACCCGGAATCCATTGCTCTTCCTGACCCGCGATGAAGCAGCGGCGGTGGATTGGCTGGAAATCAACGCCCAGGGATCGGTCGTGTTGGCCGAACCCGAAGTGAGTCTGTGGCTGCCCGGCATGGCCGGCGTGAGGGTCGTATACGGTCATCCGATGGAGACTCCCTATGCGAGCCAATCGTTGGACGACATGGAGGAATTCTTCCTGCCCGCGGACGCCGAGACACAGCTTCGGATTCTCATAGATCATCATGTGGACTGGGTCGTCTGCGATGCGGCGGAAGGGACATGTGACGCGCTGGAAGGCGCTGTGCTGGATCAAGTCTTCGCTTCCGGTTCGATACGCATCTTCGCGGTTCGGAAAGAGTAGAAGAAGAAATTCTCCCTGCGCCTCTGAGTCGTTACGACTTTGCGTTGAGATCTCGTGAAAAAAACGCGAGGGCGCAGGGGCGCAAGGGCGCAGGGGTGGAGGTTCTTTTCTTGGCGCCTCTGCGTCTTTGCGTCATTGCGTTGAGATGCTGGAAAAAACCGCAAGGGGTGCAAGGGCGCAGAGAAGAACCTTCGCCCTCACTGTATAATTGAGCCATGCGAATTGCCATCATCGGCGGCGGAGCCTCGGGTTTGGCGGCGGCGCTACTGGCTGGAACACGCGGAGCCTCGGTTACCGTATTCGAACGCAACGCACTTCTCGGA
>JBJYXS010000165.1:0-2623 GCA_046260075.1 Anaerolineales bacterium | reverse complement strand
GGCCGTGAAGGCACAGCCCATAAAAGATAAGCCCCCCAATTATAGGAATTGAGCATCCGATCGTCTTCCGGATATTCCGCCAACACCGCTGCTCCATCTACCGGGATTTTTACTCGGAGGGCGGCATCCATCTCGTGGGAGTAGGAGGGGATGAGCCATAGGGCGCTCGCGACCGATAAACCGATGAGGATGATGTACTGCACGGCGGATTCCATCCGTGACACGGGATGGTCCGGATTCCATTTCGGCGCCATCGCGCGGAGGATGGGACTGCCGTAGCGCATGATGATAGCCGGTGCGATGATCGACAACAGGTAGGTATGACGGTTTGCGGAAAAGCCCATCGCCCCGATAACGACCAGACAGAAGAAATCGACGATATCCAGCCGTTTTGGCGAAAATGCGATGGCCGTCCAAGTTGCCAGGAACAATCCCAGGAATAATTGAGCCTGGAGGATATGGAAATCCGGAGATCCCCATTCCAGAATGAATTGCTGGAGGAATTGGATGGAAAGGGTTTCCAACGGATACGAAAAGATACGCACACTGTGCGGGTTGAAGACGGCTGCCACCAAACAGGCGAATGTCGCACCGATCAGCCGGACAGCTTGTCGGCCCGTTGCCGTATTCCGCCGCGGAGATCCGGCCAGGTAGCGGATTCCCACGCCGGCTGTCGTAACGCCCAACAGGATGAAACCGACGGGATAACCGGGATGCATGTTCACCCACAAAACCATGACCGCCGGCAGCGCCCAAAGGATATTCTTGCCTTTATGTAGGAAAGTCTGAAGGCAGCAATAAAAAACCGCTCCGAAAAGGAATGTGAAGAGATGGGGACGCAGACTCCAATACACTTCTGATGCGCCGGCCGCCAATACCAGAACCGCGGCGGTCAGGAACGCATCGCCCTCCATAGTGGAGAAAATACAAGCGAATGCCAGCAGGATCAGTATGCCGAAGAATATATTAAGAGCCGGTAATCCACCCAGGGAGAAGACCCTCGCCATCAGGATTTCCGACAGCCAAGCAGGGTAATAATAGGGTTCACCGTACCGGGTGAAGGAAAAACTGTCGCTTTCCGAGAGGGCTCGGTGATCCAGTATCCATTGGCCGGTTCGCAGGTGCCACCAAGTATCGGTGTCGACCATCGGTCGGCTGACCATGATGCATATGCTCAGAAAGGCTATGGCGATCACCAAACGGCGGAAGTTCACGGATTCCTCGAATTGGAAGAAGGCGGGAAGGCAAGGCGGACAATGGTAGTTCGATTGTGGAAGTTCGGCTCCTACATTCTCCGCAACGCTTCTCCATAGGCCTTATAGGCGTCTTGCAGGCGGCCGGCGCGGCTGCAGGCGTCACCCAGCAAATTCCAAAGTTGAGGGGAGGCAGGATCCTGTTCCAGGTAGGCCGTCAAATCACCCGCCACGATTTCTGCGTTGGCAGGATCATCGATGACCTGTTGATACGTTTCGTAGGCTTTCTTCAGGTCGGTTTCCAGGTGCGAACGGGCTTCGCGCAGGAGTACTTTCGACTCCGCATCCGATAGTCTCCGGCCTTTCTTGCGAGAGGACTTCTTCTTGGGTTGAGCAGCTTTCGGCGCGGGTTCCGCCTGTGCAGGGGCAATCGGCACCCAAGTGCCGGGCTGTGCGGCCTGAGCGGGCACCGGTTCCTCCACTACTGGGGTTTTATGTGCTGCCGCCGGTTTTGGTTGTGCGGGTTGCCGGACCGGGGCGGTAACCGTTCCGGGTTTTAAACCGCCGGTTTGCTTCTTGGGAATTGGAGGCACTTCTGCAACGGCGTTTCCCAGAGCTTTCTGAAGCCATTCCGGGGGGGGAACCATTTCACCCTCCCCTTCCGCTTCCACCTCTGCTGCCGGTATCGGCGATGGTACGGGCTTGGACGAAGGAGGACTGACCGCTTCCGCGGTCGGGATCGGCGGTGGGACGGGCTTTGCCGGCGGAGGACTGACCGCCTCTGCAGTCGGGATTGGCATAACAGGCGGCGTTGGTGCGCTTGGAACGGCCGGTTCGGCTGTTGCAGCACCGGCGGATGCGGCCGGTCGGGAAACGGCCGTGTCTTGGTTTCCTAAATCCTTGGCGGGAGCGGAAGGCGGTTCGGGAGCCTTGATATCGGGTTTTGCAGCCGATGCGCCGGCTGGCAACGGCAGCGTGCCTTTGGAAATGGCGGAGAATGATGCGGTAACCGGCTTGCGAAGGGACCCGGTTTCCCGTTTATCCATCCAACGCACCACCGTATCGGAACCACCGGGTTTTTGCGTGTCCAACCAGGTAGGCAGTTGTTTCGTGCCCTTCTTTGCACCGGCGGGTGCCGGTCCGGACGGCGCCTTTCCTCCGCCGCTCTCCGCTTCATCCAGCGAACTGAGAGTGGACGTTTTTAACCGTCGATCCAGCCAGCGGGCCACTGTGTCGCTCCCGGTGGGCTTGGATTTGTCCAGCCATCCCGGAATCTCTGTTCCACCCTTTTGACCCTTATCCGAAGAAATGCCTGTGGCGGGGCGGGTTGCGTCCGCCAATGCCGGCGGAATGGGTTGACTGGCAGCCTTATCCCAATCGACAACGGCCGGTGGAGGCGTTCCTTCCGCCGGTTTCAGCCAATCCGGAAG
>JBJYXS010000164.1:0-7483 GCA_046260075.1 Anaerolineales bacterium | reverse complement strand
TTCTTCGGCGTGGACAACACATTTCTAACCCGCGCCCTGGAAGAGGGGATCTTCGCGGCGTACGAATCCAGTTTGCTGGAGTCCATCCCCGCCGAATTCCGGCTCGACCCGGAAAACCGCGCCCTGCCGGTCGATTACGGGTATGTCTGCATCAATTACGACCGGGATTGGTTCGCATCGAGCGGTATCCCCATACCGCAAACGCTGGAAGACTTGGCGGACCCGGAATACGAAGGCCTGCTGGTCGTGGAGAATCCGTACACCTCCTCGCCCGGATTGGCGTTCCTGCTGGCGACGGTCGCTCATTTCGGGCCGGAAGGGTTTGCCGACTATTGGCGCTTGCTTAAGGACAATCGTATCCGGGTCGTCGATGGTTGGGAAACGGCGTATTATACGAACTTCAGCGGGTCGTCCGGGAAGGGTCCCCAGCCGATGGTCGTATCCTACGCCACCAGCCCGGCCTTCGAGATGATCTACGCCGACCCGCCGCGGACCGATCCGCCGACCGCGTCCCTCGACGGTCCGGATATGTGTTACCAGCAGGTTGAATTTGCGGGCATCCTGGCCGGCACGGATCATCGGGATCTCGCGGAGAAGCTGGTCGACTTCCTCCTCGGTCGCTCTTTCCAGGAGGATATCCCGCTGCAGATGGCGATGTATCCGGTGGATGCGGGGGCTGAGCTTCCGCCGGCCTTCCGGGAGTTCGCCCCGCCGCCCTCCCAACCCGTCATGATTGACCCCCAGGAAATCGCCGGGAATCGTGAAGACTGGATGGCTGCCTGGAAGGACATCGTGCTGCCGTAAGGCGGAGGAAACCATTGGCGCGCGGAAGGATTTCCGTTGTCGTAAAAAGAATCCTGCTTTGGCTGCCGGCGGTCGTCTTTGTCGGGCTGTTTTTTTATCTTCCCTTGGCCGCACTCCTCCGCCTGGGCTTCGCCGCCGTCGGGGAAGGAGGCTGGGGATCCTTCACGGTCCGCTCCGCGCTGGACGTTGTGGGATTCACCGTTTTCCAGGCGGCGCTCTCCACCCTGCTGACCCTGATGGTGGGATTGCCGGGAGCGTATCTCTTCGCCCGATTCGATTTTCCTTTTAAGAACCTGCTCCGGGCATTCACCGTTATTCCCTTCATCCTTCCGACGATCGTGGTGGCGGCGGGGTTTGAATCGTTGTTGGGATCACGCGGGTGGATCAACCTGGCTCTGCAGCAAACCGGCCTGACGGACCAGCCGGTGCAGTTCCTGCATTCGCTGGGCGCGATCCTGCTGGCGCATGTGTTCTACAACGCCTCGATCGTACTCCGGCTGGTGGGAAACGCTTGGGAAAGGCTGGACCCGCGTCTGGAAGAGGCCGCGCGCCTGCTGGGGGCCGATCCGCTGCAGGCATTTCGACGGGTGGTCGTCCCGTTGTTGAGTCCTTCCCTGCTGGCGGCCGCTTCGCTGGTCTTCCTCTTCGACTTCACATCCTTCGGCGTGATTCTGATCCTCGGCGGACCGGCGTATGCGACGGTGGAAGTGGAAATTTTCATCCAGGCTTTGCATGAATTGAATCTTCCGGCGGCCGCGTTGCTTTCCCTGCTGCAGATCGCAAGCACCCTGGTATTGGTCGTGCTGTCGGCGCGGCTATCCGAACAGGCGGAATCCGCTGTTCCCCGTGTGGGATACCGGTCGGCGCGCAAGCCCCGTTCGATGGCGGAACGGATCGCCGTAGCGGTCGCCGTTAGTGCAATAGCCGGCTTCTTCCTGGTGCCGTTGATATCTCCGGTGGCGCGGTCGTTTTTGCGGACGGATGCGGGGCGGGGCGAACATGCGGCGGTGGAAGCCGGATGGACGCTTGCGTACTACCGCGAGTTGTTCATCAACCGGAGGGAATCGGCGTTTTTTGCAACTCCGATCACCATGGCCGGCAATTCCCTGCTCGTCGCCTCGGCGACGGCGGGCATCGCCCTTGTGCTGGGGATACCGGCGGCGGTGTTGCTGGCCCGCCCGACTCGCGCGGACCGGATGCTGGAGCCGTTTCTGCTCCTTCCGCTCGGCACATCAGCGGTGACGCTTGGGTTGGGAATGTTGCTTGTGTTTTCCCGGCCGCCGCTGGATTGGATCCGGTCGCCGTGGATGCTGCCCGTCGCCCACAGCTTGGTCGCGCTGCCCTTCGTCATCCGCGGGTTGAAGCCGGCATTCGCCGGGATTCCCGTGCGGTTGAGGGAAGCTGCGGCGGTGCTGGGAGCGTCGCCATGGCGGGTATGGCGGGCAGTGGATCTGCCGATTGCGATGCGTGCGGTGCTTTCAGCTGCAGCGTTCGCTTTCGCCATATCACTTGGCGAATTCGGTGCGACCGTCCTGCTTGTCCGTCCGGATTTTTCGACGATGCCGGTGGCGATCTACCGTCTGCTGTCTCAACCCGGCGGATTGCACTACGGACAGGCGATGGCAATGTCGACCCTTCTGATGGCGTTCTGTGCAGCGGCGATCCTGGCCATCGAGCGCGACCGGGGCTGGCGATAGCGCCGCTGCCTTCGCCGGTTCGGATCGATCGTTTGGGAGACGATGAGAGGAGATCGGAACCCGATGCTGGAACTCGTTGATATCCAGAAAACCTACGAGGGCAAACCGCTATTGGCGGGCGTGACGATCCGTGTGTCGGAGGGGGAAACGCTCTGCTTGCTCGGGCCTTCGGGCAGCGGGAAGAGCACGTTGCTGCGGATCGCCGCGGGATTGGAGCACCCCGAACACGGGCGAGTGATATGGGACGGCGGCGATATCACCCGCCTTCCCCCCCACCGGCGGGGATTCGGTCTGATGTTCCAAGATTACGCCCTGTTCCCGCATCTGGATGTCGCGGAGAACATCGCCTTCGGCCTGCGGATGCAAAAGATGCCCGACGAGCGGATCCGGCGCGAAGTGAAGGCGGCATTGGAACGGATGGAACTCCGCGGATTCCAACACCGACGGATCGCCGATCTTTCCGGAGGGGAGCAGCAGCGGGTGGCGTTGGCCAGGGCTCTGGCGCCCCGGCCGAACATGCTGATGCTCGACGAACCGCTGGGGGCATTGGACCGCGCGCTGCGCGAACAGCTGGTCCGCCAATTGCGCCGTCTGCTGCGGCGATTGAGGATACCATCGCTGTACGTCACCCATGACCAGGAGGAGGCGTTCGCCGTCGCCCAGCGCGTGGCGCTACTGCATGCCGGACGGATTGTGCAAAGCGGATCCCCCGAGGAGCTGGTCGCCCGTCCGGCGACGAAATGGGCGGCGGAGTTCCTGGGGTTGGGCAACATCCTGAGCGGAAGGGTAAGCCGTATTCGCCCGTTACGGGTCGCAACGGCTCTCGGCGTATTCGTGGCGGAAAGCCATCGCCCTCCGCCGCCGATAGGCACACCGGTCTGGCTGCTCCTCCGGCCGGGCGGAGGATCCTTCCGGGCCCGGGTGGAGAAACGATCCGACGGGATCCGCGGCGTGGTGGCGGAGTCCATCCGGCAAGGGGGCCTGCACCGCATCGTCCTGCGCTGTGCAAACGGGGAGGAAGTGGCGTGTACGGATCCGGAGGGCGCCGCGGAGGGGGAGCAAAAGATATGGCATCCGGCCAGGGGAGTCCTGATCGCACGATAAAAAACGGCGGCCCGATAATGGGCCGCCTTGGTGTATCGAAATGCGCGAAAGAGGATGTCTAGAAGCTGCAGCCTCCGGCGCCGGTGAGCAAATCACCGCAGAAATACAGCAAGCTGCCGCCGATGCAGGAGCAGCAAACCAATAGGACGATAACGACGATGATAATGATGATGATGGTGGGAGCTTTGGATTTCTTGGCTGGGGGTGGTTGCTGGACCATGAAATATCCTCCTCCGGACGTTGTTTCCCGAGCAGCGGGTGTACCCTATTGTACCCGAATTTGACGATCAATGCGGCGGCCGGCCGGGAAGGCATGCCGCCAAGCCCGGCGCGGAAGGTTCAGGCCGTTTTCGACTCCCGGTTGATCCGGCGCCAGATCAGCCAGATGATCCAGGCCGTGACCACGCAGATCAGCGCGCCAAGGACGACCGGGATCAGGACGGCGATGACCGACAGCACGGTGGCGATGATGTCCTCCACGGTGCTGACCAGCGGATGGGCGGTGCCGGCCGTGGCGGCCGAAACGGCCGGCCGGACGGCAAGCGCCTTCACCCCATGCACCGCCCCGGCGACGAACAGACCGCAAATCATCGCAAGCACCGGATGAATGTTGGTGATCACATGCGCGCTGGCGGCGAAAACGATCGCGCCGGCCACCGGGCGCACGACGGTCTGGATGGCATCGTTGGCGTGATTGACGGCCGGAATCTTGTCGGCGAGGATCTCCACCAACAGCAGGACGGCCAGGACCAGCAGCACCCAGGGATCGGTGAGGGTGTCCCACGGCTGGCTGAGCGAGATGGTGTCGGTGTAGCGCGCCAGCAGGCCGACGATGAGCAGGGGGATGTAGGCGTTCAGCCCGGCGCTGGCCGACAAACCGAATGCCGAAAAAATATCCATGATCTTCTACCTCCATGATGCACCGGGGCGGCGCCTCAAGGGCCTATGGCGAATCCATCCCAGGTGCCGCTGAGTACGAGGCGCACCGCGTCGATGGCGTATATCTGCAACAGCGCCAGCGTAAAACCGCCGGCGAGGGAAGGCCAGGCATCCTTCCAGCTCTCCGCCTGGGATTCCCTGCGGAACGCCATCAGCAGCAGCGATGTGTACACGCCCGTCAGCAAGAATAAAACCCCGGTGATGCTGAGCACAGCCAGCGGATACAAGATGATCGGGTTTTCGAGAAGTACCAGACCGATCAACAGCGGTGCGCACGAAAAATACACCAGGAGTTCCCGGAGATTCCGCAACACCGGAACCTCGGACGGCGATTTCCATAGGCTTTGATTGACCGCCGGCAGGAACACCGCGGCCACCGTCATGCCCAGGAAGGCGCCGGTCGTCAACCGCAGCCCGTTCTGCGGTTCGTACAGGTGGGGAAATCGGGGGAAGAGGGACGCATAGGAATTGATTCCATCCAATCCCCAGGCGATGATCGTCACGGACATCAATGCCAGCAGGCCGCGCGAGGGCCAGACGGCGGACCGTCCGCGGCCGGCCAAGAACAGGAGCAGCGCGCCCACGAACGTCCCCAGGAAGGTCCCCGTGCAGCGAGCGCAGAGCGGCAATTGGCGATCCCCGAGGTGGAATGACCGCAGGTCGATGCGGTGGCAGACGGCGTATCCGATCGCATCCGCCTTCCCCAGCAATCCCGGCGGCGCGGCTGTCCAGCCGAACAGCAGCACCAGCAACAGCACGGCGAGCAGAATCCAACGCCACCCCGTGAAATGGCGCAGGCGATGGATCAAGGATCCCGCGGGGGGAGAATGTTCCGGTGGATGCGAGTCTACGGGTGCAGAATTCATCGAAACGTATTCTAACCCTTTCGTCCGCGGGATGGTAGCGGCAGACGGGATCGCGTTTGCTCTTTATACATCTTATGTACGTCTTTTACCGCGTTTGCGTTGGCGGGAGACGGGCGTTTGGGGGATGCGAAGCCCGGCGTTTTATGGCATACTTGGCAAAAGGAATGCATGGAGGTCGGCCGGGACCGACGGCGAGGGCGTTGGGATGCGCCCTCGTTTGACGCCTGAACGAAGACACCGGACCGCCAGGAGAGTGGAATATGCCGTTGCACATCATCATCGGAGCCCAATGGGGAGACGAAGGGAAGGGACGCATACTGGATGCGATCGCCGCCGAAGCCGCTGTGGTGGCGCGCTTTTCGGGCGGAGACAACGCCGGGCATACCGTCGCCGTCGGCGGAAAAATTTTCCGCTTGCACCTTATCCCTTCGGGGATTGTCCACCCCCAACCCCTTTGCCTTCTGGGAAGCGGAATGGTGATCAACCCGCAACGGTTTACCGCGGAATTGGAACAGTTGCGGTCGCAAGGCGTGGCTTGCGGCCCCGACCGGATAAAGATATCCCACGCCGCTCATTTGCTGACCCCGCTGCACATCGCACTCGACCGGGCGGAGGAGGCGTCGCGGGAAAAGCGGATCGGCACCACCGGGCGGGGAATCGGCCCGGCGTTTTCCCAAAAAACCGCCCGCTCCGGTTTGCGGGCGGAACTCCTGACGAATCCCGAAGAATGCGCCGATAAAGTGCAGGCCCATATCCTGCAGGGGAACCGGATCCTGGAGAAGCTGTATGACCAACCGCCGCTGGATGCGGACGCCGTCGCCTCGGAATTCGCCGCTTACGCCAAGACCTTCGGTCCGTACGTTGCGGATACTTCCGCCCTCGTGGCGGGCGCCCTCGAAGCCGGAAAGACCGTCCTGGCGGAAGGCGCCCAGGGAACCTTGCTGGATCTGGACCAGGGAACGTATCCATTTGTGACCAGTTCGCATACCGGAGTGGCCGGAGCCTTCGCCGGTCTGGGAGTGGGGGCGCGCCGGCTGGGGCGCGTAATCGGTGTGGCGAAAGCTTTTCAAACCCGGGTGGGCGAGGGACCCTTCCCAACCGAACAGACCGGCGAGATCGGGGACCGCCTGCGCGGGACCGGCGAGATGCCGTGGGATGAGTTTGGCACCACCACCCGGCGCCCACGGCGCTGCGGGTGGCTGGACCTTGTCCTGCTCCGTTATGCCGTACGACAGAACGGCCTGACGGAGATCGTGCTGACCAAACTCGATATCCTCAGCGGACTGGATCCCATCCGATTCTGCAACGCCTACCGGCTCTCCGGAAAATCGTACCGGGATCTGCTGATGGGAACCTCGCGGCTGGAGACGTACCAGCCGGCATACGAAGATCTTCCGGGCTGGACGGAGGAAATCCGCGGCGCCCGGTCGAAGAAGGAGCTTCCGCCCCAGGCCAGGGAGTATGTGGAGCGGATTGAACGGGAGGCCGGGGCTCCGATCACACTCGTATCGGTCGGATCGAAGCGAGAGGAAATCATCCCCTGGAAGGAATAAAAAAGACGCGGCCCGCGGGCCGCGTCTTTTTTTATTACCCTTCGGTGGCTCAAGACGGAATAGTCCAGTCGAATTTCAGGAAAATCTGAACATCCACATCGCTGTCGAAGCGGATGTTCGTCTTCAGGTGAGTCGAATCGAACCCCATCATTTCCGCTAGCAACCGGACCGTAAACGGACTTCCGGAGAAGTCGGTAATCAGCGTGGTCAGCGGATAGGCGTAAAGTTCGTCCTGGGTGGCGGTTCGAACGGTTATATTTTCTTCGGAAAATCCCTGGCTGACGAGGAAGTCCTTGGTTGCCCCGGCGAACCCATCGGTTCCCGAGCCGTTGACGATCTCGATCTTGGCGTTCTCCTGAAGGGCCAGCGTACGCCAATCCGCGGGCGGTTTGCCGTAGCCGAGGATTCCGTCGGCGGCAAACAGATCGGCTCGCAGCTCGCTGAGTTTATCCATGTTGTACTCGGAAATCCCGCAGCCGGTGTCGATGATCTCGATGACCACCCAAGCACCTGTCTCCTC
>JBJYXS010000163.1:0-9935 GCA_046260075.1 Anaerolineales bacterium | reverse complement strand
GTAACCGCGGCGGCATTCCGACGCGGCCGTTCTTTCCCCCCGCCTCCCGGCGGGATCGCCGCGGCGCCGGGCGCCGATGCGGACATATCCGTGGGGAAGGGCTGAGGGAACACGGCCTCATTACGGTAATCCGGTTCATCGCCCGTGGCGGAGTTTTTTGGCGCCTTCCTCATGCATCGACGGACTGGCTCCGTCCGATTTCGATTTCCTGCTGCCAATAGGATCTCAACACGTTGTCGAGCAACGCGACGTTGATATCGAGTTCATCGGCCGCGCGGACCAATGCTTTGTAATCCGTCCGCAGCATCCCGCACGCCCAGTCGGTGACTTCGTCCGGCATCGGAAGCGGCATATTCAGCGCGTTCTGCAGCCAGAACGCGAGCGCGGCGTGGAGGATATCGGCCTCCGACTCCGGAACGGCGAATTCCTTCTCCATTCCCTTCAACATCTCGGCTCCGTATTTGCGCAGACACTTCTGGATTTTGCCGTCGAAAATTTTTTTTATGCTATCCGCCAGGCAGCACAATACGATAACCGCAGACTCGATTTCCTCGTCCGAAAAACCGTAATTCGACAATACGGCGAATACGGCCATCAGGATGGGATGCTCGGCGTCCAATTCGCCGTCCGCCGACACCAACTCGGACAGCTGGTCGATGTCGACCAGATGGCCCTTTTCCAGCACATGAGCGGCTTCGCGGATGGATTCCGGTGCCACTTCCGGTTTGGTGGAGGCGCTCAGCACGCAAGACACCAACTCGGTCCAACGTTGCGTTTCCCACGGCCACAGGTTTTCCCCCAGCAGGGGTTCATACGCCGTGAAAAGCTCCAGCAGGGTGTCGTTCACACCGGTTTCGGCTTTCCGGCCCGCGGCCGGCTTGTGAGCCTTGGTCTTGTTCGTCTTGGCAGCCATGGTTTCCTCCCAGGATGGTTTTCTTTCGTTTATCGGTTATCGCAGTCCGCGAGCGTACGACCGCAAAGGATTCGTCGCGCCCGGGCCGGATCCGAACCCCGTTCCGCCGTACAGCCGGGCGCGGGTTTGCGGGCCGACGATGCCGTCGACGCGCAGGTTGTGGCGGCGCTGGAAATCGCGGACCGCGTGTTCGGTTTTCGGCCCGAAGATCCCGTCGGCGCGGATTCCAAGGGACCGTTGAAGACCCGTCACCCCCGCGCCGTGCGAGCCCCGGCGCAAGAGGGAAGAGGCGCCCGGAATCGGGGTTTGGAACGTGGAGTATCCTCCCGGCAGCCGGCCGCGCGTCTGCGGTCCGACGATGCCGTCGACGCGCAGGTTGTGGCGGCGCTGGAAATCGCGGACCGCGTGTTCGGTTTTCGGCCCGAAGATCCCGTCGGCGCGGATTCCGAGGGACCGCTGGAGTCCCGCCACCCCCGTGCCGCGCGATCCGCGGCGCAGGAGGGAAGGGACGCCCGGCACCGGCGTCCGAACCGACGAGGATCCGCTCAACAGCCGGCTGCGCGTCTGTGGGCCGACGATGCCGTCGACGCGCAGGTTGTTCCGCCGCTGAAAATCGCGGACCGCGCGCTCCGTATGGGGGCCGAAGACGCCGTCGGCTTTCACGCCCAAAGTGCGTTGAATGCCCGCCACCCCGGCGCCGCGTGAACCGCGGTGCAGGAGGGGTTTGCTTTGCATGGAGGGCGTACGGATCACGGACGATCCGCCCGGCAGCCGGCCGCGGGTTTGCGGTCCGACGATGCCGTCGACGCGCAGATTGTTGCGGCGCTGGAAATCGCGGACGGCCCGTTCGGTATTCGGCCCGAAGACGCCGTCGGCTTTCACGCCCAGCGTCCGTTGCAGCGCGGTCACGCGTTCTCCGCGGGATCCCCGCCTGAGCAGGAACCCGCGCGGGAGGGAGCCGCCGGAGGCCGGCGTTTTTCCGGGGAACGCCGCCGGCGACGACGTCGTCCCGAGGGCTTTGAATTTCTTTTTAATCGGACGGATGCCGCCGTCCGGCGTGCCGGCCGGCCGCCATTCCATCCGTTCATCGCGCTCACCGTAATGTCCCTCCCGGATCGCGTTGATCATGGTTTCCCGATCGGTAAGAAATTCGGCTTTGCGGGAAAGGAACCGGCGGTTGGATTTCACCGTATGGCCCTGTTGGCGCGGAATGGCCGTCGAATCGTACATGATGTCCATCGGATTCCGGGAACCCTTGTGCCCGAGCAAGTGCCCGATTTCGTGCAGGGCGGTATTGGCCACAAAACGGGCGAACGCCGGTTCGTTGAACTCATACAGGGATTGAAGTTGGGAGGTGTAGTCCGGCGCGAAGGTGTACCGGTTTCCGACCAGCACCCGGTCGCTTTGGACCCCCCGTTCCAGCCGCCGTCCGTAATGTTCGTCGAGGTTGATCGTGGTGGAACTGCCGGAGGCCGAGCCGAAGATGCTCATGCTCCCCGGGCCGCCGTACGGCACGTCGCGGTTGAAAATCACGGTCAGATCGCCGTGTTTCGGAGCGATCCCCCGGTCGATCAGGATGTTCAGATTTTTACCGGCTTCACGGCAAAGGCCCTTCAATCCTTCGCGGATGGTGTTGATGATGATGCCGCGGTTCGGCAGCCGATCCACGCCTTTCACTACGATGGTAAAGTCGGCCATGGCCATCCCTCCCTGACTCGGCCCGCCGGAGGCGCGCCGGGTTGATCCTTCCGGAACCCATTCTGATCCACGCGCGCCGCGGGCTACATTTTGCGCACCGCGTGAAGGTACTTTTTAATTTCCCGGCGGGCGTTTTGCACTACATAGCGGTTCCGCAGGGAATCCTGAAAAAACACACGCGTCGGCGGATTTCCGTTTTCGTCCGTCAGGATGCCGTCGCAATCGGGATCGAAATCCTGGGAATGGGATTCCCCTTCGCCGAAACGGAACCGTCCGTGCGAATCGCTTTCCCAAGTCGTCTCCGCATATTCGAACGTCTTCCGCCCGAATTCGAAATACAGATATTCCAGCAGGACGTCCCGCCGGCCGTGATTGAAGATGGCCAGGGTCAGGAGGGGCGGACCGCCGGGGCCGTCTTCGTCGTTGTAGGCGGGAAAGAATTCCGCGCGGGTTCGAATGTTGGCCCTGTCGCGCAGGATGTTATAGATGAGGAACGCCGAAGATACGCAGGATATGGCCAGGGCGAGGATGGAGATGATATCCGAGGTTTCCATGATCCGCCCTCCACGGCGGTCCGTGAGTCGCGGCGAGCGTTTTCCGTGCGCCGGCCGCCTTCCTTGCCGGGAACCGTCCTGTGCCGTTCGCTCTGTCCGCATTGGGTGTCAAAACATGCCGATGAACTGGATGAAGGATGGGCACATTATACATCCAAACACGAATCACTCTTGCCCATTTGGCCCTCGGCCGGGGAAAACGGAAGGGAAGACGCGTCGCGTCCCGGCGGGCGGCGGAACGGACGTATGGGCGGGGAGCAGCATCCTTATGGACGAAATCCCCCGCCGGTGCAAGGGCGTGGGAAATCTGCATAAATAGTATTCCCGGAGAAGGGGTTTTCACGGCGGATGGCGTACAATAGGCTGGTTTTGGGGACGGCGGTGTGATGAAGAATTTTCCTTTCGGAGAACGCAGGCTGCGGCCGTTTTGGGGCGCGGTGCGGGAACAGATCCGGCGGTTCGCCTTCCCGCCGGGCTTGGATTCGACCGCCCGCCACAACTACCGCAACATCCAGATCGACGCGGTGGCGATCGGCCTTTCGAACGCCGGCACGCCGTTTCTGCCGGTGTTCCTGGCGCGGCTGGGGGCGGGCGCGTTCGAGGTCGGGATGCTGACGGCGATGCCGGCCTTCGCCGGCCTGGTCTTCGCGCTGGCCATCGGCCGCTTCCTGAGCGGCCGGCGCAGCGTCGTCCCCTGGTTCAGCCTTTCGCGCATGCTCTACCTCTCCGCCTACGCCGCCACCGGCATTGCGCCGTTCCTGGTGCCGCGCGAATCCCTCATCCCGGTGCTGATCGGAATCTGGGCGGCGGCGACCCTGCCGCAGACGATGCTCAACGTCACCTTCTCGGTGGTGATGAACGCCGTCGCCGGCCCCGAGGGCCGTTATAGGTTATTGAGCCGCCGCTGGACGATCCTCGGCTTCACCACCGCCCTGGCGGTGGTCGCCATCGGCGCGCTGCTGGATCGGACCCCCTTCCCGGTCAACTACCAGGCGGCGTTCCTGATGCTCTCGGTTGCCGGGCTGGTCAGCTTCTATTTTTCCAGCCGGATCGTCCTTCCGGAGCGCGAACCGCAGGCCGCCGCCGGCCGCACCCCGTGGCGCGAGACGCTGGCGGAATACGGACGCCTGATCCGCGGGCGGCCGGAGTTCCTCTCCTTCTCGCTCAAACGGTTCGTCTATTTTGCGGGGTTCGCCCTCTCCCAGCCGATTCTCCCGCTGTATTACGTGCACGCGGTGCAGGCCTCCGACGCCTGGATCGGCGCGATCAGCATGGTCTCGACGGTGGTGGTGCTGTTCGGCTATCCGTTCTGGGCCCGGCAATCGCGGGTGCGTTCGCCGCGCTTCGTGCTGCTGGCCACCACGCTGGGCGCTGGGCTCTACCCGCTGCTGGTGGCCGCCACGCGCAGCGCGGAGGTGATCATCGTGCTGGCGGGGATCTCGGGCGTGTTCCAGGCCGGGGTGAACCTGGTGTTCTTCGACGAAATCATGAAGCGGATTCCCGAGGATCAGAGCGCGATGTTCGTCTCGTTCGCCCAGATGTTCCAGTACCTGGCGACGGCCCTGGCGCCGCTCCTGGCGACTTTGCTGACGACATGGATCGGGCTGGGCGGCGCGCTGGCGGCGTCCTCGGCGCTGTGCCTGATTAGCGCGGCGATGTTTACGATGCGGGACGGCCGGGCGGGATAGGCGCGCGGGAAAAACGTCCGGATGGAAACGGGGGATATGGGGATTTCGGGAATTATTGTAGGGGCGCAGCGCCCCTACGACAAAACCATTTGCCCATCCTATTATTTATTGAATGGCATGCTAGCGGATCCGGCAATTCCCCCGAAGGAAAATTCGCCCCAAACCGACAATATTTCATACACCTTCCCGGCCGTGTTGGCCTTCCCGGCCGGGATTCTGCAGGAGCGGTGAATGGAATTGGACCTTCAAAAGCTGATCCGGCGGGGCTCGGATATCTTCCTCATCACCGGCGACGGCCGGCCGGGGCTCGTCATCCGGCTCGGGCTGTACCTGTTTGCGTTCCTGATCGTCGCCGGCCTTTCGCAGAGGATGCGGATCGAGCTCGGCGATGCGGCGAATCCGCCGCCCGAGGCGGCCCAAGGGGCGGCGTTTCTGGCGGCGGCCGCCGGCGGATTGCTCGCCGCGACCGCCCTGGCGCGGCGGTTCCTGGACCGGCGGCCGTGGAAAGGCATCGGGTGGACAAACGCGATCAGGGGGATCCCGCGGATGCTGCCGGGGTGGATCGCCGGCTGCGCGCTGATCGGAGTGATCTTCGGGATCGAATATGCGCTGGGCTGGGTGCGGATCGAGGGGTACGGGCTGGCGGGATCGGGTTGGGGATCGATCGCGGATTGGACCGCCGGGACGGTGTTGGCCGCCCTGGCGGTGGGGATCAGCGAAGAGACCGCCTTCCGCGGCTACATCTTCCGGAACCTCGCTGAGGATCTTCCGCTGTGGGCGGCGATACCCGCCACCGGATGCATCTTCGCTCTTATGCACGGGAATACAAGCTGGGGATATTTCCTCGGCGTGGCGCTGATCAGCACGTTTTTCATTTTCGTCAAAATCGGCAGCGGATCGTTGTGGTTCGTCGCCGGGTTCCACGCGGCGTGGAACTGGATGCAAGCCAGGGTCTGCGGCCTGGGGCTGAGCGGCCGGCCGGACGCCGTTTCCGTGCTGCGGTTGCGCGAGAGCGGGCCGGAGCTGTTCGTCGGGCGGGGGACGGCGATCGAGGGCGGCCTGATCGCGATCGCCGTCATCGCCGCGGCGGCGTTGTGCGCGTGGGGGTATGCGCGGCGGCGGAAACCGGAATATTAATTACCGTTTCGATTCCCCGGTGAACCGCCTATCGGATACAATGAACGCCGGCGGCGGGAGGGCCGCCCGGCCATGAACACCGTCATCACCGGAGCGTCTTCGGGAATCGGCAGGGCCATGGCGAAGACCTTCGCCCGCGAGGGGCACGCCGTGCTTGCGGTGGCGCGCCGCGGGGATCGGCTTGCCGAACTCGCCCGGGAGGTCCCGCACGTGCATCCCCTGCCGCTCGACATCACCGCCCCGGGCGCGCCGCAGGCGGTATTAATGGAAGCCGTCGAACGCTACGGCAAGGTCCATATCCTGGTCAACAACGCCGGGATGAGCCCCTACCAGGAATTCCGCGAATTGCGAATCGAACACCTGCGGCGGATCCTGGCCGTCAACGCTGCGGCGCTCGCCGAACTCTGCCATTTCTTCCTGCCGCATATGCTGGCCCACGGCGAACCGGCCCGCATCGCGAACGTCGGCTCGGTGGGCGGTTACGCGCCGCTGCCCAAGTTCGCGATGTACAGCGGCAGCAAGCATTTCGTGCGGGTGTTCACCGACATCCTGGCCCGCGAGTGCCGCAAGACGAACGTCCGGGTGTGCGGCGTATACCCCGGCGGCACCCTGACCGAGTTCCCGCCGCTGGCCGGCCAGCGCCCCCGGCCGATCTCCCGGGCGGCGATGGTGACGGCGGAGCAATTCGCCGAGAAGGTCTACCCCGGCATCCTCCGCGGCAGGCGGGTCATCATGCCCGGATTTTCCAACCGGCTGGTTGCGCTGGCGGGGAAGGTGCTGCCCTTCCCGCTGGCGATGCGGTTGACGGAGTTCATCTACGGGATCGGCGTGGAGCAGATACCGACGGCATATCCCCTCAACCCCAACCCTTCTCCCGGCGCTCGCACCGGGAGCAGGGAGGGGATGAGGGAATAACCGGTAAAAGCAACAAGCTGGATTATTTTCGCGTCTTTTTTGACTTTGGTGGTTGGTATTCGGGGGGAATGAGGCGGGTAATACATGAAAGTATTGATCGTCGGATGCGGGGCGGTGGGGCAGGTGTACGGTCTTTTCCTGCAAAAGGCCGGTGTGGAATTGGGTCTGTACGACAAGCCCGCCGTTGCCGAAAAACTGAAACGTGCGAAGGAGCATGGCGGGCTGCCGCTGTTTCAGGTCGTCGGCCGGCGGCGGGATCCCGCCGCCCATCGGCTGGCCGATTTCCGGGTGATTGCGGATGAAGAGCAGGCCCGTCGGTTCGCGCCCGATCAAATCTGGTTCGCCGTCCCCTCGCCGGTGTACTACACGGAATGGTTCCGTTCCTTCCTGCGGGGAGTGCCCTCGCGGCGGGTTGTGTGTTTTGCGCCCGAGGGCGGACGCCCGGAATTCATCCCGCCGGACGGCGCGGAGCGGATGGTCTTCGGCGGGACGGCCTTCATGGCTTGGCAGGGCGGTCCGGAGGCCGGCGGCGGGACGGCGGGGGGCGTCAACTTCTGGCGCACGCCGCTGGGAATTCCGCTGGCGGGCACGAAGGAAGCCTGCCGAGACGCGGGACAGGTTCTCAAACGGGCCGGGTTCGGTTATACGGTCGACGGACCGGATTCTCGAACGCAGGGCTGCATCACCGCCGCGATGACGGCTTTTACCGCCGGGCTGGAGCTCGCCGGCTGGTCGCTGCAGGAATTCCGGCGCAGCCCGTGGCTGGGACGCTCCGCCGCAGCCTGCCGCGAGGCGGTGCTGGGGCAGCTGCCCGATGCCGGCGGATGGCATCGGGCGTTGCTCGGGGCGGCGGTCCTTTCGGCGGCGTTCCGGCTCGTAGCCGCCGCACTGCCGATGCTGACCCCGTTCGAGATCGAAGCATATCTCCGCTTCCACTATACGAAGACCCGCGGGCAGACCTTGGCGCTCTTGGAGATGTTCGCGGCGGACGGCGAGGCGAAGGGAAAGGGGACGGGAAACATCCGGGAGGTGCTGCGGGGATTGCGGGCGGCGGGGAAAGACGATTGATACTTCGTATTCGTCGGCGGTGCAGTAGTTACACAATGATGGAGCCGGCGGGAACTGCAATCAAATGCGGATTGACATTCGCGGGGGCGACCATCCGCCGCCGGCGTGACCTTCGCCGAGGGCGGCCGGCAGATATCAACTAACCGATGGTGTCAAAACGTAGGGGCGCAGCGCCTGCCCTCGCGCAGTGCACAGGTTTCACGTTCTTCGTGAACCTGTGCGCTTACGAAGCGGGGGGCGCTGCGCCCCTACGATATTAACCATTATTCCCGGTGTAGGCCGCGTGAAATTTACGTCCCGGAAGGCAGATGGTACAGCGCGCCGAATTTGCGCTCGAGGTAGCGCAGGTAGGGCTGCGGGTCGATCGGCGAACCGGTGACGCGGCGGACCAGATCCTGCGAGCTGAACTTGCGGCCGTGGCGGTGGACCTTTTCGCGCAGCCATGCCAGCAGCTCGCCGAAGGCGCCGGCCCGGATTTGGGATTCGAGGTCGGGGAGATCGCGCGCCGCGGCCTCCCACAACTGGACCGAGACCAGGTTGCCGAGCGCGTAGGTGGGGAAATAACCGAACAGGCCGGAGGACCAGTGAACATCCTGCAGCACGCCGTGGGCGTCGTCGTCCGGGACGACCCCGAGGTATTCGCGCATGCGCTCGTTCCAGGCCTCCGGCAGATCGCGGACGGCGAGCGATCCTTCCATCAGCGCCAGTTCGAGTTCGAACCGCAGCATGACGTGCAGGTTGTAGGTGGCCTCGTCGGCGTCGGTGCGGATGAGCGAAGGCTGCACGCGGTTGATCCCGCGGTGGAAGCGCTCGAGGGGGATATCCGCCAGGGAGGGGAAAACCTCCAGCAGGCGCGGGTAGAAACATTCCCAAAACGGCAGCGAGCGGCCGACGAGATTTTCCCACAGCCGCGACTGCGATTCGTGGACCGACAGCGAAAGGTTCCGGCCGAGCGGGCCGCGTTCGATCTCCGGCGGGATGCCCTGGTCGTAGAGTCCGTGGCCGGCTTCGTGCAGAATGCTGAAAAAGCAATCGGTGAAGAAGGCGGGGTCGACCCGGGTGGTGATGCGCGTATCGCCGTCGCCGAGCCCGTCGGAGAAGGGGTGAGCGCTGCGGTCCAGGCGGCCGCGATTCCAATCGAAGCCGAACCGGGTGATCACCTCGCGGCCGAAGGCGAGCTGGCTCTGCTCGTCGAAGGGGCGGTGCAGGAAGGAATCGTCGGGCGGCTCGAGGCCCGCGATCCGCCGGATCAGGGCCGTCTGTTCGGGGCGGAGCGCATCGAAGACCGCGCGCACCTCGGCCGTTTTCAATCCGGGATCGAAATCATCGAGCAGGATATCGTAGGGATGCTCGGAGGGCGGGAAGAAGCCGATATAGCGGCGCCGGAGGCCGACGAGTTGCTCGAGGTGCGGCTGGAAGAGGGAAAAATCGGATTTGGCGCGCGCCTCGGTCCAGGCGGAGAAGGCGACGGCAGCGGCCAGCTCGAATTCGGCGACGAATTCCGAAGGAACCCGGGTTTCCTTTTCGAAATCGCGGGCGGCCGTGCGTATCAGGCGCGCGTCGTCGGAATCGGGATCCAGCCTTTCGGCCGGCTCGCGGAGCGATTCGATCAGGCGGCCGAGCTCGGGGGATGTGGCGAGGTTGTGGGAGATGCGTCCGAGCGCGGCGAGCTGGCGGCCGCGGGTTTCGGCCGCGGCGGCGGGCAAATTCACCTGCTGATCCCAGGCGAGCAGATGCGAAACCGCGCTGAGGTCGGCGATCTCGGCCAGGAGGGTTTTTAAACGCGCCAGGCGGTCGTCCATAATGAAGGATTGTATCATCGGGCGGCATGGCGGATCGGGTTCGGCCGGCCGGCATTACGGTTTGTGCAAACGTAGGGGCGCAGAATGCGAATGATTTGGCATGGGTTGGTTTTTTTCGTTGGGATGGATTAATGGAACAGGGCGCAGCGCCTGCCCTCGC
>JBJYXS010000162.1:2013-6460 GCA_046260075.1 Anaerolineales bacterium | reverse complement strand
GCCTTCCCCGGTTCGGAGGTGCAGGCCGCAGGTGTCTGTTTCGGATCAACGTCTTTCGTCGCCGTACACCGATGTGTGCGGATATGAAAAGTCCGCCGCATAATATACTCGCTGCAAAGGAAGGGATCGGATGTTCCTGTTTCTCCCTTTTTCACCCGATGAGGTGATGAAGGAAGTGGATAGCATCCTGCAATTGCAGCGCAGGGAGAAGAAGCCTTCCGCCTGGGTGTTCAATGAGTGCATCGCCTGGGAGGATCGAAACCGCTTTCAAATCATCCCGGTGTACGGCGATTTCTATCACATCTCCGCACAGGCAAGGCGTCTGTCGGAAAACGAGATCAATGCCGAATCGATGCGGGCGGATCTGCAAAAGCTTTTCGGCAGATATTGGAGTGCGCCGCGGATGATGCGGCGAATCGGTCTCGGCACCCTGCGGCTTCTGGGTATTGGATTGCTGTTTCTGCTGGTCGGTTTGGTCCATGTCGCGTTAAGCGCCTGGTTGGGCAATGTCCCGGCGGCGGCGATCATCATCGGAATCCTGCTGGCGGTCGTCCTGATTCCGCAAGCGATACGGGAGATATGGGGCTGGATCCGCAAACGGAACGATGAGCAGTCGGTGGTGTATCAGCAATCCATCCTGCAGCGGCTGGGGGGCATGTTCACCTCCCGCTGCCCGAAATGCGGGAAATACCTCGGCAATCTGCAGCCGGAAAAGGATGGATATATCCACTGCGAATGCGGCTACCGCAAGGAAGTCAAGCCGGGTCCGTGACGGCGGATGGATCCTTCCACACCCGGCGCCCCCGGGTGTTTTTTATTTACTGGGTTTTTCTTCTGTAAAATGGGCCGCAACGGGCGCCGAGGGGCGCGTACTGTCGGCGGCGAGCCGGCGGAGGATCAGCCGGGTCGGATGCCGGCGAGGGCCGCCCGGATATGCCGCAGGGCTATTGCTTCGGCGTCGGGCCCCGCCGTCAGCCAATGGATGGCCGGATCATCGGTCCGAAACCAATTCGCTTGGTGGCGGATCAGGCGGCGTGTGGCGCGGCGGATCTCGGCGCGGCATGCTTCGAAATCCATCTCCCCCTGCAGATGGCGGGCGATCGGCCCGTATCCCAATGCGGAAAAAGCCGGAAGATCGGGGGAGTATCCTTTGGCCAGCAGGGCGCGCACTTCATCCAACCAGCCGGCGGCCAGCATCCGGTCGATCCGCGCGTCGATCCGCCGGTACAAATCCGGACGCGGAAGGGACAACCCGATCAGAAGCGGCTGAAAACCCACCGGACCGCGCCGGCGCTGTGCGGAAAAGGGTTTGCCGGTGGAGAGAACGACCTCCAGGGCGCGGATCACCCGCCGCACGTTGCGCGGATCGATGCGGGCGGCCGCATCCGGATCCGATTTTTCCAATTCGCCGTACAGGGCCGCGGCTCCTTCCCGGTCGGCCCGTTCCGCCAGCTTGCGGCGAAGATCCGTTGCGGGGAATGCCGGAGGGATGATCCAGCCTTGCACAAGACAGTGGATGTACTGTCCCGTTCCCCCCACGCACAGCGGCAGCCGGCCGCGGCGGTGGATGTCGTCGATGCATGACCGTGCGGCGGACTGGAACTCGGCCAGGCTCCAGGGCTGATCCGGATCGGCCACGTCGATCAGATGGTGGGGGATCCGGCGCCGCACGGAGCGGTCCGGCTTGTCGGTTCCGATATCCAGGCCCCGGTATAGCTGCCGGCTGTCCGCCGAAAGGATCTCTCCGCTGACGTGCGGCGCGAGTTTCACCGCCAAGGCGCTTTTCCCGACGCCGGTCGGTCCGACAAGAAACACCACCCACGATCCCCCCGCACGTTCACCCGAAGACGGCATTCTCAAACACCTCTATCCGCTGCACGTTTCCCGCGCTGTCGCACTCCACGGCGACCACGTCGATCCGCCACGGCATCGCCGACAATCCGTGTTTCTGGAGATAGTATTGGGCCGAGGCTGTCAGATGGCTTTTCTTGCGCGCGGTGACCGCCTCCTCCGGCGAACCGTACGTCCGGCTGCGCCGGGTTTTCACCTCGACGAAAACGGTGCTGTCGCCGTGGACGGCGATCAAATCCAATTCGCCGTAGGGCGTGCGGACGTTTCGCGCGCGGACGACATATCCCAGGGAGGCCAGGTGGCCGGCGGCGGCTGCTTCGCCCTTCCGCCCCAATAGGTTCTTGCGGAGGGTCATGGGGTTCGCGTCATGGCGGGCGGCGGATTGTCCACCGGTCATTCTTCCCGCAGGAGGGAGCGGAGATGGTCGGCCGTCTCTCCGGGCAAAACGTAAATCGCCGAACGCAGGAACCGCCGGCCGTGCTGGCGGGTCTTCGACGACAGTTCCGACAGCCAGGCCTTGGTTTCCTGCGGGGAATATTCCGCCAGGCAGCCGAACAAACCGGCCGCCGATTGCGCGGCTTCCGGATCCGTTTCGTCGAACACCAACGGGAGGAGTTCGAAGGCGGCGAAGAACGACTCGGAATTCTTGTCCTCGACCCACCGGTGGAGCGCCGTCCAGCCGAACCGCCTTCGGGCGGGATGCGGGTCGGTGATCCAAGCCCGCACATCGGACCGGAAAAACACGGCGTCCGCACTCCGCAGCGGACGGCAGGTCAAACGGGCCAGGTCCTCCAAAACCTCGGGATCCTCCGTCTCGGCCAGCCATCGCAGCAGCACAGTGCGGATCTCGCCGGTGTTATCCGACAGGCCGGCCAGGAAGGCGGCCAGCTGCTTTTCCTCCAGCCTTCCCGACGGCCAGATCCCGACGGCCGCCTGCAGGGCGGCATCGGGATTCTGTCGGACGGCGGGGAGCAAAGCCGCTTCCACTTCGCGGATCAACAGACCGGGGACCTCCCAGGCGGGCAGTGCGCTCCGCCGGACCATCGACCGACTCCGCCGCAACAGGCGATGGGAATGCCTGTCCAGCAGGGATCGCAGGGCGGTCCGGAAGGCGGGGGGATCGCCGATCCGGTCGGCCAACTCCGTTCCTTGCTGGCGCAAACTGGCAAGATCGATCGAAGGCATGCTCAGTAGGCTTTGCCGAAAACCGCTTTCTGATGGGATTCGCCGCCGCAGGCGATGCAGGGCCCTTTCCCGTCACCTTGTTCGAGCGGAATGCAGCGAATGGTGGCTTTGGTGTCTTCCTTTACCTTTTCTTCGCAGGCCGACCCGCCGCACCACCAGGAAAGGGCGAACCCGTCCTCCACAGATCTACGAAAGTCCGCGTAATCGGAGGGATCGTGCATGTGCCCATCCCGGAATTCCTTGGCGCGCCGGAAGAGAGCCGCTTGGATTTCTTCCAGCAGCGCCGCGACCGAATCGGGCAGTCCGTCCCAGGAGGCCTTTATTTTCCCTTCGCGTCCGGGTCTATCGCGCCGCGAGAGCATGACCGACCGTTCGGCCAGATCCCTGGGGCCGATTTCGATCCGGACCGGGACGCCGCGCATCTCCCAGTCGTTGAATTTAAAACCGGGTGTCAGGCCTTCCCGCAAATCCACTTTCACGCGGCACCGGGCCCGCAGTTCCTTCTCCAGGACGGCCGCCTTTTCCAGGACCGCCGCCTTTTCTTCCTCCTTGCGCCAGATGGGCACGATGACCGCCTGGATCGGCGCAAGCCGCGGCGGGAGGATCAATCCCGTATCGTCCCCGTGGACCATGATGATGGCGCCGACGAAGCGCGTAGACAGGCCCCAGGAAGTGGTCCAGGCGTATTGCAGTTGGTTCTGCGTGTCCAGGTATTGAATGTCGAATGCCTTGGCGAAATTCTGTCCCAGGTTGTGCGATGTGGCGGATTGCAGCGCTTTGCCGTCGCCCATCATCGCCTCGATGGCGTAGGTGGCGGAGGCGCCGGCGAATTTTTCGCTTTCACTCTTCCGGCCGCGGATCACCGGAACGGCGGCTTCGTTTTCCGCGAAATCGGTGTAGATGTCGAGCATGCGGCGGGTTTCGGCCTCGGCTTCCTCGGCCGTGGCGTGGGCCGTATGCCCCTCCTGCCAATAAAACTCGGTCGTCCGCAGGAACAGCTTGGTGCGCTTCTCCCAGCGGACGACGCTGTTCCACAGGTTGATCAGAATAGGCAGGTCGCGGTACGACTTGACCCATTTGGCGTACATGTGCCCGATGATGGTTTCCGACGTGGGGCGGATCGCCAGCGGCTCCTCCAGTTCCTCGCCGCCGCCGACGGTCACCACCGCCAGTTCCGGGGAAAACCCTTCCACGTGTTCCTTTTCCTTCTCGAGGAAGGACTTCGGGATGAACATCGGGAATCCGGCGTTGACGTGACCGCTTTCCTTAAACCGCCGGTCGAGCGCCTGGGTGATGTTCTCCCACAGCGCCCAGCCGTAGGGGCGCACCACCATGCAACCCCGGACCGGGGCGTAGTCGGCCAGTTCGGCCCGCAAGACGAGCTGGTTGTACCATTCGGAAAAGTCCTCGG
>JBJYXS010000162.1:0-1913 GCA_046260075.1 Anaerolineales bacterium | reverse complement strand
TTGACCCAGGGATTGACGGACCGGCCGGCACGGTGGAGGGTGTCGCACGTCACCCCGAGGGTGTGTCCGCCGGCCTCCGCGGCGCCGCGGCTGGCGGCTGCCATCGTCCCGCCGTATCCGCCGCTTGCCAGAACCCAGCCCCGGCGCGCGACCGCCGCACCCAGTGCATACGCCGTCCGATACTCCGGTCCGTCCGGCGGCACGGAAGCGGCGCCGAAAACAGCCACGACCGGCCGGGAGGCGTCCGGCGGCTCGGAGGGAGCAGGAGAATCGGGAAAGGATCCGGGGCGATCCACGGCCGCGTCAGAGATCCTCCCCCCACTGCAGCACGCGGAAGGGAGGAATATAAATCACGTCCGTGGATCCGACTTGCGTACAAAGGGACCGGGGCGGGCGGGCGAATTGCGTGTGTCCGTGCAGCATCCAGCGCGGTTTGGCCCAATCCAAGAGCCAGCGGAAGGCGGCGAATCCCCGGTGGGCCGGATCCTGACTTTCATGGACGCCACGGGCCGGAGAATGCGCGACGAAAATATCCAGCCGGCGGCCGTACCGCACCTGGTTCGAAAGCAACAGGGGAGTCAGCTTCAGGACGCGGCGCCACATTTCCGCCTCCGAGTATTGGTTTTTCAGTGTGCGGCCGTAACGGATGCTGCCGCCCAGGCCGGCGATCAGGATTCCCTTCATCTCCACGGTGTTGCCGTCGATGCTCTCGCCGCCGTCGGGCAGGTAATCCACCTTGCCGTTGGAACGGTAGAATCCTTCGCCGTCGTGGTTGCCCAGGACGTAATACATCGGCCGATTGAAGCAATTCATAAGGAATTCGAGGTAGTCGTAGGGCAGGTCGCCGCAGCTGATGATGAAATCGACTTTTCCGGTGGTGGCGGGTGCTTGGCAGGAATCCAACCGTCGGGATACGTCGTCGCTGACGGCAAGGATGGTCCGCCGGTCCGCGGAAGTCATTCGGATTCCTCGGGAGCGGCGGGAGGGGACGGCCAGTTGCGGGCGTAATTGACCTTCAGTTTTTCGAGGATGGCCTGTTCCAGGTCGATCTCCAGCAACGAGGCCAGCTGAAGCAAGTAGAGGGCCGTGTCGGCCAGCTCGCCGCGGATATCCGATTCTGCGCTTTCCCCCCATTGGAAATGCTCCAGCACTTCCGCGGCTTCGAGCGCCAGCGAGACGGCCAGATTGCGCGGAGTCTGCGGCCGCGGGGAGTCGTCCGCGTACCACCCCTTCGAGCGGACAAACCGATGCATCTCCTCCGTTAGTGCCTTGACATCCATGAAAGTCTTCGATCATGCGATCCGGGATCACCGGAACGGCGATGGGCCGAAACCGCCGCACGGAAGCGGTCGGTGGAAAATTATACCAGCCGGATATGCGGCGCCGGCCGGTTATGTGCCGTACGAATCCATCCCGGCGCCGCGCGATGCACACCGGGCGTCCTTCCCGCGGCGGAAGGATGCGCGTGATCCCGTCCGCCTCTGTTTTTTCATCGGGAAAGAAGATATACTTTTTTTATCATATAATGAGAAAGGGAGGTATGCATGCCGAGAACAGAACGACAACGGGAGATTCGGCGCCGACGCCAGCGCAAGGACAAGATCAAATACCTGCGCCGCCGTCTGGCGGAAGCGAAAGACTCCAAAAGCCGCGCCGCCATCGCGGAAAAAATCCTCAGGATCAGTCCCCGGGCGGACGTTTCCACAAAATAGGCACGATGGGCGGGCGGATTCGCCGGGAGGAACGCATGGCATCCGACGGTTTTGAATCGCGCCGAGCGAAGGCGTTTCGCTCCGTTCCGGAAACGCAGTGGAACGATTGGCGCTGGCAACTCAGTCACCGATTAAACAAGGCGGAGGAGTTGGAGCAGGTGTTCCCGCTGACCGACAGCGAGCGGGAGGCGTTGGCGGCGG